>CAYOVG010000298.1:0-8960 GCA_964407285.1 uncultured Syntrophobacteraceae bacterium
CGGGGCTTCTGGAGCACCTTCACCCGAAAATCGCCCGGACCTCCGGAAATCCCCTCCACTTCCGCAAGCGTGATGATGTCGATATTGGGGTGGCGCCCGCATTCCACCAGTTTCGGGGAGAGAATACACATTGAACAGTCATTGGTGGGGAATGTCTTGTCCAGAGCGCTCATCACGCCGCCGATGGCCGCGCTTTTCTCCACCAGGTGCACAAAATAGCCGCTGTCCGCAAGGTCCAGGGCGGCCTGCACGCCGGCGATCCCGCCGCCGACCACCATGACCGACCCGATCATACTCTGCGACTTGTTATTGTCCGTCATAAACCAACCTCTTCATTCTGCGTTCAACCGGATTCAACGCCGTCCGCCGCTATTCCTTCTCGGGCGCCGGGGGAACGATCTTCTTCGCGCCTTCGGTCAGATATTCGTGCATCGCCGATGCCGCGATACGGCCCTCTCCCATGGCGCTGATGACCGTTGCGCCGCCGGAGACGATATCTCCGCCCGCCCAGACCCGCGCCTTCGACGTCTTGCCGCTCTTGTCCGTCACCACCGTCCCCTTGCGCGTGGTTTCCAGGTCCGGCGTGGTGGAGGCGATGAGCGGATTGGGCGATGTTCCGAGCGATACCACCACCGTGTCCACATCCATGATGAATTCGCTTCCGGGCAGAGGCGCAGACCTGCGGCGGCCGCTCGCGTCGGGCTCTCCCAGGTGCATGCGCACCAGTTCCATGCCAGCGACGTTGTTTCGCCCGTCGCTCAGGAAAGCCGTCGGGTTGCATAGAAAATGAAAGATGATGCCTTCTTCCTCGGCGTTTTCGACTTCTTCATGGCGCGCGGGCATTTCCGCGCGGGAGCGCCGGTAGATGACGTCCACTTCCTGGGCCCCCAGCCGGATCGCGCAACGCGCCGCATCCATGGCCACGTTGCCGCCGCCGATCACCGCCACGCGCCTGCCCATCTTGACGGGAGTGGCGTATTCCGGGTAGAGGTAGGCTTTCATCAGGTTGGTGCGGGTGAGGAATTCATTGGCGGAGTACACCATATTGAGGTTTTCTCCCGAAATCCCCAGGAACATGGGAAGCCCAGCGCCCGTCGCCAGGTAGACGGCATCGAACTTGCCGTTGAGCAGTTCATCCAGGCTGTAGTTGATGCCGATGATTGTATTAAGGAGCAACTCCACGCCGAGCGACTGGACGTAATTCACTTCCCGCTGGACGATCGCCTTGGGGAGCCGGAACTCAGGAATGCCGTACATGAGCACCCCTCCGCCCACGTGCAGCGCTTCGAACATGGTGACATGGTGCCCGTAAATGGCGAGGTCCGAAGCCACCGTCAGTCCCGAGGGGCCGGAACCCACCACGGCCACCTTCTTCCCCGTCGAGGGGGCCATTTCCGGAAGCTTCACCTCACCCTGCGTGCGCTCCCAGTCGGCGATGTAGCGCTCGAGACGGCCGATTGCCACCGGCGCGCCCTTCTTGTTGAGCATACACACCGATTCGCACTGGAGTTCCTGCGGGCACACTCTGCCGCAGATGCCGGGAAGCGACGTCTTCTTCTTGAGAACCCGGGAAGCCCCCTCGACATCCCCTTTGCGAAGAGCCGCAATGAAGTCGGGAATATCGATGTTCACCGGGCACCCCTCCTGGCAGAACCGCTTCTTGCACTGGATGCACCGGTTGGCTTCCTCGATGGCCATTTCATGCGTATAGCCGGTGGCGACCTCTTCGAAATTGCGCCGCCGGATTTCCGGTTCCTGCTTGGGCATCTCCACCCGATTCAGGTTGATTCCGGGTTTTTTCTCCCTGGCGCCCTTGGGCTCGCCAGGATCTTTCGTTTCAGTCATGTTTGAAACTCCCGTGAAAGAGGCGGATGCCGGATGCTTGATACCGGATAGTGGATGGTGTCCGGTTCACCCGACATCCAACATTCGATATCCAGGAATCTTTCCTGCATGCCGCCCCGCTCGCGGCTGGAAGCCGCTCCTACAAAAAACCTGCAAGAAAGGGAATCCGGGTATCCGAATCCGTGGTATACGGCAATCCACAGCGCGCAACCGCAACCCACGGCGCGCAACATGCGACTCGCAACCCGCGACCCGTGGCGCACAACGCGCAACCGCCTTTCACCACTGGGAACACCCGCGGCATTGGAAGCCCTGCTGCAAAATGCTCTCATCGGCATAGGTGCAGCGCCGCGCCATGATCACCTCCCAGCCGTCCACCTCGTGACCGTCGAACTCCGGTCCGTGCACGCAGGCGAAACGGTTGCGCCCCCGCACGCTGAGGCGGCAGGCCCCGCACATTCCCGTGCCGTCCACCATGAGCGGCGTGAGGTGCACCATCGTTTTGATCTTCAGGGGACGAGTCATGTCGCAGATGACCCGCATGAGGCAAAGAGAACCCATGGCCACCACCCGGTCAGTCCGCTGCCGGGGGTGCTGCTCGAGGACCCTTCTCATGGCGACCGTGGCGCTCGCATTCATGTCCCGACCGTCCACCCCTATGGCGAGCCGGACTTCGTCGCTCACCTCTCTCAAGGCCGCCTCGCCGAAAAGCCGTTCGCGGTCCGGGGCCTGAAGGATGGTGGTGACGTGGTTGTCCTTCTCCTTGAGCGCTCTCAGTATGGGAACCATGGCGGCAATACCGTAGCCGCTCACCACGGCCGCAACGCGCCCGTAATGGTCCACCTCGGCGGGGCGGCCAAGCGGGCCGACAAACGTATGCAGCCCGTCTCCCACCTTCAAAGCCGCCAGTTGCCGGGTGGTCTTTCCCACCTCGACAAAGACGAAATCCACGGTGCCCGCCTCGGTGTCCCATCCGCTGATCGTGAAGGGGACCCTCTCCCCCTTGTCATCGGCGATGAGAATCACAAACTGGCCGGGCCGGGCTTTCTCCGCCGCCAGGGGCGCCTTGATGGCGAGCCGGTGTACGGCGGGAGCCAAATTTTCGTGTTCGACAACGGGAAACATATCTACTTGTTCTCCACTCCAGCGAAGCTGATTTTAATCACCAGGTTCAACCCTTTGATAACCTTGCAGCCCATGTCCGCGGACACGGCGACGGAGCCCGGCGGCGTCCGCATGCTCACCGCCAGCCTGCCGACATCCTCCCCGAGGCTGTGCTTCAGCCGAACATCCTCTCCCACCTTCAGCTCCCTGGTGAAGGCGTCGGCGGGGTTCATCACGATTGCGCCGTTCAGTGCGGCCGCGGTCCGCGCCTCCTCGGCCGGCAGGGGGCCGTCGGTGTAAGGGGCGAGACTCTCGACGGCAATGACCCGGAAGGGATACTCGGCGGTCCTCTCCGGAACCGAAAGCGAGGCGGACTCGGGTTTCCATTTTCTCCATGCGAGTTTGCCGTCCGTGAAGAGAACCGGCGTCCCTTTCTGCTTGCTGTTGGCGCACGGCCACTGAAGCGGAGCGTTCTGAAGCCGCTTGGCCGTGATGCCGCCGTACTGGGGAACCAGCCGCGCAATCTCCTTCAAGACGGCTTCAGGCTTGTCGGCCGCGAAACCGGACACCCCCATCCGGCGGGCCAGTTCCGCCAGGACCCACTGCAACGATTGGGAATCTCCGAACCGGGGCAAAGCCGGATGGACGGCCTGCACTCTTCTTTCGAGACTGGTGATCGAGCCCTCCTTTTCCAGCAGGGAAGCCATGGGGAGCACCACGTCCGCCTTCGTCCCGCTCTTCGGAGCCACGACATCCATGAGCGCGACGAACTCCAGGCCGCCCATGAGCGGCCGGATACGCTCGAGCAACTCCTCGTTGCGGCTCTCCATCGCCACAAAGAGCGCTTTGATCTTCCCTTGAGCGAGGTCCTCGAAGAGGCATGCGGGGACCTGCTCCTCGATTTCCGCCTTCCATGCGCTGCTGAATCGCTTGCGCTCCTTCTTGTCCGCCAGGTCGATCTGCCCGGGAAGGAGGTCCGAGATCATTCCCATATCCCAGACTCCCTGGGCATTGGCCGTGCCGAGCGCGGGAAAAATACCCCCGCCGTCCGTGCCGAAGCTTTGCTTCGCATGGATCAGGGTCGTGAGGGCGTGGATTATGTCGGGCGCGGACGGCAGAGCGGCCGTTCCCAGTCCGTAAACCACGGCGATGCTCGGGACCGAGACCATGATGTTCGCCGCCTCCGCCATGGTTTCATGGGAAACGCCGGTTACGGCGCATACCTTGGCGAGGTCGAAGTCCGCCAGGCCCGCCTTGAGCGCGTCGAGCTCCGTTGCGTTCCTGGATGCGAAAGCGGAGTCGATTCCGTCCTGTTCGATAATGGCGCGAAGGAGCCCCGAGACGAGCGCGAACTCCGTCCCGGGAGCGCAGGGAAGATGCACGTCCGCATAACGGGCGATGCCCGTGCCGGCGGGATTGACGACGATGAGCTTTGCGCCGTTCATGACGGCTTCGCGAATCCGGACCCCGATGATGGGTTGGCTCGCCGCGGGATTGAAGCCGACGGCAAGGATGCACCGCGCCTGCGCCAGGTCGTCGAAGCTGTTGGAGGCGGCGACCATGCCGATGTCTTCGCGCAGCGCTTTCGAGGCGTGGTAGTACCCCGGAGGAAACAGGCAGCCGAGGGCGTTGGTGCGTAGGGCGGTCCGGGCGAATTTCTGGAGGAGGTAGAGCTCCTCGTTCGTCGCGGCGCCGTCGGTGAGAACCGCCACTTCGCCGGGAGCGTAGCCTTTGAACCGTTCCGCCGCGAGGTTCAACGCGTTTTCCCAGTCCGTTTCGACGAATTCGCCGCTGTCCTTATCTCTCGCCAGGGGGGTTCCGAGACGGTCGGGCCGGTTCGCGGAAGTCTTCAGGAGGAAACGGCCCTGCACGCAGGCCTGCCCGTGATTGGCCGGTCCTTCGATGTCCGGCGTGGACCGGACGATTTCCCCCGCGTCGTTGATTTCCAGCTTCATCCGGCAGCCGGCGGTGCAGACGGGACAGATGGCCGAAACCTGGTTGAGAGGCTGTTCCTTCGTGTAGAGGTTCAGCATGATATCGGCGAGGTAGCCGCAGATATCCTGGACCGTCCGGTGCGGCTCCTCGCGGAAAGCGCCGAGGTTTTCGCGTAGCGCTCCGGTGGGGCACACATCCACGCACGCCCCGCAGAACTGGCAGCCCGCATCCTCGAGGGGCCGGTCGAACGGCGTGCTCACTTCCGGGCGGCCTCCGATTTCGCGAAAAACGATGGCTCGCGCGCCCCGAACTTCATGGCACACCCTCACGCATCGCCCGCAATGCACGCACAGGCTGTAGTCCCGCTCGAAGTAGGCGCCTCCGGGCTTCACGGGAGGGCGCGCTCCGGACGGCGGCGCGTACGGAAAGTCGATCCCGACGCTTTCCACCAGCCGCTGCAACTCGCACATCCTGTTCTTCGGGCATGCCTGGCAGTCCCTGGGGTGCTCCTGAAGGAGCATCCGCAGCATCTCCTGCCGGAAATCCCGGACCTTCCGGGTGGAAGTGCGGACCTTCATCCCTTCCGCCACGGGGGTCGTACATGCGGCCGGAAGGCCCCTGTAGCCGTCTATCTCGACGGCGCAGAGCCTGCAGGAACCGCTCGGCTTAAGCACCGGGTGCGCGCAGAGGCTCGGGATGGATATTCCCGATCGGCCGGCGGCTTCCAGAATGGTTAGTCCCGGTTTCGCCTTTATTTTCTTGTCATCAATCCAAAGTTGAATTTCCTTCGCTGCCATCCCTAACCTCACTCACGAAAAGGAGCCCATCATCATGAGAAAAATAACACGATCTTCGCATAGTTATATTACATTCGCGGCTTCAAGCGGATTGCCGGCGTTCATGAAAAGCGCTCTACGGAAAAACGGATCAATCGCGACCGGGAAGGCCGTTTCACGCCACTCCCCGCCGTCACGTCACGCCATCTTACGACGCCCGTACAGACGCGTCCAGCCCGGATTTCCTCCCGCACACGGCCGCCTCGAATCCGCCGGTCCATACCCATGCACGCATCCGCGGAAGCGAATTGTCGGGGACAACGCGGTCAATAAATAACCCACGCAAAACGGCTTTCAGCAGGAAGGTATATCCCGGACTGCCCGTAAGATTTCCTTGTCGGCCGGGCAAAAGCCCGCCACAATCCCAGCAGTGTGGTGATTCTAAAATGACTTGAGGATAGGGTCAATGGCGTTTCGATAAATTTTTCCTAATTTCCGGCTTTATTATGTAAGTATCCCTTTTCCTGCGGAACAAAAACATATAGGATTGAACTCGTTTATATTTCGAGAATATCTTACTATATTCTAAGGGTGGGGCAGATGAGGAGAAGATGCTTGATTCCCGATACTGAATGCCGGATGGACAATCCGCTATCCGACATCCACTATCAGGCATCAGGCGTCTCGGGTGCTGGATGGGCATGGATTGCGGCCCGGATTCCCCTTTCGAGACCAACAGCCGTCTGGAGATGAGTTACCGATGAAGATCGCGTATTTTAGCATGGAAATTGGGTTGAACGAAAATATGCCAACTTACAGCGGGGGCCTTGGAATCCTGGCGGGGGACCACATCAAATCGGCCGCCGATCTGAACGTTCCGCTGGTGGCCGTCACGCTGTTGTATAAACGAGGCTACTTCGTCCAGCTCATCGACCCGTTCGGGCAGCAGGAGGAACTCTACCCCTACTTCGATCCCCGAGCTTTCATGGAGCCTCTTCCGTTCACGGTGGTCGTCCAGATAGCCGGCCGGAACGTACACGTGGGTGTCTGGAAGTACAACCAGATCGGAATCCGGGGCGGCCGCGTTCCGGTTTATTTCCTGGATACCGACCTGCCCATGAACGCCCCCGAGGACCGGCTCATCACCCAGTATCTCTACGGCGGAGACCAGCACACCCGTATCTGCCAGGAAGCCGTACTGGGGATAGCCGGCTACCTGGTGCTCAAGAAACTGGAGCCGGGCATCACCACTTTTCACATGAACGAGGGGCACGCGGTTTTCCTTACCCTGGCTCTGCTGCGGGACAACAACGGGGTCGAGGAGAGGGTGCGCGAGAAATGCGTTTTCACGACCCATACGCCCGTGCCGGCGGGGCACGACAAGTTCTCCTACGACCAGGTGCAGTCGCTTATCGGGCCGTACTTGCCGTCCAACATCCGCAAGCTGGCGGGAGACGACGTCCTGAATACGACCGTTCTGGCGCTCACGCTTTCGCGAGCCGCCAACGGGGTGAGCGAACTGCACGGGGAGATTTCCCGCCAGATGTTTCCGCGCTTCGACATCGGCCACATAACCAACGGAGTGCATCACCTGAGCTGGACGGGTCCCGAATTCAAGGCGCTCTTCGACGCCCACATTCCCAACTGGAGGCAGCAGCCCCAGGCGCTCAGCGAGGCGACCCAAATACCCGACGACGCCGTCCGGCAGGCGAAGCTCTCCGCCAAGCGCCGCCTCATTAGTTATGTGAATTCCGCCACCGGGGCCGGGTTCAGCGAGGAATTCCTCACCATCTGCTTCGCACGGCGGGCCACGGCGTACAAACGCGCCACCCTCATCTTCACCGACATCGAATACCTGCTGAACCTTTCCTTCGACCGGGTGCAGTTCATCTTCGCCGGGAAGGCGCACCCCCAGGACCACGCCGGTAAGGAACTCATCAAGGAAATCATCAAGATCCAAAAGCAATACGAACAGCGGCTCCGCCTGGTCTTTATTCCCAACTACAACATCTGGCTGGCGTCCCTGATGACCCAGGGAACGGACGTGTGGCTCAACACCCCGCGCCGGCCCCGCGAGGCCAGTGGAACCAGCGGCATGAAAGTCGTCTTCAACGGCGGGATGAACATGAGCGTTCTGGACGGGTGGTGGCGGGAGGCCTGCAAAAACCGCATCAACGGATGGGCGATCGGCGACGACGAGGACCAGACGGATGAGGAAGCCGCGGCCGACCTCTACCACGACCTCGACGACATGGTGACCACGTATTACGCCAACCCCAGGCGCTGGACATCGATCATGAAGAGTTCCATCGCCGACATCGCGCCGGTTTTCAACACGCAACGCATGGTATCGGATTACCTGCACAAGTATTATCTATGAGGCATGTGAATGGATATCCAGGAGGCTGTCGGCGAACTCGGTTTCCGGCAATTTCGCAATCGTAAATTCAGGTACTTACGATGACAAAAACCGCGGAAAATGGCATTCTCGGACAGCCTCCTATAGAACGAATTATAGAACGAATGCCCTGCAGGCAGTCGCCCCTTCGCTTTTTCTCCATCCGACATTCCGCACACAAAAGTCAATAAAGTTGAAATATTGGGAGTAGTGGGATACAACCCTCAAAAAAACAATAGAGGGAAGTAGCAGAATTGTCAGAGCAATACGCGAGCAAGATACTTGACCACCTTGGATTGGTGGCCGGGATGTACGATGAGTTGGGGATAGGCGAGGTGATTGACGGAGCCGGCGAGCAGGATGGGGAAAGGAGAATCGTCTCGATCGGGCAGGCAGTGAAGGCAATGGTGTTGAACGGATTGGGGTTTGTCAATCATCAGCTCTACCTCGTTCCCCTCTTCTTTGAGAGTAAGCCCACTGAGCGGTTGATCGCGAAGGGAATCAAGCCCGAGCATCTCAATGACGATGTGCTGGGCAGAGCCCTTGACGAACTCCATCGGTTCGGGCTGACGCCTCTTTACTGCCTTATAGCCGCCAATGCAGTCAAGGTGCTGGATCTGAAGCCCAAATCGGTCCATCTTGACTCAACCAGTTTGCATGTCGATGGAGTCTACAACTCTGAGAGTGGTGCGGGGGAAGGAGAGATTCACATCACCCGAGGCTATAGCCGGGATCATCGGCCCGATCTCAATCAGGTCGTGTTGGATCTGATTGCGGAAAACGAGTCCGGCATCCCTTTACTGATGAAGCCGCTTAGCGGCAACACGGAGGATAAGACCAACTTCGTATCCATCATCAAGGATCATGTCGAGCAACTCCAAAGTGAGTTTGGAGTGGAGTAT
>CAYOVG010000299.1:0-1957 GCA_964407285.1 uncultured Syntrophobacteraceae bacterium
TTCTACGGATGCATCGCGGCGGACCCGGCCGTTCCCGTCGCCGCCTTCCGCGCTTCCCGGCTGCATATGGCTGCGTGGTCGGACCGGCTTGCCGGCAAGGGGTCCACCGGGATCGAGTGGGCCACCCCCATCCTGTTCATGAGGGAAAAGGCCGCTGAATCCGTCATCGCCCCGGCCGGTGAGCCGTTCGTACCCAAAGCTGGGCGTAAAACCGTCACGGGCCGGAACGTATGGATGGCCCCGCTCGATCCCGGCGAATTCGTGGGCAGAAGAACGGAGCGGCGAAAGTTGCTCCGGGCTCTCAGGGATGCCGGGACGCCCCTCGTGACCGTTTACGGTCCCGCGGGACTGGGCAAGAGTTCCCTTGCGGCCAAGGCCGTGGAGATTCTCCAGGACAGGGGCTACCAGTCCGCCGTCCTCATAGGCGGGATCACCCCCGGCCGCATCTGGTCGGAACTGGTCCGGCTGGCCCGCAAGGCCGCACGGGACATGGCGGAGGACCGGCAATCCGATGGCGAAGCGAGACCCGACGCCAAGGAGAGGGCCGATGCCGTTCGACGCCGCATCGATGAGATAAAGCGGGACGAAGAGGACATTGCCGCCCGGCTCGAGTCGTTCAGCGAGGAAGTGGGAGGGCGACTCGGGATGGTGCTGGTGCTGGAGGATTTCGAGCAGAACCTGGCGCCCGGCGGGACAGGCTTCAAGGATGCGGAACTGATGCGGTGCATGGAGGCGCTCTGCCGTTGGGCCGCTCCCGGTTCTCACGGGCAGCGGCTGAAGGTCCTCGTGACGTCGAGATACCCGCTGCCCGGCGGGGTCGGCGCATCGCAACCCCTGCCCCCATTAGGCAAGGGTGAATGGCTCTGGTTGGCGGACCGCATGGAACGGCGGTTCGAGACGCAACTGCGTCCGGAGGAGCGCATGCAACTCCACGAACGGCTCGGCGGCCTTCCCCGCATGCTGGAGTTCTTTCTTGCGTTCTATTCGGGCAGGACGAGCGGACTGGTGCGGAGCAAGGACCGGTCGTTCCAGGATTTCCTGGGCGATGTGCCCGATCTTTCCCGGTGGGATCAACAGGAAGCCGCGATGGCGGCAGCTCGATTGGCCACGGCTCAAGACATGCTGCTGGACGAACTGCTGGGCGTCTTCGAGGCGGAATGCGGCGAGCGCGAATTACGCAGGCTTCGCAATTGCGCGGTCTATACCCTGCCGGTGGCGCGGGAGGGGATGCGGGCTCTTCATCCGGGAGGTGCGGAGGGATTCGCGGGCGCCCTGGACAGGGCGGCGCGGCTGGGCCTGGTGCTGTCCGGAGAGTGGCGATTCGAAGAGGGAGGGAAGCTTCCGGCGGGAAAGGAACGCTGGTTCCTGGTTCATCCGGCGGTGAAGGCCCGGCTGATGGACCGGCTGATACTGAACGCGGAAGAGGAGCGGGAGAACCGCACTCGGGCGGCGGCGTATTACGTGGCCCGGTGGGAAGCGGACCTCGCCTTCTCGGAGGAAGAACTGCTGGCGTGGGCTCACCTGGCCCGGGACGGGAACCGGCCGGAATGGATATATGACCCGACCCTGCAACTGGCCCGCACTTACCGGCGCTACGGCCGCTGGAAGGAAGCGGTGGGTCTTCTGACCGACGCTGCCCGCCCCGACCTGCCCGACCACCCGAAACGGGCGGAAGTCCTGCTCCTGTTGGGGGAGATGCTCCCGAACATGGGGGACCCGGAAGGAGCGCTTGACTGCCTGCGGCGGGCCCGCTCCTCCCTTCGTTCCGACACGGCGGAGAGAAGACAGGCTTTGCTTCCGGGAATACTCATTGCCACGTCCAACATTTACAGGATCAAGGGCAAAATGCGGGCGGCCGAACGGTTCCTTGCCAGGGCACGGGCGCTACAGGAATCGTCGGGAGACCGACAGGGAAGGGCCGCTTCGCTCCACCAGATGGCCGTTATCGAATCGAGAC
>CAYOVG010000299.1:2057-8928 GCA_964407285.1 uncultured Syntrophobacteraceae bacterium
GAGCCGGGGAAACTACGAGCGCGCCGTCAAACTCCTGGAGGAATCCCTCGAGATCCTAAATGCACTCGGGGACCGACAGGGAAGGGCCGCTTCGCTCCACCAGATGGCCGTTATCGAATCGAGCCGGGGAAACTACGAGCGCGCCGTCAAACTCCTGGAGGAATCCCTCGAGATCCTAAATGCACTCGGGGACCGACAGGGAAGGGCCGCTTCGCTCCACCAGATGGCCGTTATCGAATCGAGCCGGGGAAACTACGAGCGCGCCGTCAAACTCCTGGAGGAATCCCTCGAGATCCTAAATGCACTCGGGGACAAAAATGGGATCGCCCGCTCCGGGTTCATGCTGTCCCAACTGCTCCTCGCTCTCGGAAAGAATGACGAAGCCGGAAGCCGGCTGAACAGCAGCCTCGACGCCTTTGTCGATATCGGCGATCGCCTTGGGGAAGCCCACGCCTTGAGACTTCTGTCCACTCTCCTCTTCCGATCGGGAGCTGTTGCACGAAGCCTGGCGGCCATAGGCCGCGCTGCATTCCTGGCTCGCAAGCTCCGGATTGGAGAAGCGGCGGATTTTGAGAACACGAGAGACCAAGCCTGTCAGGCGGCGCTTGAACTCGCCGGGCGCACAGAAGCCCAGGCGGGCGCAACCCGCGGCGACGCCGTTCACGCCGTCATCATTCGGGGCATGACGCAGCTCGCAGTGCAGGATTGGGACGCCGCCCGCGTATCCCTGCAGAAGGCCGCGGACCTCGCCGGGGAAGAGGACATGACGGACGCCCGCGATTTTGCCGGCGGGGTCCTTCGGGCGATTGAGAGCGGGAGCGACGCCGATACGAAGGACGAAGACGCATGGAACGGCGTCTCGCTGGTTTGCGGACTTACCGGGCGCCCCCTGGACCGCGAAGATGAGCAAAGCGACGAGGAAGACGGCCGACAGATCACTCCCGCCCTGCTGGCCGCGCTGATAAGAGAGAGATCGCCGATGGTCGCCAATTCTCCGGATACGCCTCCCTTCGAACTGCCTTCGGATGAGGGCTTTCAGGAGTTCGTCAAGCATCTTTCAGGTGATTCCCAATCCTCCCCGGATGAGATGCTGGTGCTCCTGTGGATGCTCGGGGCGATCTCCGGCCACCTGGACGAAAAACGAGGAAAAACGGCGCTGAATGCGCTGCTCCGCGCCGGAGAGGCGCTCATGAACGCATCCCTGGACGCAGACCGGGAACTGGTGCTGATGCATGCGATGGCCGGAGCGGCGCTCGCCAACGCGGGCAGGGGAAATTCCGCCATTATGGATTTTCTGCGACGCCACAAGGACATTCTGGCGCGCAACAGGGCATCGTCGGCCGTCAACGCCGTCTGGCCGGCAGTATGATACCATTCCGACAAACGAGGACACGTTATGGTCAATCAAGAGAGGACACCCGAACGTCTGCTGGTTTCGGTCAATTCCCGCAAGGGCGGGGTAGGCAAGACCACACTGGCGCTGGCCATGGCTCTGAGCGGCATTGAGGAAGCCCTGAGCGCGGAAGACGATAATCCCGATTCCGATGCCGTCCCCAAGGCGGTATTCGTGGATGCGGACATCTTCGGTTCCGAAATCACCGACGCTCTGCTGCCCGAGCGTCCCAACCCCGAAACCGACGCCATGGAATGGGACCTGGGCGTTGGGGATATTCTCACTCAAAGCACCGGCGGCAATATCACCATGGCGGAACTGATCCACTGGAGACTGAAGGGCATCCGTGAATCGCGAAAGAGACTCTCGGCATCCGCGGCCCCGCCCCCGGAGAAGACGAGGACGCTTCCGGTCATTTCATTCCCCGTAACCGAAAGACAAGAGGGCAGGCTCCTTTTAGTCCCGTCCAGCCGGTGGAGAGACCCGGCCGACAGGATCAAAAATCAACCCGGCCACGACAGCCCGTTCTTTCTCTTTCTTGCGGAAACCATGGGTCGCGCGCAGGTGGAACTGCGCCTGACCGCTCTCATCACCGCCATCATGAAGGTATTCGATCCAAAGATCGTTGTGGTCGACAACGCCCCGTTTCACCTCCCCATCTCCAACGTCTGGAAAAAATGGATAGATCCCGACAAGCGCAGGGCCCTCATGGTCGACGGGGAATCGGAATCGACCTGCTGGCGGAAATACAAGGTCTGTTCGGTGGAGGTCGCCGGACCGGAACGACAGGACCTGCTTCCGTTCCTGGCGGACCTGGTGGACGACGCCAAGAGAAAAGCAAGACACGACCAGGGTCTCCGTTGGGTCCTCAACAAGGATATTCACAGCGAGGGCGTCGGAGCGGCCGTCTGCAACACCAGGTACCTCCTGGGTGACGGTCTGCCTCTCGTCGAGGAACTGGGCCACGTGGTTCTGGCTCCTGAGCTTTTCCTCGGCGCGCATGGGGAGAACATTTCGCGTACATCCCTGACCGCAACCGGCTTCGAGTTCGATGTCCAGCCGAGAGAGTACAACAACTATCCGACACTCCTGTGGCGGGCGTACCGGGCGGGCGCACTGTCGCCCTCGGTCTGGTCCGGGCAAGGCTATGTGAAAAAAAGTTGGTGGGATTTTCTCATGGGAGAAACCGCCGGGACACGGTCCCGGGGATAGCATGCGAGGCATGGTTCAAAATGGGGCAGCACTTAAGCCGTCGCCCCCGCGAAGCTTATCCCCGCGCAGGCGGGGAGCGGGGGGCCGGGAAACCTCGAGAAGCCCGGGTTCCCACTTGCGCGGGAATGACGATGAGTCCTTTCAAGTGTTGCCTCAAACACATGGTTTATGAACCATGCCGCATGCGAGCGCCATGGCGGCAAACGCGGTGCGAGCGATGTGAATGAAGTCGGTCGTAGCGCGAACCATTTCAAGGACGGACAGGACGGCGAACAATGAGCACGAACACCCATGCCGGCGACGAGCGCATCATCGTTCACGACGTGGACCTGCACGCAAACCTTCTGAGCAAGGATGTGGGCGATACCCTCCAGGACCTTCAAAGCATACTGATAACTCTGCTAAATCCCGATGCGGGTTGGAACGCCGCGGCGCTGCTGAACGAGAGACAACGACTGCACGACGGGGACGGCTGGGAGGAGTTCGCCCTGCGGATTTTCGATATCTGCCCGCACAACCTGGCGGAACGCTTCCTCGAAGCCCTTGTATTCTACCGCGCCATCGGCGCTGTCGGACTCCCCGAAATGCTGCCCCTCGCCCTGCTGCTGCTCGATGCCGACATGCATTCGTACTTCGCCCCCAAGAAGAACCTCAGGAAACCCTACCGCGACCACCTGCCCCACCAGGTGAGGGTGGCGTCCTTCGCCCACCTGCTCATGTCCGCCAAATTGCCGCTCATTCCCTGGAATGCGTACCTGGAGGACAGGTTCAATAACTGGACCATGACCCGCGAGCACCATCTGCTCATCGAGCATCACATCCGGACGGGTCTATTGGCGGGGTTTCCGGGCAACCCTGAAGACTTGCGGCGAAATGCACTGGCGGCTTCCCTGCTGGCGGGCCTGGTCCACGATATCGGGTACGCACTCAAGACGGTGGCGGGGGAAACGGGCGCAGCGGATGAAGCCCTTCGGCATTTCGGAATTTTTCCCGGAGGGCCGGAACCGTTCTCCGACCCGCCCGTTTCTCCGGTCACCAGGATGTACAGGATATTCTGGGAGAGGACTCAACCCGGAGACAGGTATTCAACAATGTGCGAGTACGTGCGCGACCACCCGGACTCGCCGCACAGTCTTGCCGGAGCAATGTGGCTTGCCTACCTGCCCGAGCGCATGCTCAGGGAGGGTCTCTATAAGGACAGAAACCGCGGCGACGATGAAATCATGCAATGCTGGGGACGCCTGGAGTTTATCTGCCATCTTGCGGGAATGATGGCCCTGGTGCACGACTTTCCCCTGGAGTCGCAGAAGAAACAGGGGTCCCAAGGTTTTCGGATGCCCAACCTGGGTGCGTCGGAAACACTATCGGACCAGTTCCCTCTTTGCGCCGCCTTTTCGATGTCGGATATCCTCCATGAATTCGGACGCCCCTATGTCTACACGAGCGCTGGAAATATCCGCGTATATGCGCCGGTGCTCGGCATCGATTTTCTCTACCCGGACGAATGGAACCGGACGACGACGGAACGCCACGCGGACAAGAAGAAATGCCTCGAAACGGGCCTGATCTCCAAGGAGCAGGCTAAACTCATGGGCAGCAAAAGGATCGAGCTGTTCTGGGATGTGCGGGATTCGCGAAAGTATTTCGCCCCGGCGCAAGAACCCGATGCCGCCTTTCTCGGCCGTTTTGACGAAAGCCTGCATGGGTCGGATATTCTTTCGCGCCTGCACGCCTGGGGACTGGATCGCATCTTCTGCCATCGTGACGTGGAGGCCGCGCGGGCGGTCAAAAGCCGCGGGAACCTCGAATCCACAAAGGGGCTGGGGCTCCGGAAGACGCCGAGGCCCGCCGACGGGGGGCTTGCCGTCCACCCGATCGAAGACTACAATGATGAATGCAGGAAGTTGCGAGAGAAGCTCTCGACACCGCCGTTGCTGTAGGCAACGTAAGAGAAAGTGATAATGTGAAGAAGGTTCGGTGAAATGGCGGAAAGAGACGAGAAAGGGACATCGTCCATACGGATGCGTCTCGCCTGCCGGACATGCGGGAACGACATTCCCGTGCTGGTGAGGGCCGAGGGAAGCGACGCAAAGGCCATCGCGGCCGCGGTGGAGGGTAAGGAGGATTACGCCCTTCTGGACCGTTTCTGTCCCTTTTGCATGGAGAGACGCCTGTTTGCCCTTCCCATGGCCCGGAGCGGGACGGCCGGCGATACCCGCGCGCCGATTCAAGAATCCATATCTTTGAAGAGTTTCACTCCCATGGCGTTCACGCCGCAGGGGCCCCGTGAGACCCCCAAAGCGCGGGCTGCCCGCCTCTTCCGGGAAGGCGTCTCCCACAAGAAAAACGGCGAGGACGCGCTCGCCGAAAGCGCTTTTCGCGAGTCCGCCGATATTTTCGAACGTGTGCGGCTATTTCGCGAGTGCGCCGACGCCACCCGCGAACTCGTGGAAATCCTGGGCGCAGACCCCTCTCGCCGGCAGGAGGCCGAAGAAATTCTGGCGGCAGCCCGAAAGAAAGAGTTGTTCCCCGGCCGGGTCCGGGTGATTACCTGAAACTGCCCGACGCGAACGATGTAGCGCTTTGAGCCGCTTGAAATCCCCATCCTGAATAGTCTGTTCACCCTATTTGCAACCATAGATCCCGCCGGCCCCTTTCAATCATACGCAGTCTTGCCAGACCGCTCTCACATGTGCTAATGTGCCGATACAGGTGTGACAAGGGTTTGAGGCAAATCCATTTCCTGGAGACAAGCATGAACAAGCCGAAACGAGAGTCCCAAGGCAGTCCCACCCGGTATTTTCCGATTTCGCCTCTTATGATCTTCCCCGATGCTTTCCCCGAATTCAGCATATACCTGAAAAAAGGCAGGAATTACCTGCTCTTCACTTCCAGCGGCGAACGGTTGACTCCCCGGCATAAGCTCACCCTGTACGAGAACGGCGTCCAGGAAGTCTACATCCAGGGGGAACACAGACCAAAATACGAGGAATACGTCGAGCAGAACCTGGGGAGAATACTATCGGACGAGACGCTGCCCATCCAGGAACGCTCCAAGGTGTTCTACCATTGCTCCACCACGACCATCAGAGAGATCATGCAGAAAAAACTGCCGACCCCTCTCAACATGGACATATTCAAAAGAATTCAGAGCGTTCTCGTATCCAGCCTGGGCTTTCTGGCCGGCAAGCAGGGATTGAAGGCGCTCGCGTCCCTCATGTCCCACAACTACAGCACCTACAGCCACAGTGTGAACGTCTTCATCTACACCATGTCGATGCTGGAAACCTACAGCCTCTCCGAAAAAGAGAAAATGCAGTATGGACTCGGGACTATCCTTCACGATATCGGAAAAACCCAGATTCCTCCCGCCATCCTGAACCGACCGGGAAGGCTCAGCACCCAGGACTGGGAGATCATCAAGAGCCACCCGGTGAGGGGCGTGGGGCTCTGCGCCAACCTTCCGCTGGACCAGGCGTCATTCAACTGCATCCTGTTCCACCACGAGAAGTGCGACGGCTCGGGCTACCCCGCCGGCCTCAGCGGCGGCGAGATTCCGTTTGCCGCGAAAATCGTGGCCGTGGCCGACGTTTACGACGCGCTCACCACTGAAAGGGCCTATGCGGAAGCGATGAGCCCGTACAGCGCGCTCACCCTGATGAAGGGGGAAATGAACCATTCCTTCGAACCGGATATTATCAAAAGGCTGGTGCTGATCCTCAGCGGCGCGGATATTATTTAGGGCGGGAAGAAGGATAGTCTTAATCTTCTGATGGCGGGCGACGCTTCGCTTTCGCCCACCCTACCGGACGGAAGTCGGCAATCGGAGGTTGGATGAACTTTTCACCGCCAACCCGGCCATTTCTTCGGAGAGCCGCGCGTAGTTGAGGTGAAGGTTTCGTTCCGTTTCGACGAACTGCACGGCCTGAGCGCCCAGTCGCAGGCGCAGTTCGGGGTTTTCGATGAGTTCCCGCACCGCGTCGGCCATCGCGCGCCCGTCGTCCCGCGCAACGAGCAGCCCCGTCCGGTCCCCGGCGACCGTTTGCGGGACGCCCGCGGTGTCCAGGGCCACCACCGGGAGGCCGCAGGACTGCGCTTCCAGGTACACCATCCCGAGCGACTCCCGAATGCCCGGAAAGACGAAGATATCCCCGGCCGAATAATACCGGTACAACTCCCGGCGATGCACGCGCCCGGTGAAAACGACGGCCTCTTCGGGCAGCAGGGACCGCGCCGCCCGGCGTATCTCCCCCTCCATGGGGCCGT
>CAYOVG010000300.1:0-8891 GCA_964407285.1 uncultured Syntrophobacteraceae bacterium
GCGTTCAAACAGAACCTGCGCCTTCACGGTCCATTCGGGCGGTATCTGGTCGCCCTGGGGTTGTGGGGGCCATCTATGCTGGTTCATATCCATTGTTTTCCCCGCTTTCTCTTTTTCCGTAATTTATCCATATGCATCCATCGGCTGCTCTATCGTCTCCGAATACAGCAAGCTCCGCCTCTTTCGGGCAGCATGGATACCGATTGTGAAGTGTGGAACTTGGGGTTGCACACGCCGGGAGAGAACTTCGGTCTGCCGCGCGACCTCTCTTGGGGGGACAAACCGCAATCTAAGTCTAAGGCCGGAGACTCTGAAAAGCAATGACTTCCGAATGAACGATCGCGGTATCCCAGGTTATGCTCATCTCTTTTCGGGACCGGGCGAAGCTTCCACTCCAGGTTCGGCATCCGTGGCTTCGTCCTCGAATGTGAACTCGCAACGTTCGTAATGACCGCAGAGTTCATCCGCTACCGAGTTCCTCCACAGGGGGATGCCGATGACGTACGCCGCCCGGCCTATCATATGCGCGGCTATGGGAGCGGTCAGAAGCAGGAAGACTACGATCGCAACGGTCCGGCTGACGATCTCGACAACGGGAAACTTCACGGCCACGGCGGCCAGCAGAAATCCGACACCGAGCGTCGAAGCCTTCGTTGCGGCCGATATGCGCATGAAAAGGTCGGGCATCCGCAGGACCCCGATTCCCGCGATGCACATGAACAACGCCCCGATCACCATTAATATCGAACATATCATTTCCTGCATCGACAACTCCCCGTATTATTTTTAGTAACCATCACTCGGTTTTCTCATCCTCGTCCGCCCGGCGGGCGCTCCTTATCAGGTAGTGGGCAAAAGCGATCGTTCCCAGAAAGGCCACAAGCGCCAGGATTATCGCCACATCCAGGAAGACCGGCTCGCCGGTCGATACGGAATACACCCCTATGACTCCGATCGCCGCGGTGGACATCAGGTCGAGAGCGACCACACGGTCCGGCAGGCTCGGCCCTCGCACCAGCCGAATGAAGGCGAAGCTGAACGTCAGGCTGAGGAGCGCCGTCACAATAACAATACCGACATCCGTAACGTTCATTCCAGGACCTCTATCACGCGGCGTTCTAATCCCTCCTTGATGTAACGCCTGAACTCCTCGATGCTGTCGATGTACATTGCATGAACGTAGAGCACTTTTCGGTCCATCGATACATCCAGGCTCAACGTGCCGGGGGTGAGAGTGATCAGGTTGGCCAGGATGGTAATCTCCGCGTCCGTTCGAACGTCCAGGGGAATGGCGACCACGCCCGGCCTCATGTGGTGATGGCGCGTCAGGACGTCATGAGCCACGCGCAGGTTCGCCGAGATCAGTTCCCGTGCGAAGAAGAGGCAGAAAGAGACGATCCGGTAGACCTTCAGGAAGTAGCTGGAATACCCGGTGGCGCTTTGGATCAGCCAGAGGACGGCGTACGCCAGGGTAAATCCCAGGATGAAGTTCGTGGGTTCGAACAGCCCGGTGATCGCGACCCAGGCGAATGCCAGCAGGATATTGGAGAGAAATGCGTTCATGGATGTCCTCCCAGTACGGTTCGGATGTACTCTTCGGGGTTCAATAGCTGCTCGGCCGCAAGGGTTGCGAGGGACAGCAGCGGTCCCGGAACGAGTCCCATGAAGATCGTGACCGATGCCAGGAAGACGATAGGCGCCACGAAAGCCGGGAGCCGGCCTCCGGCAGTCGCGGGAGAGGGGGCCGCGGGACCGCCCGCGCCTGCCGGGTCCGCCGCTTTTTTCCAGAACACCTCGGACCAGATCTTGGTCATGGAGAACAATGTGAGAAGCCCCACGATAAGCGAGACGGCGACGATCAGGTAGGAGCCCGTCTCCAGGCCGGCCTTGGCCAGGATGAACTTTCCCCAGAAGCCGGAGAGCGGGGGAACGCCCGCCAGGGAGAGGGCGGGGATGAGGAACAGAATCGACAGCATGGGATGGGACGTGTAGAGGCCCCCCAGCGCCTTCAGTTCATAGGAGCCCCGGAGCCGGTACACCAGGCCGCTTACCAGGAAGAGATTCGTCTTCACGATGATGTGATGGACGATGTAGAAGATCGAACCCGCGAGGGCCAGGGGCGTGAACAATCCCAACCCCAGGATCATGTACCCGATCTGGCTTATGATATGGAAGGATAGAATCCGGCGGAAACGGTTCTGCGCCGCGGCCCCGAGCACTCCGGCGACCATCGTCGCTCCGGCCGAAAAGATGAGGAGTCCGTGCGTGAACTGGAGGTCGTGGACGAACAGGAGCGTAAAGACGCGGATGATTGCGTAGACGCCCACCTTGGTGAGAAGTCCGGCGAAGATGGCGGATACCGGAGCAGGCGGGGTGTGGTAGGATGCGGGCAGCCAGAAGAAGAGGGGGAAGATCGCCGCCTTTATGCCGAATGCAACCAGGAGGAGCATCGCGACGGCGCTCATCATTCCGGATTCCTTCATCAACCCCGAATGCATCGCCAGGTCGGCCATGTTCAGCGTCCCGACCACGCCGTATATGATGCCCACGGTTGCGAGGAATATGGTGGAAGAGAGCAGGTTGAGCGTCACATACTTGATGCTTCCCTCCAGTTGAGCGCGCTCGCCGCCCAGGCTGAGCAGAACGAACGACGCGATGAGCATCACTTCGAACCACACGAAAAGGTTGAAGATATCGCCCGTTGTGAACGATCCGCAAACTCCCATGAGCAGGAAATGGAACAGAGCGTAGTAGCCGAAAGATTCACGCCGGGTGTCCATTCCCTCGAGCGAGTAAACCGCGACGGCAAAGCCGGTCAACCCGGTCACCGCGATCATGATTGCGCTGAAGAGGTCGACCACCAGTGTGATCCCGTACGGAGCCGGCCAGTTGCCGATCTGAACCGCCTGGATGCCGTGTTGACGGACGAAGATCAGCAGAGCGGCCGCTGAAAGGAGCAGGATCGATGCTCCCGCGACGTTGAGGATGCGTTGCACGCCCCGGCGCCTCCACGCCAGGAGCGATAGAGTGGCCGTGAAGAAGGGCGTCAATACGGGAAGAAGCAGAAGGACCTTCATGGCTGATCGGTCGATCGCAGGTTGTTCAAGTCATCCGTCCCGACGGTTTCATAACAGCGCCTGACGAGGACCGTTGCGAAAGCCTGGACGCCGAAGCCGATAACGATGGCCGTCAGGATCAATGCTTCGGGAAGGGGGTCCGCAACGAAACCGACGGTTACGGGTCCGTCCGCGGCGTTTGTCGGGATAATCGGAGGGTGGCCGCGCACCAGGCGCCCCATGGCGAAAAGGAGGAGGTTGGCTGCGTGGCCGAGCAGACCCAAACCGAGGACCAGTTTGAAGATGTTTCGTCTCATCATCATGTAGAGGCCGGCCGCATACAGACCGCCTATAACGAATGCGAGCACGATTTCCATTTCACTTCTCCATCAATGAAAATATGATCGTGAGGCACACCCCCACCACGACAAGGTATACGCCCGTGTCGAACGCCAACGGGGTGCCGATCTTTCCGATGGTGGGTATGCCGTTCTCCATCCAGAGGCTCGTCATGAACGGTTGGTCCCGGAACAGGGAAAGACACGCGCTTGCCGCGGCGACGAGAAGCCCCACGGCGATGAGCGCTCGAGGTTCCATGCGCAATACTTTGCGCGCCTTCTCGGCGCTGTGCGCAATTGCGTAGAGCGCAAAGGCCGAGGACGCAACCAGGCCGCCGATGAAACCGCCCCCCGGCGCGTTGTGGCCCCGCACCAGCAGGAAGAGGGAAAGAAGCAGGAGGAGAGGCAGCAAATAGCGAGTGGCGATGGAAAGGATCAGTGAGTCCATTGTTCCTCCATGCATGGAAGCCGTAACCGCACAAAGGGCTCCACCGGTTCGGCGTTTACGATCGCCCGCGCCGGGCTCTTCAGTTCCCCCGGTCCCTCGACCGCAGTGCGAGCAGGGAACAGACGCCTATGGCCGCTATGGCGATTACGGTGATTTCCCCCATGGTGTCGAGTCCGCGGAAATCGACCAGTATCACGTTCACGATGTTCCGGCCTTTGGCCAGGAGAAAGCTGTTCTCCACGAAATAAGGAGCCAGGCGCGACTGCCTCTCGAAGGCCGTGGCCGCGAGCACCAGGACGGTTACGAGTCCGCCGGCGGCAAGGGCCGGTACGGCGTCCCGGATGCTTTCGCTCTTGCCCGAGTACCTCTTGTAAGCCGGCAACTTGAAGAGAATGAGCACCAGCAGGATAACGGAAAGGGTTTCGATGGAAAACTGAGTCATTGCAAGGTCCGGCGCGCTGAAGAGCAGGAAGAGCAGAGCCACTCCGTAGCCCACCACGCCGAGGGAGACCACGGCCGTCAACCTGGACCGGGTGCGGACGACCAGCAGCGCCGCCGCAAAGATGACGACGCACAGAAGCGCTTCGTACGCCCGGATATCCCTCCACCTGGAAAACCGCACCGCCGCGTCCAGGTCCAGGAGCGATGTTCCGGCCAGACCGATGGTCGTGGCGATGATTATGTGAATGTAGAAATGGAGATGGCCGCTCTGGAGAAGACGGACCTGGCTCCGGGCAACGGCGTTCAGGGCGCCGATGGATAGATCGTACCACCTGGCGGGACCCCATGCAGCGGAATGGTCGAGCTTCGAAGCGAGTCTTCGGAATGTGCTCCACCGGACGATCAGGCCTGCTCCAAGGAGGAACGCCGCGGCGCTCAACGCGAGTCTCGAGTCGAAGCCGTGCCAAAGCGCCAGTTCGACGGTTACGGATTGCCTCTCGATGGCCGCCGCCGCGGGTGAGATGATCGTATCGGCTATGATGTCGGGGTGGAGCCCGATGAGAAGCCCCAGGGATGCAAACAGCATCGGCCCCAGCCAGAGGCTCATGGGCGCTTCATGAGGAACCTTGGGCAACGTGGTTTTCCGTCCGATGAACGGCCGAAATCCCACAATTCCCGCCACGGCCACAAATGACGTATTGGTCAGCAGGACGACCCCTACGAGAAGGTGAGCCATGGGTTCCCCGAAGATAGCTTCATACGCCAGTTCCTTGCTGATAAAACCGAACAGCGGCGGAGCCCCCGCATTGGAGAGGCCCGCAAGACACGCGGCGACGGCCGTGATCGGCATTGCCCGGTACAGCCCTCCCAGTTGCTCCGCGTCGCGAGTTCCGGTTTCATGGTCGATCGCGCCCACCGTCAGGAACAAGGCCCCCTTGTACAGGGCATGCGCCACGAGGAACACGACGGCGGCCTGGATGGATTCGGTCTTGCCTATCCCGAGCATGAGGACCAGCATTCCCAGGGCGCTCACGGTGGAATACGCCAGGATTCGCTTGAGGTCCGTGTGGACCAGGGCGAGATACGCCCCGGTGAGCATGGTCAGCGCTCCGGCCGGAGTAACGATCAGCCCCCAGAGGGTTGTGCCGCCGAGAATCGGGCTGAGGCGCGCCAGCAGGTAGACGCCGGCCTTGACCATCGTGGCCGAATGCAGGTAGGTGCTCACGGGGGTCGGGGCTTCCATTGCGTTCGGGAGCCAGAAGTGGAACGGGACTTGCGCGGACTTCGTGAACGCGCCCCCCAGGACGAGAAGCAAGATGGGGGCATACAGGGGGGCCGTCCTCATGTCGTCGCCGCCGTTCAGCAAAGAGGACAATTCCATGCTTCCCCCGACCCGGCCCATGAGAAGAAAGCCCGCCAACAAGGAGAGCCCGCCCGCGCCGGTCACCAGTAACGCCTGAAGCGCCGCGGCGCGCGCGGATTCGCGCTCGTGGTCGAACCCGATCAGAAGATAGGAGCTTATGCTCGTCAGTTCCCAAAACAGGAACAGCGCGATCATGTTGTCGGCAAGCACCAGTCCCAGCATCGACGCCATGAAGATGAGGAGAAAAGCGTGGAAACGGCCCAGTTTGGGATGTCCGGCAAGATAGGCGCCCGAATAGACGAAGACCGGAAAACCGATCCCGCTTATGAGCAGAGCGAACAGGAAGCTCAGGCCGTCGAGGTGGAACGACAGGCTCACGCCGAGGTCCGGGACCCAATCGTACGAAACGCTGTACGCCTGGCCGGACGCGATCAGCGGCAGGAAAGACAGGAAGTAAAGGAAAAGCCCCGCCGGGAGTAGAGCCGGAAGCCACCCCGCCCGCCCCGGGCCGACCTTCGTGAGCCATGGCGCCGCCATCGACAGGATGAACCCGGAAATCACTGCTGCAAGCATTGCTTCTGCTCTTTCGGTCAAGATGCGAGCGGTACTTGGAAAAAGCGCCGGGAGCCGCGCACATGGATCATCGAACCGGGCTGCCGGAGGGCCGTGCATATGACTGCTCTACCGTAACGCAATCCGAGGATTGCTGTCAATGAAATCCGGAAATATCGATCGGCATCCATGACGCAACATGCCGCGGATTCAGGAGCGCATGGACCTTAATGCGAGAGTCGCCCGTGATGCCGCGGCAGGCCGGGGGCATCCCGCCGTTTCGCCTGGCTGTTTCAATGGCTGGTGGTTTGTTTCTATTTTTATGTTTCATGTCGCTTATTGTATCGGGCCATAAGATAGCAGCGTCCCCTGGATACCGGCTGTATCCCGGCGGGTTCGAAGCCGAATCGCGCTATCCAGTCGCTGTACTCCTTCGCTGTTCGCTCCCTTCCGTGAGCGGCCACGAGCATGTTGAGGTCGGCGCGCACGACGTGGAGCGGTCCGGTCTTGTCGTCGTCGAGCATGTATTCGCCTATGATGAGCATTCCGCCCGGCCGAATCGCTTCCGCGATCTTTTGGAGCAGGATTGAGCCGCCGTGCTCGTCCCAGTCGTGGAGGATGAAGCCGAGGGCATAGGCGTCGGCCCCGGACGGAATCGGGTCCGTCCAGAAACTCCCCGCATGGAAGCGAAGTCTCCCCGAGAGATTGTGCCTGGATATGAAATCCTCCGCTATCGGCCGCACGGCCGGAAGGTCGAAGACCGTCCCCCGAAGATTCGGAAATCGCTCGGCGAGCGCTATCAGAAACGCTCCGCCGGCTCCTCCCAGGTCCACGATGGTTTCGATACTCCCCGGTTCCGGAGAGGAATGCGCGAATTCGGAGGCGGTTTCGTAGGTTATGGCATGCATGCCCTCCATGAAGGACCGAAGTGCGTCGGGGTTTTCGTACATCTCCTCCGTGGGAGCGGGGCTGCCGCTGAAAGCCCGATGCCACTGCGATCTTCCTTCCATGAGCGATTCCGCGAAGTAGTTCCAGAGGGGATAGAGGTCCTCTTTGACGTGTCGAAACATGGACCCGATGTAGCCCTGTTTTCCCCTGACGAGCTGAGCGGAAGCGTCGGGGCCGTTGGAGTAGCGCTCGTCCGCGCCTTTCCTCACGAGCCCCAGAGCGCAAAGGGCGTTCAACAGCCGTTGCGCCGAGTCCCGGGGAAGGCCGGTCGCCTCACCGAGTTGGGCCGCGGAGAGCGGCCGGTCGTCGAGACGATCGAATACGCCGAGCTTCACCGCGGTCAGCAGAACCTGTGAGTCCATAAAACCGAGCGCCAGTTCCCATATGTCCATCCGAAATCCTTTCCGCAGCGAATGCAGTCCGTCTTACCGCCTTCCGCCGCTCCACGCTTTGCGCCTCTCGTTTCTCTTTGTGTCGCCCGGAGCCGCCCCCGCATTGCGAGGAAACGACGGACATCCCGGGCGCTCACTCCGCGCCGTGCACGCATGAGACGGCTCTCCGCGCACGGGAATCACGGCTCAGTTGCAGATTGTACTTGGCCCGGTTTTCGGCCCCCCAGAGGTACTTGTAGTTTTCCGTTCCCCGCAGGAAATCGAACTGGACCACGCCCTCCCGGATGGCGTCCCCGATCGCATGGGTCAGGAGCGCGCTTCCGGGACTGAAGCGCCCGTAGGCGGGATCGAACCCGTTGATGTATCCATACGTCCGCTGCGCATGGGAGAAGGCGTAGAGGATTGCGACGATACGTCCGTCGAGCGCCAGCGAATAGAGCCGCAGGCGGCCGCTGTAGAGCAGCCCTCGGGTCGCATCCCCGTGGAAGGCCCTGATGGCGTCGTCCGCGAGCACTCCGGGAAGTCCCTTCTGTCGCCATCGGCTCGAATGGAGCCGGAAGAGCGCTTCGACGAGGCGGGGAAGGCTTTCTTCCGTCGCTTTTTCGATGCGTGCGTCTCTTTCTCGCGAGAGCAGGTTCAGTGCGCGCCTGAGGCTCCGCCTGTGGGCGGCGGAACAACCGGAGAGCAGTTCCTCCACGGTTGCGGGCAGGTGGATAACGGGGCATGGCGTGGCGAAACTCCTTTTGATCCGCAGTCCGTGGAGGTTTTGATGCTTCCCGTGCGCGCCGCGGCCGGCAAGCTGCAGAAGAGGGGAATCCTCCGGGATGTCCTGGAGATCGCAGGTATCCCACGGCGACCTCCGATCGAAGAGACGCTCGAGGAAGAGATTCGACCCGATCTTCCGCATGCCGGGTTCGATGAGCACGTCCAGGTGGTCCGAAATCCCGCTTCCGATAAAAGCCAGCCTGCGCGAGGAGGTATCGATGAACAGGGGCGCGATGCCCGCGAGTCGTCCTTCGCGCCGCAGTACCGCCACCTGGAGACGGCCCGAGCCGAAATGCTTCCACCACGCAAGCAACCATTCCGGAGACTGGAAAGGAGTCGCGGAAGGACACCGGTCCAGAAGTTCGGACCACTCCGGGCGAAGAGCCTCGAGTTCCTCCGGTTCGGTCACATCCTCCAGTTCAATGGAAGAGAGAGCGATTGTCTCATCTGCAAAAAACGTCATAGTATTTCCCCGGCAGGCCTGAAAGCAGGGGGCGATGTCCGTGTCCTGATGAGGTAAAGGTAGGACCGTTCAGGGATTCTGTAAATGGTTGTCCGCGGGTTGCGGGTTGCGGGTTGCGGGTTGCG
>CAYOVG010000301.1:0-8831 GCA_964407285.1 uncultured Syntrophobacteraceae bacterium
GAGATACACTTATGACTTACGGGAACCCGAACCCGCAACTCGTAACCCGCAACGCGTTTTACGGGAACCCAAACCCGCAACGCGTAACCCGCAACGCGCAACGCGTTTTGCAGATAATCAATCGAATCAAGTTCAGGAGGGATGTTGTTTGTTTATGCACAAGAGGTCTTCGTTCGTTCTGCTTGTACCGGTACTGGCATGTTTGATTGTCGTTTTCCACGGAGGGGAGGCGGGAGCAATGACCGATAACAAACGAGGAACAGGACCGGGTAACGGGAAGGTGTGCGAACTGGAAGACAAGTTCATAAAGGCCGGACTCGTCAATATCAGGGAAATCGACGATTCAATCCTGGTAGACCTCAAATACGCCTGCACCCGGAACTTCATGAACGCCAACGTCTACGGCGACATCAAAGACGGCTACCTCAGGAAGGATGCGGCGTTGATGCTGAAGAAAGCAAGCGAACTCCTGAAGGCCCGCAACCCTGAACTCAGACTGCTCGTCGTGGATGGATGCCGGCCGCGAAGCGTTCAGCGGCGCATGTGGGAGATCGTCAAGGGAACGCCCATGCAGAAGTACGTCGCCAATCCCGCCGCGGCGTCCATGCACAACTACGGAATGGCGGTCGACCTCACCCTCGCCGCTCCGGATGGGACCCGCCTGGATATGGGGACCCCTATGGACCACTTCGGGGAACTGGCGCAACCGGCGCTGGAAGCAAGATTTCTGAAAGCGGGAAAACTGACCGAAGATCAAGTAAAGAACCGAAGACTGCTGAGAGATGTCATGACCAAAGCCGGATTCCAGGTCCTCTCCATCGAATGGTGGCATTTCAACGCCTGCGACAGGAAGGTCGTCAAAAGCCGGTACGGAGTCATCGAATAAGAAGGCTCATTCCGTTTTATCTCGCCCTCCGGGGCGTAAATTGATTCTCCCTTTTCGCGGCATTAGATTTCAATATAAAGGCCCAATCGCGAGAAGCCCGCACGAGCGCGCATGCGAATGCACAGTTGCATACGCGCGCCCGTGCGGGCGGCCGCGCTTCCTCGGGAAGGCCGCTTCCTCGCCGGGGCGGCATACCTTCGGGCATGTTCGGACATGCCCGGACACTCCGTGGGCTCGCGGCAAAACTCTATCCGTGTGGAAGGGACGAATACACGATGTCGCATAAGACGGACGGCAGCGTCGGGATTGCCGCAATCGGTTGTTATATCCCGAAAAACACTATCTTAAGCGAGGAAATCGCTCAGAAGGCGGGGATTCCCCCGCATGTGTTGACGGAGAAAATCGGCATGCGGAAGAAGCCCGTGGCGGATTCCGTGGAACAGCCCAGCGCCATGGCGCTTGCCGCCGCCGGGGCCGCTCTCGAAAAAGCGCACATCGCCCCCGACGACCTGGGCCTTATCATCTACTGCGGTTCGACTCCACAGGATTACCTCCTCTGGTCCGCGTCGGCGAAGCTTCAACACTCCCTGCAGGCGAAAAACGCATTCGCTTTCGAACTGACGAACGCCTGCAACGGCCTCAATATCGGTATGAAAGTAGCTCACGACATGCTCCTCCAGGACCCGAATCTTCGCTACGCTCTCGTCGCATCCGCCGACAAGTACTCGCCATTCATCGACTACACGGACCCTGAAAACATCTCCGTCTTTCATATGGCGGACGCTGCCGCCGCCGTCGTCTTGCGCCGGGATGAACCCACGAACGGGATCGCTTCGTATTTTCAGATGACGGACGGCTCCTACGCCGACTACGTCAAGATAAAGCACGGCGGAACAATGCATCCCTACTCCGGGGCTGGTGGTGAAACTCCGGAGCGACAATTGTTTTTCGCGGAAAACCCCAAGGAATTGAGCAACATTCTGACCAGGGTCTACCACGACAACTATGTCGCCGCCATCCGCCGCGCCCTGGAGCAATGCGGCCGTAGCGTGGAGGATGTCGATTTCCTGTTCACCAACCAGGTCAAGGCGTCCACCATGGCGTCCATCCTGGAATCCCTGGGAATTCCTCCGGCGAAGACGTTCAGGAGCCTGGAAAATTACGGCCATATGGGGACCGTCGATACGCTTTTCGCCCTTTCCCTGTTCCTGGAAGCAGGGGGGATTCCGCCCGGCAGCCTTGTGGTGCTTGCGAGCAGCGGCATCGGCTTCTCCTGGGCCGCGATGGTGTTGCAGTTTTGATCCGCTGTCTAATTTTTTTTCATAAGCAGCAGTTCCGGACATTTTCAGCGAGTTGAAGCTTTGAACGATTTGCATGGTATGCGGTTCAGAGCATACGGCTGAAAGCCCCTGCTTCCCCGTCTCGTAAAGCCGTTTCTGTTCACTTCCGTCCTTTCCGTCCCCGGCAGGCTGGATATGGCGATTGAATTGAGATACTATCGGTATGAACGATGGCGTTTCTCCCGAAGCGGCGGGAGCAATCCGGCGAAATACCGGATGACGCGGCTGGAACAACTTATCAGGCAAGGAATAGAGCTTTGAATATCTTCTCGAACATACCCGATACCCTGCCGGAAGAACTCTTCGAGGACGTAGCCCCGGAAGCGACCGGAGTGCGCATCGAGCGGATCGTCTCCCAGGCCCATGCCTCCCCTCCGGGTTTCTGGTACGACCAGGAGAAGAGCGAATGGGTCATGGTGCTCGCGGGGAGCGCGGGGCTTTCCTTCGAGGGCAGTGACGACGTCATGGTTTTGAAACCCGGCGATTACGTCAATATTCCCGCCCGCACGAGGCACAGGGTGGAATGGACGGACCCGCACGAGAAGACCGTCTGGCTTGCGGTCCACTACTGAATGAACGCGGCGTCGGGAATATCGTTTGTATCGCTTACGATACGAGAAGCGCGGGAGGGAGCGCATAATGGCGATAAAGAGCAGATACGAGGAAATCCGGCCCTATATCACGAAGGACGGTTCGGAAATACGTGAACTGATGCACCCGTCCGTCCAGGGCAACAGACTGCAGAGCCTGGCGGAAGCCACCGTGCCTCCCGGAGCGACAACCGTCCCGCACCACCATCCCCGGTCGGAAGAGATTTACCATATCACGCACGGGGCGGGGGAGATGACGCTCGGGGAGGACCAGTTCGAGGTGACCGCCGGAGACACTGTCTGCATTCCGCCCGGAACGCGCCACCGCATCAGGAACACGGGACGAGCCCCCCTGAGAGTCCTGTGTTGCTGCTCGCCTCCCTACTCCCATGATGACACATTGCTGGATGAATCGTAATCGCGACAAACATTGATTCTTGATAAGACCAACGGCGCAAGCGGCCCGCCAGGTAATGCGATTTCCCCGTTTCTTTTACTGTAAGATCCGTACGCATTGCTCCCGAGGTTGATACCGAGACGGAATCCGATATCGGGAGTACAGCCCTCCCAAAAGCACTGCCCGGCGCCGGCGATGAAACAACTGGCCCGGCTCGGCCCGCAACACATCAAGCAGTTGAGATAACATCCAATTCCAGATCATTCTACAAGCCTCATTCCGTTGGAATAAGTATTTTTCCTCATTTTGTCGGAGTAAAATTCTCTTTACTGTTAGGTATGCGCCAATACGTATTCTTAAGCGGACGCAAAGTTACATGGAGCAAAGTAGCTCGAAGTAGAGAAATTACTACGGCGGAACCCTTCCGTTGCTTGCCTCGGAGGAGTGCGTTACGTTGGCCGCCACCCGTTTAAGCAAAGAGGAGAAGAGGTATGATCAGTATAAATGAGCAAAATTATAGAAAGAGAGCATCGGACGTAACCGTTCTGTTTGCCATTCTCACTTCTATTGTACTATTCGTGGGCGCGTGGCAAAGTGCGCTTATCCTGGCCGGGTTTCTCGTCGTCTCACTCGTTTTCCTGGCCGCGGCAAAGGAAGCGCCGGCGCTTTTCCAACTGCTGTTCGCCTTGGCGATGCCGCTGAATGCAGTGTTATGGGCATGGGATTTGTTCAAAAACTTATCAGTTTACGACGAACTGACGCATGCCGTAACCATACTGGCGCTGACGGCGGTGGTAGGTTTTTATGTCTACAAGCCGATGTTCCCGGTCTTCGGCAAAAGGCTTCTCGCATTCAGCATCGTCACGTTGGGGATGGCCATGGGCGCTCTTTGGGAAATCGTGGAATGGGTTGGCTTTTACTTCTTTTTTCCTGTAGAAATGAAAGGTTTGGTGGATACGATCCTGGATCTCATTTCCGATGCAATGGGGGCTGCAATTGCAGCGCATCTCGTACTCCAGGCTTCCAAGATGCAGGATTACGCCGAACCTGTTCCTGAATGGCGGTTCCAACGCAACGTCAACATCAACTACGTCGGAGCGCAAGAGTTGATGCAGGTAGCAGGAATCAGCGAAGGCGCTGCCCATAAGGTTGTTGAGTACCGCTACCAACATGGTCCATTCTCCAGTTGCGATGATCTCGACAAAGTCTTCGGCCTCGACCGACAGGAGGTTCAAAAGCTCAAGAATAGAGTGATATGCGAAAACACTCCCGGGGATCGGCACATAGAAGTAAAAAGCCGGCATGGTTCGAAACAGGGCAGCACTTAAGCCGTCGCCCCCGCGAAGTTTGTCCCCGCGCAGGCGGGGAGCGTGGGGCCGGGAAACCTTGAAATGCCTGGATTCCCGCTTGCGCCGGGATGACGATGAGTCCTCTCGAGTGTTGCCTCAAACACATGGTTTATGAACCATGCCAAAAAGATAAACCATGTCAGGCAGACCGCCTATCACCGTGGAAGCGGGAGTGCGCCGTTCTCGTTTATGACTGCCTGGAAGAAGAGGGGCAAAACCAGGTAACGGCGCACTCCCCCGAGATCAGCCTGTCATGTCGTCGTCAAAGGTCGGTCTCAAATCCTGCTTTCCAAACAGCAAGCAGCAAGGATCTACCCCGATTCCGGCATCCTAAGGTTTTCCGGTATGGGTGACCTTCCAGATGACTCCCGTTCCCGGCCAGGCATTCATGCCCTGCTCGCTGAATTCGATCACCCCGAAGTCCGTGACGTAGAGCGCCCCGTCAGGCCCCCATGTAACTTGGATGGGTCTGCGCAGTCCTCCACTCCGATCGACCCATCCGGGTTTTCGGCTTTTATTGATAAGGAAGTCAAAGGCTTCGCTCGTCTGGAGATCAACCCCCTGGACCCGAAAGCCCGGCCAACTGAAAGGCTCTTTATAGTAGGGGATAATGGCGCCGAACTCCGCAACGATCACGAGTTCTCCGGGAAGTCCGAATTCCTCGCGTCCAAAGACCATTCCCTCTGCTGCGCTATGGACAGGAAGCCTCACCAGGGGCTGAGGAGGCAAGGGCTGGTCCTTCAGCAGCTTTTTTCTGGTCTCTTCCGTCAGGGTGTACTCGTGGGGAAAGGGGGATTTCTTGAAGTCGGGATCGTTGGGTCTCTTGAAGCGCTCAGCCACGATGGGCAGGCCGCTGTAGTAATCCGGCCATCCGTACCACGCCCCCTCACTAATCTCCCAGATTGTCTCCCAATCGTCGTAGACCGGGCGAGGCTCCATAATGTTGGCGCTGTTCATGGTCGAGACGAGCCTCCCGTCCGGGGAGAATGCATATCCGAAGTTGGACCGGAGCCCCCAGGCAATGCGTTTGATGTCCTTACCGTCCGGGGTTGCGCTGTAGAATGCTCCGTGACACCACGAATATCCGGGAACTACCATCCCGTCCTCGGGCTTGACGCCCAGCGGAAGGTAGGCGCCCGTCCACACCTTCCCCTTTTCTTTGTCGAACGGGTCGTCGATTTGGAAACCCACACCTCTCAGGGTAACCGGCTCGCAGGATAGCTCCCGGCAGCCCGGTTTGTTGAAAACTTTCATAACCCTGGTCATGTGACCGTCCACGGGGCCGGTATTCCCCTGAGTGGAGAGGAAAAAGACCATTCTGCCGTCCGGGCCGAATACGGCTTTGTGGTTGAGAAATTCCCCCCAGGAAGGAATCCCGTCGATAATGGTCTTGAACTCCCCGGTCTTGGGGTTCAGAGTCGAGTATCGGGTGCGGTGGGAGACATAGAGCAGACCGTTCTTCTCATTGTAGGTGAGACCCGTGATGGGCGGAATGACGCCTTCAGGAATCCCGGAGATCCGGTAGGTCGGCTCCCACTGAACCTGGGCGTTTCGGATGGCGTCCAGAGCCACCACTTTGTCGAATACCACCTCACGCTTCCCTCCGGGGCGAATCCGAACGATTTGTGCCGAAGGGGCCTTCTCGGGACCAGTCCCATAGGTATGCCCTCCCGCTTCGGCCACATACATCTCGCCGTCCGGGCCAAATGCGAGATCGACGGGATAGTTGAAATCGGTTGCGACCACATCCACCTTGTAGCCCGGAAGAGTCGAAACAGCGCTCGGATCAGCGGGCAGCTTTCCTTTTTGTTGAACGGAAGAGCGGGCCTCCTGCCCGGCCCCCGGTCCGTTTTGACTACCCGCCTCGCTCTTGGGGGAAAGCTCGGAAGCGCTGCCTCCTTGTGCAAATGTTGGATAAACAGGTAGGAAAAGAACCAATGTGAGCGCAATGACCCACCCTCTCGGCCCGCCGGCGATAATTGCTGTTCCAGGCGCCATTTTTCATCTCCTCACTTTGCATCCGGAAGGGGTCTCCGCCATGTCGGCAAAGACCGGAAGAGAGGAAGAAGGGGGTTGAGACGTGCTTTGGAACCACCCTCTGGATCGAGAACACTTCAGACTATTTGAAACCGATAATGATGGTTAACCGACAAGTCAAGACAGGTAAGGCGAGGTGAACGCGTGACGGTATCCATTCGTATTCCGGGCAGCGGCGCTAGTGTAAGTGCGCTCGCGCCGCTGCAATTCAGCCGCTGTTCCTTGCAGCAGTTATGCTGCCGAAGATGAAATCCGATTGCCTTTACCGGCAATTGGCGTTACAGTCCCGGATCAATACCGTAGTTGTCGTAAACCTCCGGGCCGACGCCATAGTAGCCGTAAACCTCCCTATTGACGTCAGGGTCCTGAAGTTCGGCTACGCTGTCGATCCTGGGATTTCCCTCGAGGCTTCCTTTAGGAGTGTTCAGGGAAAGACCGTATTGTATTTTCCGATTCACGTGGACCGTTTGCCAGGGAACCGGATAGAGATTCTCACCATCCTGTCCACGGACAATCAGGTACTGGATTTTCCCGTTTCGCTCAAGGACCTCGGTGATGGTGCCCAACTTATCCCCTGTGGCGTTCCAGAGCACATTTCCGACCAACTCACTGGGGTTCATCATGGACTGCTGCTGAACGTTGCCGGCTCCTTGCTGCTGCATGCCGGATTGCGAGGTTTGCGCCCCCTGCCCGCCCTTGAACTGCTGCTGTTGACCTTGCCGCTGGGTATTGGGGTTCGAGTACATGGAATCGCCCTGCCTGCCGCCTGCCTGCTGCGCCCATGCCGGAGAAGCGATGAGCGCCGACGCCATCACCAGATTCAGAATCCATTTCACTTTCACCATATTGAAATCTCCCTTGTCTTATGTATACGGGTCAATTCTTACGAACACTCCTTCACACGAACTCCGTGCGTCTCACGACTCACGGGCCGACTGTCGCGCCGGCGAATCTCGAGCCCCGCCGCCAAAGGGGGCAATCGGCAATCGACAGCCGATGCGCACTCCCGGTCTACTGCTGTCCGGCTTTGCTGCCCGGAGACTGCGAGGGTGCGGTCCGAACCCGCGGCCTGTCGATCTGCATCGTCTTGCCGTCCGCGGTCAGCTGATTGGCCACCAGAACGAGCTGGTCGCTGACTCGAGCGAGGTTGCCCTTGACCTGAACCTGCTCGCCGGGCTCAATCTTGATGTTTTCGAGATTTCTGACAGGACCGAGGTCGGCAATGACCTGCTTGCCATCCTGGGTCTGGAGCATGACGACTTCATGCTCCGTGTTGGTTCCCTGCAGGTTCACGGTCTTTTCCCGGATCACCTGCCCCGATAGTTGCTGGGGCTGAGCAGCATCCATTTTCTTCTTCGCGGATTTGGGCCGATCGGACCTCTGAATCTGCACGGTCTGCCCATTCGCAGTCACCTGCTCCGCAAACAGAACCGGCCGGTTGCTCACTCTGTTGACTTTCCCGCTGAGTTGAATCTGCTCACCGGACTGAATCTTGATATTTTCCAGGTTCTTTGCGGGACCCAGGTCGGCAACGATCTGGTTGCCTTTCTGTGTCTTCAGAAGCACAACCTTATCCTGCGTGTTGGTGCTTTTATTCTTGACGGTCTTCTCTTTCAGCACTTCACCGGTTATCTGTCGCTTGTTCTGCATTTGCGCCTGCTGATCCGGCTTTTGCCCCGCCCCCTGCTGCGCCATAACCGGAACTGCAACAAAGAGCGCCAGAATTGCCACTGCCGATGTCTTCAAAACATGTTTAACCATAAAATCCCCTTATCTGACGAGTTATTTCTTGCAATCAGGCAACCATTAGATGTCCAGGAATCCGGCATCGCCGGGATCGTCGTACGAATCGTAGTACCAGTCGTTCTGGTCAAAATCGCCTTCATAAGTACCTGAATAGTACTCATCCGAATTATACCAGCCATCGGTATCATCCATGCCATAGTACCCGAAAGTGCCTTCGTCTTCGAAAACACCGGATTGATAGGTGTCGTAGTACCAGTTATCGCCATAATTATCGTCGTACACTCCCGAATAATAGGGATTCTCGAACACCCCTTCAGTTTCGAGAGCGTGTACCGTGGCGGCCATGATAACCGCCACCAGTAGTACGGCACACAGCACCGTTACGGAAACCTTCAAATTGCGTAAGCTCATACTATACTCCTTTTAGTGGTTCCTGAATCCGTGAGATTACAAATATCAAATTACCTATATTAGTACATATAAGTG
>CAYOVG010000302.1:0-5119 GCA_964407285.1 uncultured Syntrophobacteraceae bacterium
GAGGATGGCCGACACGTTCCGGCTGAGGAAAAACCCCATTACGGCGGACAGGACAACCCCCAGGATGATCGCTCCCACGACCGACCGTTCGGCCAGGGCGGCTATTCCTTCAGCCTTGGATTTTTCCGCCTCGGTTATTCTATCGTTCAATTCGATGAGTTTGTCGAGCAGCGCTTCCGAGGCGGCGTAAGTGGCCGCACTAACCACCAGCGCCTGGTGGGACAGCTTCCCATACAACTCGTCCGTTTTGTTCTTCTCGTATTCCCCGGCGATGCGGACCAACTCCTCATGGTCCTTCCACCACCTGTCCCAGGCCGAAAGGAATTCTTTCCATACGTTCGCCTCTTCCGTCGATTTGGGCAATGCTTCGTAGATTTTCCATGCTTCGTCGACGCGCTTCTTCGCCTCATCGGATTGTCTGAAGGCCTCCCGGCGCCCATTCGCATCCAGGTTGACGGCCAGCAATGAATGCCCGGCGCTCTCGATGGCCGTTTGAGCCTGTTCGATGGTGAGAAGGCTTTGGATGCTCGGCAGTCTGTCGTTTGCCACCTCATGCAGAGAGCGCATGACTTCGGTCAGGCCCCTGTAGCCGACCACGCCGACCACCACGATCACAAGGACCAAAGTTGCCAGGGCGCACACGATCTTCGTCCCCATTTTCATTTTTCCAAACATGGCTCTACTCCTTCGCCGGTTGTTGTGTTACGGGGCCCGGGTTTCCTATGCCGGATGAATGCGTCTCCCTGACCCGGCGAAGCTGGTTCGCCGGGCGCATTTCATGCATTTGCGGCGTTTTCCGCGTTTACCGGAGATATGAAAACAAATTGTGAATGCCGGGACTTAATCCCAGAAATGGACAGACGGAAGTTCGCAGATCGCGCTATAGAGTGAGAAGGCATTCTGTTTGTCTCTCGCAGTGGGGAATAAACCATTTTTTTTACGGAGATTCAACAACAAGCTATGGTCCTGGCAGTCTGCCGGCGCAAACCGGAATCAACATATGTGGTGGATGCAATACGCGAGCCATATGTGCTGGATTTTTTGTGGCGATGATGGAAAATCGGACATGGCGCGAAGCGCCCGCGCGTAACGATAGGGGGGCGGCCGCCGGCATGGCCGAGGTTGTGCGCCGCATGCAAGCAGCACGTACGCGAACGGGATGGTCGTCATGATTGTTGGAGCTTTTGCACGTTTGGGATAGAATAGGGTTCTGCAATCAGAGCTGCCGGGCCGGTTCGGATGTCCGTCCCGCGGGTTGGTCCGGGCGGTCGAGTCCGGCCGGGGCCGCCCGGCCGGGCCGACATCCGGCTGGAGCCGATTTCAACTGGTATGGAACGGGAGTGTTTACACGCAATGAGCACACCTGAAGAACAGAATGTAGCCCGGCTGGGGCTCGAGCACGACATTTACGCCGACCTCGCCAAGACGCTCACTTCAACACTGGACCTCTCCACGGTATTACAAATCATAATGCAGAAGATGGGAGAACTGCTCGCCCCTGCAAACTGGTCGCTGCTTCTCATGGAGCCTGATGGGAAGCACCTCCGGTTCGAACTGGTGGTCGGGAAGGGGGTCGAGGTCCTCATCGGTCGCCGGCTCGGAATCGACGAAGGCATCGCCGGGCTGGTAGCCCGGAGCGGCGAAGGAATCCTTCTCGAGGACGTACGGAAAGATCCGAGATTTTGCAGCCGGTTCGACTCCTTGTCGTGCTTCGAGACGCGCTCGATCATCTGCGTTCCGCTGATAAACAGGGGAAAAGTGCTCGGGGTCCTGGAACTGATAAACAGGCTCGAGCAGGGATCGTTTACCGAACGGGACATGCGTTCGCTGCAAACGATCGCCGAGTATGCCGCGATCGCGATCTACAATGCCGACCTTTACCGGGAAGCGCAAAGGCTTTCGATCACCGACGACCACACTTCCCTTTACAACGTGCGTTACCTCTACGAGGCCCTCGACGGCGCACTGCAGTCGGCTGACGAAGAGGGAGGCGAGGCCTGCATGATCTTCTTCGATCTCGACCGGTTCAAGGGAGTAGTGGACACGCACGGGCATCAGTTGGGGAGCAAGGTGTTGAGGGAGGTCGGGTTGCTGATCCGGCAAGTGGTTCGCCCGGAAGATATTCCCGTTCGCTACGGGGGGGACGAGTTCGTGATCCTGATGCCGAGGACGGGGAAAGAGGAGGCGATGGAGTTCGCGCGCCGTTTTCGGGAGCGGATGAAGCAGAATGCTTTTCTTGCCGAAGAGGGCATCAATCTGGGGATCACCGCCTCCTACGGGGTGGCCTGCTACCCCCGTGATGCGAAGAGCAAGGACGAACTCCTGCGGCTCGCCGATTCGGCCATGTTCAGAATAAAGGAAACCACGCGCGATTCGATTGGATCGGCCTGAGGAAAGATTCCGAGGGAGGTTCTGAAAGCAATCCGCCTGCGGGGGGCTCCGAACTTCCCCGTCGAATCCGACAACCCGGGCGCGGGAATCGACTTCATCAGCCTCGCGCCGGGATGCGCCATGGAAATCATCCGTTTTCGGGTCGCTCCGATAGCTCAGATCGAAATGTCGCAGGCGCGCTCTGCGACCATCTCCACCGCTTCCAGGCCGTTTTCGGCAACTGTGAGCTCCATCCCGGCTTCCTCGAGAACCCCGATGGCCGGCTGTCGGTTGATTTCGCTGCCTTCCACCAGCAGCACACGGGTCCCGCGGACGGCGTCCGGAAGCGATGTGTCCAGCCGCGCCTCAAAAAGGAGATTTGAAGAATTCCGCCTTCAACGACCGCTCCCGAGCCTTCTACAACGGCAAGAGCTTGAGCAGAGCGCCGACGGCCGCGGCTTCTCCCTTGCTCAACTCTCCGATCTGCTCCCTTCTTTCCGCCATGCTCCGGAAACGCGTGAAGTCCGTCGGCAGGGTTTCGTTGTCCACCAGGAAAGCGAGCTTCTGGACAATTCCCCGAATCTCTTCCGGGCTCCTCACCCTTCCTGCCGTTTTGACGAAATACTCGATCTTCATCCTCCCGCCCGCAACGTTGTATTCCAGATCTTTCACACGGTGAAGCGTAAGGATGGCATAGTCGCCGAGGGCCTGCCAGAATACTTCGTCATATCCTCGCCATGTCGGCAAATAGAACCGGAACAAGGCCGGCCTTTTCTTCCCGTCCGCCAGGACGGCTTTGTAGAGCACGACCGGCAAGGTTTCGGCATCCTCCTGGTTTATGCTTTCGAGCAGTTCAAACATCACGCGCCTCTGCAGCTTGCGCAGACGCTTGTCGAATTGTTCCAGCAGCCCGCCCTGGCCGGGGACCGTGCCCACAGTCCCGAGCATCTTCTGAATTGTCGCATCCATATCGTTTCTCCCTGGTTATTGTCTGAATCAAGTAGAGGTTGGGGTAGTTTTTTCCGCTTCCGGCGTTTCCGGCGTTTCCGGCGTTTCGGCGTCGGGGTCGGGCAGTTCGGCAGACGTCCAGCCGCCGCCCAGCGCCCGGACGAGTTGCACGACGGAGGCCATGCGGCGGGACAGGATGTCGATGGCGGCGCGCTGGTCGTTGAGCGCCGTCGCCTGGACGACCACCACTTCCAGGTAGCTTATCAGGCCCGCCTGGTACTGGTTCCTGCTGATGGCGACCGATTGCACGGCGGCCTCCACCGCCTCCTCCTGGACGCGGGCTTCCTCCGCCAGGACCCGGAGCGCGATCAGATTGTCTTCGACCTCCCGGAATCCGATGAGCACCGTCTGCCGGTAGTCGGCGACGCTTTGTTCGAGGGCGGCGCGCGCCTGTTCGAGCTGCGCGCGCCTGAAGCCCCCTTCGAATATCGTCTGCGACAGGTCCGATCCGACGGCCCAGAACCGGCTCGGCCAGGTGAGCCACGACCCCGGGTTCGCCGCCTGGAACCCAGCCGATGCGCTCAGCGTGATGTTCGGGTAGAATGCGGCCTCGGCGACGCCTATCCGGGCGTTTGCAGCCGCCACGCGCCTCTCGGCCGCGGCGATGTCGGGCCTTCGTTCCAGGAGTTCCGAGGGCACGCCGACGGGGACCTCGGGAGGTTCCATATCCAGAGGCGAAAAGGGGATGGAGAAGACCGACGCGGGCTTTCCGACGAGCACGGCGACGGCGTTTTCGAGTTGCCCGCGCTGCACGCCCAGGTCGACCGCCCGGGCCTCGGTGGTCCGGAGCTGCGTTTCGGCCTGCAGTACGTCTCCCCTGGACGCAATCCCCGCCCGGTAGCGGTTCATCGTCACCTGGAGCGACTTGCGGTAGGCTTCCAGCGTCTCGTCATAGAGCCTTTTCAGCGCGTCCACAGCCCGGAGCTGAAAGTAATTCACCGCCAGTTCCGCATGGAGGCTCAGAAGTATGGATTCGAGCTCCGCGGCGCTCGCCTGTGCGCTCGCACGCTCGGACTCGACCGAACGGCGGACCCTGCCCCACAGGTCCGGTTCCCATATTGCGTCGAAGGGCAGGGCATAGGATGAGGAGGTGAAGCCGGAGGCGCCGGAACTCGAACGGGAAGATTCGCCGCTGCCCGGTGATCTCGACCGCGTATAGGACGCTCCGGCCGCAACCGTCGGGAAAAACGCGGAGCGGGCCGCCCGGACCAGTGCGCGGGCCTGCCGGTAGGCGGCTTCCGCGGCAGCGACGTCCTGGTTCGCGACACGGACCTGCGCCATCAGGGCATTGAGTTGCGGGTCGGCGAATATCTCCCACCACGCCCCCCGTGCGATGCCGTCCCGAGGTTGCGCCGGCTTCCAGCCCGCTCCTGCCGCAATCTCTTTGTATGCGGCGGGGGCGAAGGCCGTGGGTTTCACGTAGTCGGGCCCCACCGTGCAGCCGGCGAGAAATAGGAGCAGCATTGCCGGCATTACAAGACGGCCACGGCGGACGACCATGCTCCCGCGCGGCGCCGTCTCTACCCGGCGCAATTTCCTGGAGTGAAACGGCATCAGGCTATCTCCTCGTGGAAGGTTGCGGGTTGCTTTCGGGTTGCGGGTTGCGGGTTGCGAGTTGCGGGTTTCGGGTTTTGTTACTCGAAAATCCCGGCATGCTTTCATCGTTCATGGGTACATGGTTGCCTTCGGGTTGCGGGTTGCGAGTTGCGGGTTTCGGGTTTTGTTACTCGAAAATCCCGGC
>CAYOVG010000302.1:5219-8820 GCA_964407285.1 uncultured Syntrophobacteraceae bacterium
ATGTTTTCATCGCTCATGGGTACTGGTTGCTTTCGGGTTGCGGGTTGCGAGTTTTGTTACTCGAAGATCCCGGCATATTTCCATCGTTCATGGGTACTCTCCGGCAATCGCAGTCATATGACGTCTTTCCGGCCGTTCCTGCGCTGCAACGTGGAGGCCAGGAGAAAAAGCCCACGGCTTACGAGGGCTCAAACCCGCAACCCGCAACCCGTAACTCGTAACCCGTAACCGGCAACCCGTAGCAGTCCATGAAAGGAGCCGTTCACGACTCACGGCCGCCGGTGATTGCTCTTTCCGCGCACCCGCAGGACCCACAGCCGGAAGCGGTCCATGTACAGGTAGATGACCGGCGTGGTGTAGAGGGTGAGCATCTGGCTGAATATGAGGCCGCCTACGATGGCGATCCCGAGCGGGCGGCGGAGTTCCGACCCCACTCCCGTCCCGAGGGCCAGGGGAAGCGCCCCGAGCAACGCCGCCATGGTCGTCATCATGATGGGCCTGAAGCGCAGCAGGCAGGCCTCGTAGATCGCCGCGGCGGAGTCCTTCCCCTCGTTGCGCTCGGCTTCGAGGGCGAAATCGACCATCATGATACCATTTTTCTTCACGATGCCTATCAGGAGAATGATGCCCACTATGGCGATGAGGCTGAGTTCCGTTTTGGTCAGCAGCAGGGCCAGCAGCGCTCCCACGCCTGCGGACGGAAGCGTCGAGAGGATCGTGACGGGGTGGATGTAGCTTTCGTAGAGCATCCCCAGCACGATGTAGACGGTGACCAGCGCCGCCAGGATCAGCAGGGGCTGGTTGGCCAGCGCCGCCCGGAACGCCTGCGCCGTGCCCTGGAAGGTCCCTCGGATGGTAGCAGGCATTCCCATCCGGCGCGTGGTATCCTGGATGGCCTCGACGGCGTCCCCGAGCGCTGCCCCCGGCGCCAGGTTGAACGACAGCGTAATCGATGGAAACTGTCCCTGGTGGTTGATCGACAGGGACGTGTTTTGCGTCTCGAAGCGCGCAAACGCGCTCAGCGGCGCCGGGGCCCCCGTGGACGAATGGACGTAAATCCTGCGCAGCACGTCGGGGTCTTGCCGGAACTCGGGGGCGACTTCCATCACGACGCGGTACTGGTTGAGCATGGAATAGGTGATCGATACCTGCCGCTGGCCGAAGGCGCTGTAGAGTGTGTTGTCGATGATTCGCGGGGTTATGCCGAGCCTCGATGCGGTGTCGCGGTCGATCACCAGTTCCGCCTGCAGTCCCTTGTCCTGCTGATCGCTGTTCACGTCGGTCAGGACGGGCTCCGTGCGCAACTGCTGCAGCACGCGCGGGGCCCACTCGTTGAGGTCCTCCAGGTTATCCCCCTGGAGGGTGTACTGGTAGAGCGCGTTGCTCGCCCGTCCCCCGACACGCAGTTCCTGCACGGGTTGCAGGAACGTGGACGCGCCCGGTATCACGGCCAGTTTCCCGCGAAGCCTTCCGATGATCTCCCGCGCTCCGGCCTCGCGTTCGTCCGGCGGCTTGAGCGAAATGAACATGCGTCCGGTATTGCTCGTGGAACCGCCCCCTCCGGTACCGCCCGTGAAGGCCACCACTTTGGTGACGTCGGGGTCGGTCTTGATAATTTCCACCACCTGGATCAGCTTCTCCCTCATGGCCTGGAACGATATGTCCTGGGACGCCTGGATGTTGCCGACCAGTCGCGCATTGTCCTGCTCGGGGAAGAATCCCTTGGAGACGATACTGAACAGGTAGACGTTCACCACCAGCGTGAGCAGGGTGAGCGCGAGCATGAACCGTGGCTTGCCAAGCGCCCAGCGAAGGCTCGCGTCGTAACCGCGGTGCATCAGGTCGAATACCCGCTCGCCGGCCCTGTACAGCGCCCCGTGAGCGCGGGTGCGTTCTTTCTCCGGCTTGAGAAGCCCAGCGCACATCATGGGGGTCGTGGTGAGCGATATCACGAGGGAGATCATGATGGCCGCGGAGAGCGTCACCGCAAATTCGCGGAACAGGCGTCCCACCATCCCTCCCATCAGGAGGAGCGGGATGAACACCGCCACGAGCGACAGGCTCATCGAAACGACGGTGAACGCGATTTCCCTGGCCCCCAGGAGGGCCGCTTTCATCGGGGTCTCCCCCTTTTCCATGTAGCGGGTGATGTTCTCGAGCACGACGATGGCGTCATCGACGACGAACCCCGTGGCGATGGTCAGGGCCATGAGCGACAGGTTGTCCACGCTGAAGCCGAACAGGTACATCACGCCGAACGTGCTCACCAGCGAAACGGGCACCGCGACGCTCGGAATGAGCGCCGCCCGCACGTTTCGAAGGAACAGGAAGACCACCAGGATGACGAGCACGCCGGAAATGACGAGGGTGTGTTCGACGTCTTTGAGCGACCCCCGGATGGGGATCGTACGGTCCACGACGACGGAAAGATTCACGTCCGGGGGGATGGACGCCCGCAGTTGCGGCATCAGCGCGTACACCCGGTCCACCGTTTCGATGATGTTGGCCCCGGGCTGTCTGAACATGATTATCATCACGGCGGGCTTGCCGTCCACCAGGCCTTCCGTGCGCACGTCCTCGACCGAATCGCGCACGTCCCCGACGTCCGACAGCCGGACGGCGGCCCCGGCATTGTAGCGGATGATGAGGTCCTTGTACTCCTCGGCCTTATGGAGCTGGTCGTTGGCCTTGATGACCCAGGTCGTGGAGTCGCCGGACAGCACCCCCTTGGGCCGGTTGGCGTTCGTGTTGTTGATGACGGCTCGCACTTCGTCGATGCCGATGCCGTACTTCGTGAGCGCGTCGGGATTGAGCTCGACGCGAACCGCCGGGAGCGACCCGCCCCCCACGAACACCTGGCCGATCCCGTCCACCTGCGAAAGCTTCTGCTGGAGGATGGTCGTGGCCGTGTCGTACATCCAGGGCTTGGGGACGGTTTCGGACGTGAGCGCCAGGATGAGGATGGGAGCGTCGGCCGGGTTCACCTTCCGGTAGGTGGGGTTGTTCGGCAGGGCCGCCGGCAGGTAGCTCCGCGCCGCATTGATCGCCGCTTGCACGTCTCGGGCCGCTCCGTCGATGTCACGGCCGAGGTCGAACTGCAGCACGATGCTCGTCGATCCGCGGTAGCTGGTCGATGTCATCTCGGTGACCCCGGCGATGAACCCGAGTTGCCGCTCGAGCGGCGCGGCCACCGATGTGGCCATGGTTTCGGGGTCCGCCCCCGGCAGGGACGCTCCCACCGCGATGGTCGGAAAGTCCACCTGCGGCAGCGGCGACACGGGCAGGAAGAGGAAGGCGATGATGCCCGCCAGGGCCAGCCCTATGGTGAGGAGCGTCGTCGCCACGGGACGCTTTATGAAAGGCGCGGATATGTTCATGCTATAGGTCCAAAATCGGTCCATGCCCGCCGCGCGGCTTCATGCCGCATTCGAAAGCCGTCGATCGGGACGGTATGCCAAAGTGTGCCGAGCGCATCATTTTTCCCGTCGAAGCAGCCTTCGAAGGACCCGGCTTCGTGCAGCTCGGGCGGATAAGAATAGCGTTCGCCGTCGTCTCCGTATTCGATGATCATGACGTCCGGTTCACGAAAATCGTTTACATG
>CAYOVG010000303.1:0-8784 GCA_964407285.1 uncultured Syntrophobacteraceae bacterium
TGTGGGTGTTCTTTGGAAAGTTCTTTTGATCTTGAAAGATCCGGGAAAGGAGGGTATCCTGGTTTTTTTCAAGGCTTCGCTCACGATATGCTGAACATGATCGGCGCAGGCTATCGATAACGCAGTATGCCGCAATGCCTGATCCGCCATCGACGTGATGGCGGACTCCCGCGACGGGATAACGGGTGCTGCCTGGAGGATATTCATAATGTTTCCGGTTTTGAAAATAGGCGATCTGGTTGCCGGGATTCCCATAATCCAGGGTGGAATGGGGGTTGGTATTTCTCTTTCCGGTTTGGCGTCCGCAGTCGCCAGAGAGGGAGGTATCGGCGTGATTGCCGCGGCGATGATCGGCATGAGCGAGCCGGATATTTATTCGGACTTTCGGGAAGCCAACATCAGGGCGCTGAAAAGGGAAATCAAGAAGGCCCGTGAAGCGGGCAAAGGGCTGCTCGGCGTCAACATAATGGTGGCGTTGACTAATTTTGCCGACATGGTCAAGGCCTCCATCGAGGAGGGAGTGGACATCATTTTCTCCGGCGCGGGGCTTCCCGTGGATCTCCCCAAGTATCTCAAGGAGCATTCCAAAACCAGGCTCGCTCCCATCATCAGTTCGGCTAGGGCGGCGAAGATACTCTGCAAGAAGTGGATTTCGAAATTCAACTATCTCCCCGACGCATTCGTCGTGGAGGGTCCCCTCGCCGGGGGGCACCTGGGCTTCAACCGGGCGCAGATCGACGATCCGGACTACATGCTCGAAAAGTTGATTCCCGAGGTGCTGGAAGCCGTGAAGCCTTTCGAGGAGGAGCATGGAAGGCGCATCCCGATCATCGCCGCGGGGGGTATTTTCACCGGAGCCGATATCTACAAGTACCTGAAGATGGGCGCGGCGGGAGTGCAAATGGGGACGCGCTTCGTGGCCACCCACGAGTGCGATGCGAGCCTCGCTTTCAAGGAATCCTACGTCAACGCGAAGGAAGAAGACCTGGTCATTATAGACAGTCCGGTAGGACTTCCGGGACGGGCGGTAAGGAACCAGTTTCTGGACGACGTGCAAGAGGGGATGAAAAAGCCTTTCAAGTGCCCCTACCACTGCATCACCACGTGCGACTACAAGGCGAGCCCGTACTGCATCTCCTTTGCGCTCATCAACGCCAAGAAAGGCAACCTGAAAAACGGCTTTGCCTTTGCCGGCCTGAATGCCTACAGGGTGGAGAGCATCACGTCGGTGAAGGAGCTGCTCGATACCCTTGCGGCGGAGTACGAAGAAGCGGCGGCCGGAGCGTCGAATCAGGAATAGTCCGGTCAATACGGAGCGTGGTCGGGGTCGTGCGGCAGCCGCCCCCTGCAGGACCTGAAGAACGCGAACGGGGTCGCGCCGAGGAGATTCGAAACCCTGGCGGTATAGATATCCGCATACCGTTCCACCTGCCGGGCGAAATGGCTTTTGTCCATGCCGGTCCTCATGAGCAGCCCCCAGTTCGGGTTGAGGAGCCTGCCGGCGGCGAGGGCGAGCGGCGCCAGGCGCCGGTCCAGTTCGCCCAGCCTGCGACGGACATCGGCTATGGCCTGCTCCGTTTCTCCTTCCGTACGGCCCGGTTTCGGGCCATACCCCTGGCGAGTGCGCAGCAGTTCCAGGCGGAGCATCGAGTGTTCCGCCTCCAGTTCTTTCTTCGTTAGCATCATCCCGGTCAATTCCCGCTGCCGGTCTTCGAAACGCTCCGTTTCGGCGATTTCGTCCTCGAGTTCCCGGATGATGAGGGCGGTCCTCCAGCGCAGGATGCTCTTCGTGATATTCACGTCGGCGAAGATATGATCTCCCACATAGAGAATCTGGTCGCCGTCCAGCCCCAGGCTCCGCTCCACCAGTTCGGCGCTCCCCCCTACATACACGCGGCCGCTCGTGAGCGTCCCATGGCGCTCGCGCAGCAACCCGTCGGAAGTGGCTATTTCGAAAACGGGGAGCGGCAGGGTAAAGAAATCCGGCTTTCTCGCACCCACGATTGCAATGTCGAACAAGTCCCGCCACGTCATCCGGCCGGGCAGGTACCGGTCGAAGGCGTAACTCAGCATGGGGAATGCGTATGACCACTCGGAATTGCTGATAAGAAGGATTTTCTTCCCCGCCCGCTTCTGATCGAGGAGCGCCGGGGCGATGTCCGGGTCCGGCTCCACGAAACGGTCCGGGTCGGCGATGACTTCAGCCTTGAGTCTGCCTTCCATGTGCGCCGCGTCGAACGAGCGGCGAAGGCGTTTGTGAAGGTCCGCGTACCCCATGCACCCGGACAGCCGGCCGGCGTCCAGCAGGTCGACGAGTTGCATGTACAGGCAGGTTTCCGCCATGGAGAAGAGAGTGTTGAGAAAGTACCATCGAGACTCGTTCAAATCCACCAGCACGCGCCGGTAGAACCGCTGCTGCATATCGAAATCCATGAGCCCGGAACCGTGGAACGCGCGCTTTATGTAGCCGAAGCGGTTCGCTTTGACCACATTTCCGTTTTCCACATCCACGACGAGGCCCCTCATGACGAGTTCCGGATCGAAGACCAGACCGCCGGCGGGCCATCCTTCGGAGACGAGCCGGTTCTTGATGTATTCGTAAGCGTGCCGTTCCCACACCTCCATCCTGTAGTGGATGAGGGTGTAATCCATGTCGTAGCCGATCGCCCCAATGGAGTTCAGGTTGAGGGTCCGGTTGCAGAATATGCCGCCGGTGTGGTTGGCGGCGTGGTCGGGTCCGGTGTCCGGGTCGTTCATGGGGGTCTGTTCCATTAGTTCCATCCGGACGGTGTTGCGTCCGGGCAACGGTTTATTTTCTTTGTTCTTGTTCTTGCTTCCTACGGGATATCGGCATAAAAAGAGAGAGGAGCCGGGCGGGGCGCCGTGAACCCTGCCCGGCAGTTTGGAGAGAAGCAGGAACTTGCAAAGTCGTCGTTGGAAGGAGCGGTATCTGATATACATAGTAATACAATAACCATGGATCATTAAATACCGGCATGTACGTATTTGTGGGGTAGGAAACCATGTATATCCATACCGGCTCGATGGCCGGCCGCCGGCGTCATCGGTGTCGGCCCGCCGCTCAACTCAATTCTATTCTATGTTAAGCCGCCTGTGGCGCGGGTCAAGTTTTGACCGGCTTGTTTGAAGGACTATCGAGTACGGCCGCGGTCTGAAAGGCGCAATGCCTCGACGGCGCGGCGGCCCGGGAACGAAGTTCGATTCGATGTTGATTCACACGGATTTACACACGATACCATGAGGGATGTTGCTATGACCGAGGATGAAAGGAAGGCGTTTAGAGAAGCCTGTGATGCGGCGGCTTATGAAACCGGTTACGGCTCGCTCCTTTATATCTACGATATCAGGAGGCGACTGGGATGGAAGAGGGAGCTCTTCGACCAGGTGATGAGAGAACTGAGGGATTCCAACCAGATAATGATCGTAACGAGTGACGCCCACCTGTTGAGCAGGGATGAAATCAAGGACTCGTTTATTGACCTGGATGACCGGGCGGGCGAATTGTACACGGGGCTTATGTGGAGAGACTGAAATAGGATCGGTAAGAGGAACGGATGCCGTTTCCGTGCTGTCCTTCAGGCGCCCGCCGGCAGGGCGGGGATGAAACCCCGTTCTGCCGGCGTCCCGCATGATTCCCGGTTCAAACCCCATACTCGGAAACCCGGGGGCCGGATTCTCCCCTGCCCCGCCCATCCCCCCCCGCGCCATATCCATCATCATGAAGACCGCCGGCTCAACTCGCCATGGACGACTGGACTTTGTCTCATCCATATAGTAAAAATGGTGAATCGGCAGTGAAATATCCCCGTAGCGCCAATACCCGTCGGCGCCGGATGAAGGAACGGATTCACCACATGCCGCGCCACTCTTCGGCGACAGCCGGAAAGGAAACCGTGCGGGACGATAATCTCTTTCCGATACCCGATGCCAAACGGAATCCGAAAAACCGAAACCCGTCTCTAACAGCGTTGAAGTTATGGAAATAAAAGAAGATCCCGCAGTCAGATTCGTACCCGAAGGTTCCATGAGCATCCAGAGCCGACTCCTTATCCTTCTGCTCATCGTGCTCATTCCCATCCTGCTCATCCACGCACTCATCTACTATGACCGCTTCAACACGAGGAGAGAGACGGAGCTTCGGGCCAATGTCGAACTGGCGAACGCAACGGGCAAAGCATTCGAAGCATATGTCGACGGCATTTTACGGCAGGAGCTTGGTCTCGGGTTGACGGCCACCGCTTCCACGCCGCTTCCGTCCGAAGACTTCACCCGCATCCTCGTGGAAAGCGTCAACGATTCCCCCGCCGTGAGCAACTTTTTCTGGGTCAGCCCCCAGGGGCGGATTCTTTCGGCGAACAAGCCGGAAGCGGTCGGCGTCGATATTTCGGACAGGGATTACTTCAAGGCGATAGTGTCCGACCGTGACTGGGTGGTGAGCAATCTTATCATTTCGAAGGTGACTGGAGAGCCCGTTTTCAGTATCAGCCGGGGCATCCGGGACGGGAACGGCGCGCTCCTCGGCATGGTTGTCGCCGTCGTCATTCCGGACAAGCTGAACCATGTGCTGCCCATAGAACGGTTGGGGGATGCGGGAGTGAGCCTTCTCGACGGCAAAGGGATGCACGTTTACCGCTATCCCGGGGTGGACTACACCCTGGAGCAGCGCAACTGGCTCAAGTTGTATCCTGAAATTGCGGAGGTCCTCAACGGGAAAGATGTCGCCACCACCGTAGTGTCGGAACGTACCGGAGTCAAACGGCTGGTCGGCTTCACCCCAATTGCGTCCATCGGTTGGATAGCCGCTGCGAGCCGCTCCGAAGACGAAGCCCTGGCGGCCATCAAATCGGCTCTCATGCGCCATAGCGCCATGACTCTCGGGATCGCCCTGCTCTCCTTCCTGGTGGCCGTTCTTGTTTCTCGCAACATTGCCCGGCCGATCGAAAGAATCCACCGCTACGCGCTCCTCCTTGCCGGAGGCGACCAGGATGCGAAAGTGGAGATTTCCGGTCCCGCGGAGCTGCGCAACCTCGCCGTAGTGCTCGACTATGCGGCGCACGAACAGAAGCGGGCGGAGGAAACCCTGCGGGAGAGCGAGCGCCGGGCATCCGAAGCACGCGACCTTCTGAACTCCATCATCGAAGGCACGCCCGACCTGGTCGCCGCCCAAGACAAAGAGTTTCGTTACCTGGCCTTCAACACGGCATACGGGGAGGAATTCGCCGGAATCTTCGGCCGGGAAATCCGGACGGGCATGAACATGCTCGACGTGCTCGACCATCTGCCCGAAGACCGAAAGAATGCGGTGGAGCTCTGGGAGCGGGCCCTGAACGGAGAGACGTTTACCATCGACCATGAGTTCGGGGACCCCGACCGGGCTCGCAACTGCTACCACATGAGTTTCAGCCCGATCCGGTCTTCAGACGGACGGATCATCGGCGCGGCGCATATCCTTCGGAACATCACCGACCGAAAGCGCATGGAAGACGAACTCAGAAAGGCCAGGGAGGATTCGGATCGCAAGGCGGGGGAACTGGAAGCCATCCTCGATTCCATGGCGGACGGACTCGTCATCTACGGCGCGGACGGGCGAATCGTGCGCATGAACGCCTACGCCCAGTGGATGCTCGGCCTGACCAGGGAAGAATGCCGGCTCCCCATGGCGGAGAGTATCCGCATCTCGCGGATGGAAACAGAGAATGGAAGGGCCTTGCCCCTCGAGGAGCTTCCCGCCCGGCGGGCAATCAACGGGGATACCGTCAAGAACCAGATCCTCAGGGTGATTCGCAACGGAACGGAACGCTCCGTCTGGATCTCCGCGAGCGCGGCCCCGATACAGGCAGGGCTGAAAGAGCAGTATGGGGCCATTCTCACCCTCCGGGACATTACCGAACGAAAGCGCATGGAAGTCGAGCTGCGAAGGTCCCGCGATGAACTCGAAATGCGCGTGCGGGAGCGGACCGCGGAACTCATCGAAACCAATAAACGGCTCGAATTCCGAAACCGGGAACTGGAGGAATTTGCATTCATCGCCTCCCATGACCTTCAGGAGCCGTTGCGCAAGATTCAGACCTTCGCCAGCCGCCTGGAGGACGGCGCCGCTCCTTACCTTGACGAGGAGGGCCGGCACTACCTGGAGCGGATGATGAAAGCGACGGAGACGGCGCGTAGTCTCATCGACGCACTCCTCCTCTACTCCCGGATCACCGGAAAGGATACCGTCTTCACCAGGGTGGACCTGAGAGACCTCATCGAGGAAGTTGTGTCGGACCTGGAGCCGGGCATGGAGGAGAGCGGCGCGGTCCTGGACATCCACCACCTGCCCGTCCTTTATGCCGACAAAAACCAGATGCGCCACCTGTTTCGGAATCTTATAAGCAATGCCGTCAAGTACCGGGGACCGGAGAAGCCGGTCATCGAAATATACGGTTCGCCTTTGGAGGACGGGTCTCAACAAATATTCGTGAGGGACAATGGAATCGGGTTCGAGGAGCAGTACGGCGAACGCATTTTCAGACCTTTCCAGCGCCTCGTGGGCAAAGGCCGGTACAACGGCACGGGCATAGGACTCACCATATGCAGGAAGGTGGTCGATCGCCACGGCGGGACCATCACCGCCAGGAGCGCCATCGGAAAGGGCTCCACTTTCATCATCACCTTGCCGGCGGGAGCAGTTTATCGTGGTTAAAAGAAATGCTTTCATTCTCATGGCTGAAGATGACCCGGACGATAGGGTCTTCATAGCGGATGCGCTCCAGGAATGCGGATTTTCCGGACGGGTGAAGGCCGTCGAGGACGGCGTGGCTCTGATGGACTACCTCCGGAGCGATTCATTGCGCCCGGACATCATCTTCCTGGATCTCAACATGCCCAGAAAGAGTGGAGAGGACGCTCTGAAGGAGATTCGAGCCAACCCCGAATTGTGCGACATTCCCATCGTGGTGTTCGCCACTTCGAGCGTGGGAAAGCGGATCGCCCATTACTACCGGCTGGGGGCAAACTCCTTCTTCACGAAGCCGCCGACCTTTCAGGAACTCCGCTACAAGCTGGATATTTTGCTCAGATACTGGTTCGACGTGGTTAAGCTTCCGGAATGAACTCGGGAATTGGGAATTCATAAGGGGTTATTGTTCGATCTCATTTGTGGCGTGGTTCAAAACAGGGCGCTACTTCAGAGGGTCACCTCAGCGAAACCGGCCATTTGTTGAATTAGCGTCCTTCCGCTTGCGTGGGCGGGTGTTCAGGAAACCTCGAGAAACCTGGATTCCCGTTTGTGCGCATGCGCATTATCTTCGACTCTGCATAATGCCTGGTTCCCACGCTCCCACACATATGGATTTACCTGAGAATTCGAATAGTTCCCGGTTCACGCCCTCTTGCATGGAAACCCACTGTCATCTGAAGCTCTGCCTTGGATTGGAGCATACCCTTGTACACGTCAACAGATACTGTCCGCCCCGTATTCATTCAAGGAAACCCATCCCTTTATCAGTTGCACGAACCACCAAGATCGTGCATAATTGCCTAAAGTCCGGGAGTAAAGCTAACAATCGTTCTTCTATGATGGAATGGGTTCAGTGGGTCTGTTTGCACTCCGGCCGACTTGATCGCCGGACGACGCTGCATTCTCTTGTTTCCAGGCGTCTTCCGGTGGTCCCGGCTTGAGCCGGTTCGCATTCCCCATTTCTTCGAGAACCGGTTGGCGTCAGTGAGGGAATAACTGCGGGAGTCGTTTCATGAAACTGCGCATACTGCACATATCCGATCTCCATTTCACTCACGGTGAAAGAGTTGGAGACGATTGGCCGGTCGAGGAATTCAACCGGGACATGGTTACCAGTTCCATGGTGGAGTTCCTTAAAACGTTGTTCGAGAAGGAGAACAAACCGGACCTTATCATAATAACAGGAGACATGGCTTACGGCGGTAAGGAGGATGAGTACAGAGTTGCGGAGGTCTTCTGTGAGCGCCTTCTGAACGCGTGTAGCATAGGAAAAGAAAGACTCTATATAGTTCCGGGCAATCACGACGTTGACAGAAAAGAGGTTACTGAAGCACGTAGAAGGACTCTTTACTGCATCAAATCCCAGGAGACAATTTCCGGCATCCTGGGGGACCCAGCCCTTCTTCCGGCTTTGATGAAGAAATTTTCAGACTTCAATGCCTCGGCGAAACGAATCATGGGGCGTCATCTGTTTTCCGAAAGCGACTACTATTTCTCGGATAACCTCATACTCGAAAAGGACCGTTACAAGGCTACTATCAACCTTTTGGGGCTTAATTCCGCTCTTTTTGCCGGCTATTACGGTGATGACCAGCAGAAGCTCGCTTTCGGATTGCGCCAGGTTGATGGAGCAATTCGTAAGATGTCCGGCGAGGCCGTCATCTCCATTGGATTATTCCACCATCCATTCAAGTGCTTCCACCAATGCGACCAGGTGTGTCATAACAGATTGAAAGAGAAGCTGGATGTAATCCTAACGGGGCACCTTCATGAACCGCACAATGCGGCAATCCATGACGAGGCCGGTAAGGTTGTGATAGTTGGCGCGGGAACATGTTACGAGAGGCGGGAAACCGACGAGAACGCCTTCAATCTCGTCGAATTGGATCTCAGCACCGGCAGTGGCTGGGTCGAGTTCTATAAGTACCTCCATAATCGACACCGCTGGACGAAGAACCATGACGTCAACCTCGATGCTGATGACAGGCCAGCAATTCCCGCTACTGCTGAGAGGCAGCATGGATGGCGGGTTTAGGATTTAG
>CAYOVG010000304.1:0-8761 GCA_964407285.1 uncultured Syntrophobacteraceae bacterium
GATTACCGGGCTCACGAAGGCGGGTTCGATCACATCCGGAATCGAGCATCCGAGGAGAAAATCCTTGATCCTTTCCGGCTGATCGGCAAAGATCTCTTCACCGAGGTAGTCGAAAAGTTCCGTTCGGAAATGGTTGGAAGGAAATCCGTTCTGAAGAAAAACGGTCCTCGACTCTTCAGGCAGTTGCATCATTGTTTCGGAAAGCAGTATAAGCCCTCCGATCCAGCCTTCCATCAGTTGATGGATTCTCGACAAGTGTTCCTTCCTCAGGCGAGTCCCGCGAAGTTCTCTGAAAAAGGCTTCGGTCTCCTCCAGGGTGAAGGCGAGTTGCTCATTGTCCACTATCACGGCTTCACGGCTCATCTTGATGCGCTGTATATCGATCGGAGGCATTGCTCGCGACGCCAGGATCAGGCGGCGGCCGGGGGGCAGCGCATGAAGCAATTCCTGTATGAACTGAAACGAGTGCGCATCGGGAGGCAAACGGTCGAGACCATCCAGGACGATCTGCAGCGGAAGAGGCGCCGCGCGAAATATTGCGCGGGCCCAGCCCCGGAAGAGCGGTATCGCCTCTCTCGGCCCCGTGCTGATGGAAGGGTAATGCAGGAGGGACGAAAGGTCCAATTCCTTGCAATAATACTGAAGCGACTCGGCGAGCGAATAGAACAGGACCACCGGGTCGGCGTCCTCGGCATCCAGGTTGACCCATGCGTAACGCAGCCCCGACTGCTTCACGCAGGTCGCGGCGAGCGTCGATTTGCCCTGGCCTGCCTGTCCGAGGATGAGAACCAGCTTCCTTTCGCCGTTCCTTTCCAGGTGCTCTTCGAGCCTCGCCCTTCGAAGGACCGCGGGCGGCTGAACGGGAATAATCTTCGAAACACCGGGTTGGCGCGTGACGTCTTCCATCGGGCCGGTTCTCCTGTTGGGCGGTTGCGCCGTTCTGCCTTGCAGACATTCCTTATATTTGAATATCGCGCCATGCCAAAGTAGTTGATTTCCCCAATTCCATATCCGCAAGACCGTATAACCGTGAGATGGACTCAAATAATCCGAAGCATCGACCGCTTGCCGGGAAGCGTTTCAATAAAGGCGCTCCGCCGGCCGGTCCGTTTTTCCCTGCCGATGCAGTCGGGATTCGGAATATCGGCCGGCCGGGTGGAACGGCTAATAAGACTTGGACTTGACGGGCGATCGGTGCTATTATTCATCCAGGTTCAAGCTCGTTGCACGCCTTCCGATCGTGGATTGAGCCTCGAGAGGCGGTTCCATCCCTGTTGGCCGGGAACCGCATGAAAGCCGCGTCCGTCGTCCGTGTACGTATCTGCGGAGTTCCGGTAATGAAAGACGAAGTAAAAAACGAAGCTGGACTTCCCGTCGAGATAAGGCCTTTGCATTCCGAATCCGCGTATAACGCGGAACTCCGTCCGGTGGACGACTGTCCGGAGAAGCCGCCGGAATTCGGGGAAATCGAAGAGTGTTTCCGGACGCCGGCCGCAATCTGCCCGGTCGGCATTTATCTGACCGACTCCGAAGGCCGCTGCCGGTATGTGAACCGGCGCTGGTGCGAAATGGCGGGACTGCGCCGCGAGGAAGCTCTCGGCGATGGCTGGACGAGAAGCGTCCACCCCGAGGACCGCGAGAGGATAGTGTCCGCCTGGTACGACATGGCGGGGTCGCAAAGCGGGTGGAGCATGGAATACCGCTTCCAGACCCCGGAAGGAAGGGTCACATGGGTGCACGGGCATGCCGCTCCCATACTGGACCGGGATGGGACGCTCGCCGGCTACATCGGGACGAACACCGACATTACGGAGCGCAAGCGGGCGGAAGAGGCTCTGCGGGAAGCGAATCGCATACTGGAGCAGCGGGTGGAGGAGCGAACCGCCGAACTGGTGCGGGTCAACGAACGGCTCACCCGGCAAATCCGGGAACTGGAGAGGGCGGAGGCGGCCCTTCAGGCAAGTGAAGGCAGGTACCGGAGTATTTTCGTGGCCGCGAAGGACGCGATCATCGTGCTCGACCACGAGGCGGGGAAAGTCCTGGATGCAAATGCCTATGCCTGTGAGTTGTATGGATACGCACGGGAAGAGATGCTTCGGTTGAGCAATACGGACCTGTCGGCCGAACCGGAGGAGACGGTCCGGGGTCTCGAGAACGAAAGCAACTGGATACCGCTCCGCTACCACAGGAAGAAGGACGGAACCGTGTTTCCCGTCGAAATTTCGGTGAGCTATCTTACGCAAAAGGGATTGCGGATCTCCACTTCGGTAATCCGCGACATTACCAAGAGAAAAGAGGCCGAAGAGGCGCTACGGGCTTCCGAGGCGCAACTGCGCTACCTTTCCTCCGGGCTCATGGTGAGCGTGGAGGAGGAGAAAAAAAGGATTGCCGGAGAACTGCACGACAGCATCGGCTCCACCCTCAGCGCGGTCAAGTTCGCGCTGGAAAACGCTCTCCAGAGGTCGAAGCACCAGGATACGGAGCTTTCGAAATCGCTGAAGGAACTGGTCCCTCTCGTCCAGCACTGCAGTGAGGAGACCCGAAGAATCTACATGGACCTTCGCCCCTCCATCCTGGACGACCTGGGGATTGTGGCCACAATCGCCTGGTTTTCCAGAAAATTCGAATCCATCTACTCGGATATTCGGATTGATAAGCGAATCGGCGTGCAGGAAGAGGACGTTCCATCCGCCTTGAAGATCGTCATCTTTCGAATCCTGCAGGAGGCTCTGAACAACGCCGCCAAACACAGCGGGGCGACTGTGATCGACCTTACGCTGCGCAAACCCGACGACGCCGTCGAGCTCATCGTGGAGGACAACGGGGCCGGTTTCAGCCTGGACGAACCGGGCGAAGGATTGGGCCTCACCAGCATGCAGGAAAGGGTGGAGTCCTCGGGCGGCGTCTTCAGCATTCAATCCTCACAGGGAAAGGGGACTCGCATCCGGGCATTATGGAGGAAGGCCGGATAGCCAGCCGCGCCGACCTGCAATCGTCGGAAGAGAGCTTCATAAAACCGGGTGGAAAAACTCGCGTCTCATGAGAAGAAATCCATAAAGTACTTGATAGCCACGAAAAGTGTGCAGGCGCAAAGAATCAGCCTGATTGCAGGCGCCGGGACGTACTTCTGGCACGCCGCCCCCAGGTACATCCCGCAAAATCCTCCGATCCCGAACAATGCGCCGAGGAACCAGTCCGGAGCGACACGCAGGGGGGTCTGCATGCAGTAGCCGAGCACCTGGTAGAATACGACGCCCGCAACGGAGGTAATAAATGTTCCCATGAGAGCGGCCCCCGCGACTGTATAGACGGGCATGCCGAAAAGAGCGACAAAGAACGGAGCAATGATCGCCCCTCCGCCCACACCATAGATTCCCCCGACCACCCCCACCATGAAGCACAGAAAAAAGACGTTTGAAGGGGAAAAGGAGTATGTCCTGCCGTCAAAAGTATACTCGACTGCTCTCAACGTGAATTTCGTGCCGGTAATGCGCATCCGGCCCGACGATGCTGTGCCGCCTGCAGCTTTCGTCGCGGAGTTTCCCGTCTTTGCCTTCAAGACGTCCAAGACAAGCCGGATACCGATATAGAACAGCACCACGGCTGCAAAGAGCTTGAAATTCCTCGAGTCCGGCAGATAGGCTACCCTGATCCATGCTCCGAGGAACACTCCGGGAAGAGTGCCGATGATTACAACCCAGGTCAGAGGCCACACCATCCGCTCTTCTCGTATGAATCGGTAGACACCGCTCGGGATAGCCACAACGTTGAAGAACTGGTTGGTGCCGCTCACGGACGGACTCGTATACCCCAGGACACTCATCTGAAAAGGTAAGAGGAGAAAGGCTCCCGAGACGCCGCCCATGGACGTGAAAAAAGAAACGACAAAAGCCACGAGAGGAGGTACGAAAACCCATGTATCTACTCCGGAGACGGAAAAATGCACGAACATCCAATCCATCATCATGACAATTCCCTCATTTCGGCACGGCGGGAGACCAACGGGAGCGCTCGGTGTGCCGAGGAACGCGTCGGGCCTCCTGGAATCACTTTTCTGCTCGGCGTGGCCGGCTCAATACGAAAACAACGATCAGGCTTCACTCATACGTTAAACCAACAGAAGAGGAAAAACTTGCGCTCGGGACCAGGAAAAACATCGGAAGGGAATATCAAACGGATCTTCGCAGTCGCCCGGTCCTGGAAGCTCGACTGCCGCTCCTGCTCTTGAGAGAATGCCTAGAATGCAAAAGCCGAAATTACGGTTCCTGCGAGAACCACCCACAAAATATCCAGCTTGAAAAAGAGAGCGGCAAAAGCCGCGACCGCAAGGGCCGCGTGCGTCCAGTCCCAGTGAACGTTCATCCCGAACCGGATGGTTACCGTAAAGAGCAGGCCCACGAAGGAACAGAGGATACCGCCGATGGCCCCGGCAAACCACGGTGTCGAGCGGACCCTGTCGAACCAGGGCGCCACGCCTATCAGGATGATAAAGGAAGGCAGGAAGACCCCCACGGTGGCGATGATCGCCCCGAGAAAGCCTCGCGCCAGGTAGCCCACGAAGGTTGCCGTAATGACAATGGGACCGGGAGTGAACTGCCCCAACACGATGCCGTTCAGGAATGTCGATGCGTCCATCCACGAGCGGACTTCGACGATTTCATGAAACATGAGGGGCGCCGAGGCAAAACCGCCGCCGAAGGCGATGAGGTCGATCTTGATCATGAGCAGGGCAAGCTGGAAGAGTTCGTTCCGAAAGAAAAAGAGGAGAGCGAGCCCCCCGGCGGAGACGAGGAGGAAGAGCAGCAGCGGAATGGTTGTGTGCGCCGTCTTCTCCGGGTGGGAAGCCTTGCGAGCGGCGGGCTCCCCGGCGTGTAGAAGCATCCCGAGCAGGGCCGCCGCAACGATGATGAGAACCGGGTTCACCATGAGCCGGAAAAGCCCGGCGGCGGCAAGGGCGATGAACAGGCTCCTCCAGCTCTTGAGGGAACTCCTTCCGAAAGAGAGGGTCGCATTGGCCACAACGGCCACGATGATCGCCTGAAGGCCGCTGAATATCGAGAGCACGGCGGGAAGCTCGTGGGTCAGTCCATAGGCGTGGGAGAGCGCCAGCATGAGGACGAATGCCGGGAAGATCATTCCGAAGTAGCTCACCATCGCTCCCGGTACTCCCCGGACTCTCAAGCCGATGTAGGCGGCCATCTGCATGACCGTCGCTCCGGGAATCGTCTGGCAGAGAGCCACGCCGGCCTGAAAGGTTTCGCCGTCGATCCATTTCCGCTGCTCCACGGCCATCTTGCGGATGTAAGGGATCATGGCGGGGCCGCCGAAGGCGGTGGTCCCCATCCTCAGGAAAGAAACCAGCAAACGGCTCAGCGAAGGTTCATGGCGTGCGGGATGAGCTTGTTCTGCTTCCAGGCATGTCGGCGCTTTATTCATTTCCGATCTCTCCGTCGCGGGTAGTGGTATGAGTTCGCGGCAAAATCCGTAAGAAAGAGGATCGATCGTTATCGCTTAAACTCCCTGATGTCAATAGCGTGCTTCTTGATCCGGCGCCTGCGGAAGAGCCATGACCGATTTCCACAACATTAGCTTTCACCTTACGGGTTGTCAAAATCAAAATAGTCCCGCCGCCATGAGCATCATCTCATGAGAAGGACCTTCGGTTCCACATAGACATGGATAAAAAGCAGGCCAGGAAGTGATCTTGCCAAAATCGTAAATCTCAAGCCGCCTCTTTCAAGGAAGCTTGTTCGGGAGCATGAAGCGCTCTGCAAGTTCCTCCGTCCCTCCTGTCAAATCCCCCATTTCTCCTTATCTTTATGAGAAACGACAGGGTGCGGTAAAATTCCATCCCGCTCTTCCCATATATCCTAATTTCAAAACCAGGGAACAGAACAGGGTTTTCCGGAGGTTTGACGATGAATCTTGCTGAATACTTTGAAAATAGTAAGGGACGGGGCATTCTTGCCACTGCAAACGCAGAGGGGCTGGTGGATGCAGCCGTCTACGGCAGACCACATGTTATAGATGAAGCAACCGTGGCATTCATCATGCGAGATCGCCTGACACATGCTAATGTTCAATCCAACCCTCATGCAACCTACCTTTTCATGGAGGAAGGTTCAGGGGGATACAAAGGCGTAAGACTTTATCTGACCAAGATTTCCGAAGAGCAAGATACGGAGCGGCTGTACGCCTTGCGTCGTCCGGATCACAACGCAATCAAAGAGACGAGAGAAGAAAGAGGCGCTCTGTTCCTGGTTTTCTTCAGAGTGGATAGAGTTCGACCTCTCACGGAGACCGCCAGACAGGCTGACAGAGCAGCATGAGCTGGAATTTACGGTTTTTGATTCGGCTACCCGGATGGGAGGCAACCTGGAGCACCTCATAAGGGGACTGGGAGACCGGTATATCCGTATATCCGGGATCATTTCCGGATTGCTGTCATTCATCGGCCGGACAACATCCGCGGGAGCGAGCTTTTCAGAATCTCGGGCAGCGATCGGAATTCGTCGTTGATTCCCGGATGCTCGTCCGGCCGAAAAGAATTGAGCAGGCCTGTCGCGGAGGTCCGTTAGCCGTTTGGAAAGTACGGGTAATCTCTCCGGAGGCCGGATTGGTGATGAGCCGGATATGGGATGACAGGGGTTCCATAGGAGCCATGCCGAATCTTGAGGTCTTTCTCCCGCAACTGCCCGTTCAGTCGCGCGGTTATGAGCACTCGAGGGAGAACATCCCGCTCGCCCCGGGATATTTCCAGGGCTTTGCCCGAAATCGTCCGCGGCGAACCGTGATTTGCTTGCGGACCTTCCGGGCGAATGGCCCCCGATGGGCGGCGACCCGCATGTGCGAAAGCACACAATCCGGATTCGACGGGCCGCATGACTTCCGGTGCGCCGTACAGGGGATTGGCGCATGCGATTTCAGAAAAGACTTCTGATGGTCTTTTCAAGTCTGTCCCCCGCCGGAATGCTTTGGCCGTCGGGCAGGGGGATGTCCAGCGTCCTGGTGATCGTTTTCTGGAACGGGGGGAGCAAACCCTCCTCCGTGTTACTGCCGTACAGCCTTGGATTTCCGTAGACTTTGACCTTTACCGTGATCGGCATGGATTTCCGGTTGGACAGGAACCGTTCGATCACCGGGCCGAGGGCTTTCAACAATTCCTGGTATACTACGACCACCGGGACCGTGATGGCGGTCTCACCGCCGGGGGGCAATTCAACGGCGACAGCGTTGCCCGTAGCGAACCTGCTCTCGTCGACGTACAGCTCGTAATCCGCTGAAACGCCTTTGATGCCGACGGGGTTCGGGTTTTCCGCCCGTACGATGAAATCGACCTCGGCCTCTCTGTTCGTCATCCGCTCGATACGATATCCGGAAAATTCGATCTTGGGCTCCTCCAGCTTCGTCGAATGCAAAAGCTTGTAGGCGGCGCATCCGGCGAAGAGAAGCATGAATGAGAGAAGAAAACAGGCGGCGATTCGTTTTTTCGTCATGGCAACCTCGTAAGCACCCGAGCGGAAGCTCTTTCAACATTTTGTAGTGCAAAAACCCAACGCCGCATCGGGAGAAGGAAAAGACCTCCCAGTTTTGTCAAGAGACTTTCGCTCATCTGCTGAACCGCGGCATTGGTGCAATTCCCCGAGCATCATCCAGCCTCATTATGCTACACATCAGCAGCTTTTCAAGGTTTTTGTGCGGCTGTCCGGCCGGCGATGGAATCGGGAACGCCCCGGGAGTCCATCGTCCGCGGGTATCCCTGCGCGGCGCGGGTATCCGGGGCTTTCCCATGGAGAGCCTCGAAACGCCTGCCGGCTCCATGCGGCGATGCACATGGCGGCGGAACCATTTTGATTTTGACAAGTACACAGGTGAGAGCTAATGTCAATGGCGTCAAGCGGGGAAACAAGCGCAGGACGGCGGGCTTTCAATTTTCTGTATGTCCGGAAGAAGAAACGGTCGGATCGAGACGATGCGCATGATCGAGGGAGGGGCGGAGGATGGGGGAAGCGCCGGATTACGACAGTCCGTGGAAGGAGGCCATCGAGGGCTATTTTGAATCCTTCATGGCTTTCTTCTTTCCGCAAATCCATGCGGATATCGAGTGGTCCAGGGGGTACGAGTTCCTGGACAAGGAACTCGAAAAGGTCGTGCGGGATGCGGAGATCGGCCGCCGCCACGCCGATAAGCTCGTCAAGGTGTATCTTCGGGACGGGGCGGAAACCTGGCTGCTGGTGCATATCGAAATCCAGGGCTACTATGAAGCTGCTTTCGCCCGGCGCATGTTCGTCTACAACTACCGGATCTTCGACCGCCATGACGTGGAGGTGGTAAGCCTTGCGGTCCTGTGCGACAATGATCCCGCATACCGGCCCAACCGCTACTCCAGGGAACGTTGGGGCTGCAAGCTGACTTTTCGCTTTCCCGTGGTTAAGCTTGTGGAGTACGCAAAGGACTGGAACAAGCTCGAAGCCGATCCCAACCCGTTTTCCATGGTCGTGATGGCGCAACTCAAGGCCCGGCAAGTGCGGGACGGACAGGAGCGGAAGTGGTGGAAGCTCCGGCTGATCCGGACGCTCTACGATCGGGGCTATGACAAGCGGGACATTCTGGACCTGTTCCGGTTCATCGACTGGCTTATCGTGCTTCCGGAAGAGGTGGAGTCGATCTTTTGGGCTGAACTGGAAAGCATGGAAAAGGAGAAGAACATGCCCTATGTCACCAGTGTCGAGCGGATAGGAATAAAGAAGGGCATTCAGCA
>CAYOVG010000305.1:0-8704 GCA_964407285.1 uncultured Syntrophobacteraceae bacterium
CTCAACGCTTTCCGGCATTCTATATCATTGCAGCACTTATCTGGAAGCTGCTTCACCACTTCACGAAGTGCTCAACGCCTTCCGGCATCGGAGATCATTGCAGGCAATTTACTACAGTTCCAATTTCCGGCCATATCGTGTGCTCAACGCCTTCCGGCATCGGAGATCATTGCAGAATCAGAACAGCAGGCTTTCCGTCTCTTACCCAAGGGTGCTCAACGCCTTCCGGCATCGGAGATCATTGCAGGATGTAACTCCGAACGAGCGGCACATAGCATTGCTGTGCTCAACGCCTTCCGGCATCGGAGATCATTGCAGTATGGCTCCAACTATATTGCGGCCAACGTCCTGAGGTGCTCAACGCCTTCCGGCATCGGAGATCATTGCAGCCGTAACTGCGGTCATACCCAACCTTGTCTGCTTGTGCTCAACGCCTTCCGGCATCGGAGATCATTGCAGCCGCCTATCCTGCTCGCTCCAAGTTCCGCAGCATGATGTGCTCAACGCCTTCCGGCATCGGAGATCATTGCAGCTCGATTTCCTCGACAAACTCAAACCCAGCCATCGGTGCTCAACGCCTTCCGGCATCGGAGATCATTGCAGGCCCGCCTCTGCCGGCTCAGGTGGGTAAAGGCAGAGCGGTCCGTCAAATCAAGCACCTGTTTTCTCTTACTCTGTACGGCAGGTTGATTGGTGATCCGAAGGAGACCAATAGATCTTAAGTTGTTGGATTTTTGGCAGGAAAGAATGGTCATGCATCTCCTCGCCGTCAAATTGCCTCTAAAGCGGCGTTACGTACGGCCGAGAACTCATTTTCGGGGTCAATGCGCATTCGCCTCGAGGACATGCTTGATCAAAAAACCTCGAACCTGGGCGGCGGCTCCTTCCATTTCTCCACGCCCCGGCTATCGATGATCCTCTGCGCGCAACCCGGACAAAGCCTCGCAATCATCAAATCGTCCTCTTCATCGAGTATCTTGCTCAATTCCCATCTGAGCGCCTCCAATTGCGTTTTGTTCATCTGAACCCTGAATATGGAATACTGCAGACGTTCGCCCCTCCCTTTCAATACCTTGTATGCTCTGTACCACCGTTTGTGGTCCCGAATGTCATAGCAAACAAGATGCCAGTGCCTGTCATCACTCATATGCGACTCCCTCCATCCACGGCCCTACACATGCGATCTCACGGCGGTTCAGTAATCAATCGTTTGATTTCGAAGCCATTGGCATACCTGGTTCTTCCGGGTATGAAACGCCCGCAAAAGCAGTAATCAATCGTTTGATTGCGGAGCCATCGGCATTGTCATTGCCGGGAATCCATACCGTGAACGGGTAGAACGTGGACTTTTCTTGTGCGTTCATGGTTGCCGGTCGCGACCGTGATCGCTACCGCGAGCCGTTGCGGTTCGACAGTCCGGTCGCGGCCGGCAGCCGTAACCCGCACAAAGCCATACCACTACCGGATTGATCGCCTCAATTCGGGGGCCATCCAAGTTGTCGCGGCTGAAAGCGGTAACCTGAATCCGTTGCATCCCGACAGCCCTGTCGCGGCTGAAAGCCGTAACCGCACGAAACGTCGCCACTACCGGATTGGGTACGTAATCCGACAGTCCGGTCGCGGCCGGCAGCCGTAACCGCACAGAGCGATTCTATCTCACAACCATCTGCTCAACGCAATCTCAATCGACCGAAAAGCCCCGATTCTCCGCTCCACTCCTTCTCCAGCAGCCTGGCTTCCAGTTCGATGGTCCTGGCGTAGCTCAGGGAATAATCGAGCACGGGATGTTTCCACTTCTCCTGCTTTCTCCCTTCGTATATCCGGATCGCCTTGCGCCGCCCGTCGGGACTGAGCCAGACCTGTTTTCCCGTGATCTCGAAGTCCTCCTTCTTCCACTGCTTCCGGTTGACGGAACCGATGAGGGGAATATCCCACAGGATGACCCGAAAGAGTTCCATCAAGTCGAGCGCCAATGGATAGGCCGCGGAACGCGGGGTGTGAAACACTCCGATCGAGGGCTCCAGTCCCACGGCGAGGATCGCCGCCACGCAGTCTCTGTACAGCAACGCATACCCGAAGGACAGGAGGGCGTTGAACGGGTCCTTCGGAGGTCTGCGGCTTCGCTTGCCGAAATAGAGAAAATCATCCGGAGTCAAGCCTATAATGAAAGGCAATGCGCTGAAATACTCACTGCCGGCCTTCCCCTCATGCCCCCTCAGCTTCTTCAGGCATACGCCGACCACGGAGGAAACACCGGCGCCCTCCCCCTCATCGGCCTTTTCCGGAAGTGATTTCAACTCGCCGCCACCGTCGCCATTTCCCAGGGCATCCGCGCCCGCGTCACCCTTCTCCTGATCGTCGGGCCGGGCGCCGACAGTCTCCGGAAGTCCGTCGCTTCCACCCTCCCCGCCGGACTTCCCCTCGGAAAGACCGCTCAACGCCTTTTCCACTTCCGCCATCGACGCCAGTTCGCCTCTCATCCCGGTAATGGCGTTCTCCACTTCCGGAGCGCGGCCATCCTCCCCTGCCTGCCGGGTGCTCCTCAGGATGTAGCGCAACTGGTTTTCGACCTTGGTCATGGCGATCCTGACGGCCAATCGCCCTCTGAAAACCTCGTCCCGCAACGCATTGAACTGCCGGTTTTTCCTTTGCACGCCGCCGGCCCCGGGGGTCAATGCCCCCACATAATGGCCGCCGAACGACAGCCAGTGGACCCCGATTCCCCGAGCCGCGCAGAAATGAATGCTCTGAGTGGATATCTGGACGTTTCCGTGCAGCACCAGGGCCGACACCGTCATGCCCGGAAGAGCTTTCTTTGTTCCATCCGGGAGATATACGACGAGCTGCTCGCCGTCCTTGCGGACGGACGCCCCCTGTTCGACCACATGGACGACGCGGCCCTCCTCCGCCGGGAAAAGTCTTTGCGCCTTGCTCTTCTCCGAAGCCGCAAACCGCTCCTCCTCCGGGAGGCACACCGGCGCCAGGGAGCAGGTGCGGCAGAACCGCTCCGGCACGGCAACGGGCGGCCTCTCCACCGATTCGCGCAACCGCCGCGCCCGCTCGACCGCTGCCCTCACCTCTTCTTCCGCCTCCCCGGCATTCACGGAAACGACCACGGTCTTGTTGTCCGCGTGGTATCTAATCCTTGCCTCATCGATCGGCTCACCGGCATGCTCGGCAAGCAGCAGCGCATACGCCAACACCTGCAGCCGGTCTCCCGGCCAGGCGTCTTTCCCCTCCTTTGATTTCCCCTTCTTGTGTTCGCTGACGACCAGGCTTCCCGACTCCCGCTTCACACAGTCCACTTTGCCGCGAAGGCCCAGGCGCTCGCTCGCCAGTTCCATCGTGTATCGATCCGGCCCCCGGTCGAGTTCCTCGTGTATCCTGCGCCCCGCATACACATTGGCGTCGGCGACCCTGATCTCCTCCACCTCCTCCAGGTAGAACAGCCTCTCGCAATACGCCAATGCGTGCAGGGCCATGACCCGGACAAGCGGATCATCCGTCGTCTTCTCGGCCTGATGCAAGGACTTGAAAGCATCTTCCAGTTCGACATCAGGACCCTCGTCTTTCAATCTTTGATCGCTCACGGGTAATGCACCTCTATCCATGCTCCGGCCGGAGGTTCGATTGCTTTCTCTTTCGTCGGAGCAAACAGCGCCGATGTGGTCAGGGACATGTCCGCCCGGTCGATGGTCACGGTCACGCGGGTGATGCGGTCCCTGATTTCGTCACGATTGTCGTCCTCCATCTTCTCGAACCAGTACGCGGGACCGGGGCTTTCCTCGGGTTCCAGGCGGTCGATCAGGAAGTTGTTGTCACCGAGGAAGGGCAGTCCATAGGCGCGCGGCCGATTCCCCGCTATCCCCTCCCTCACCCATGTCTCCAGGTCCGGGTTCCCGTCCATGCGGATGTAGGCCTTCACATTGGAGAGGAACTCCCTCCTCACCGGCACGATGTTGTACTTGTTTCCCATGGTATCGGCGGCGTGCTCCTTGCCTGCGGCGCCCACCGGGTAGTTGTGCAGTTGCTGGAAAATGCCGTGGCGTTCCGGCCATTCGAGCGCGCCGATGGCCAGTTTCGCGGAGGGAAGACCCGCTCTTATCAGGGTCATGGGCGAGTCTCCCTCGTCCCGGCGCATCTCGATGCCCGCCACGTTCAACAGCAGGCCGTACGCGGCCGAAGGCGTGATGAAGCCCGCGGTCGGCCTGAAGCTGCCCCCCGTAAAGGTCCGGAAGACGGCAAATCGCGCTTGCAGGTAGAGACAAAGCATATGCAACTCCGCATCAGCCGGGGAAAGCCCGTTCCGCAACCGTGGCGAGCAGTCTCTGCGGGCTGCGGTCGATGGTTACGCCCTTGTTCAGGAGATCTTTCACCATGTTCTCCGGCATGTCCCTGACCAGTTTCCCTCCCAGGTGGAACTCCGATCCGGGGTAGTCGTCCTTCAGGATGCCCTCCACGACTTCGGGAAGCTCGTGAGCCCCATCCTTGATCTTGAACCCGTACGTGTCGAAGCCCGCCACGAGTTGCGGGGTCAGGCGCAGGACTATGCTCGCCGGGGCCATCTCGAAGTAGCTTCGGGCATGGTTTCCCGCCACCTCGTTGAGTTCCCCGATCGCCTTGAGCAGCCCCCTGGTCCATTCCGGCCTGTCCCTGCAGTCCTCCAGATTCAACGCGAAGGGGTACTGAAAGGCCGTGTGAGCGGTTTCCCTGTGCAGAAGCTGCGAGCTGTCGGCGTTTTTCCATGGGCTGTCCACATTGAGGGGAGACTGCGTGAAGACGCTGTCGTGCCGGTACGGTTCAAGGGCCAAAGCCATATTCATGCGAAGCACCGAATCCCGCTTGAAGGTAAACCTCTCGGGATTTCGTCCGGCTGCCTTGATGGCTTTCTTTATCGCGTCTCTATCCTTCTTGCCGGCGGCAATGAGCCACCCCATGAAGAAGTCGTCCGCGAAGCGGTCCTGGTCCGGGTAGTCTTCATATTTCACGGCCAGTTGCTCTTCATCGTGAAGCCGGGACCGGTTGCAGGGGATTCCCAGGCTCCGCAGCGTTTCACGCAAAGCGTTGCGCATGGACTCGGGAGAGATGATGGCGTACTCGAATCGCCCGACAGTGATCTTCTGAATCACCGAACGGTTCTCCGCGGATTCTCCCCTGTAATTGGCCGATGGAGCACTGTACGTCAGAACGGTTCCGAACAGGTTCATAGCTTTTCCACCTCCTTTTATTCCGTGGCTTTCGTTGCATCGTCGTTGGTTTGCGGCATATAGGAATGAGCCGAAAGGGCGAGCATGGAAAGGGTCTTCACCCTCTCCCAGTCGGATATGAGAGCGCCCGCGATGGCGACGTATTCCTCCTCCCGTATGAATTGGGGGACCGAGCAGATGCTCCCGGCGAAGTATTCGATGAAGTCCTGGTCCCGTCTTCCCCGTATCGCCAGGAACGCGTCGCCGCAGACCTTTTCCCGCGCATCGCGATATTCCTGTGGGAACAGAATCCTTCCCTTCTCATCCTTTCGATCACGAAAATCCTTGAATTTCTTACCGGACCTTTCCTCCGTCTTGAGGTTGGCATATGTACCGATCAATCGGTACACGTAAACGGCCAACTGATCGTCGAGCTCACTTTCTCCCATACTTCCTACTTGTTGGATTGTTTTCAGGTTCGCTTCGATCAAGGCGAACTTCTTCCTCGCATCCGCCCCGAAGAACCTGATTCCCACTGGACTCTTATCGCGGCTGTAAACAAAGACGGGCATCGGATAATGCTGAAAGACACCGTCCGCCCCGTCATACCAGTTTTTGCCGTCAAGCAGATTGCGAATGGAAAAGGTCTTGAACAAAGCATTGGTCGCCGACTTGCGCAGGTTCTCGTAGCCCCGCAGCGTGTCGGCCCCGGGAAGTATCCGCCCCGCCGCCAGCTGCTTGATCCTGTTACCCTGCTTCTGCAGGTGGTACAGTTCCAGGGCGCACAGGCTGAAAGCCATTTCCGTTCCCTTCAAGACCCTGTCGCGGGCAAAGTGGTACAGGTACTCCAGTCCGCCCTCCTCATAGATATCTATGAGCGCGTAGCCGGGACGAAATCCCGTAACGTCGGGCTTCAGACGCCCCAGCAGGTCCTTCACGTCCTCCCTGAAGGTCTCCAGGTCGGAGGGTTCCGGAATCGCCAGCACGAACCCGGCTTCCTCCCGTTTGAATCTCCAGCCGGTCTTCTCGGTGGGTCTTTCGAGGCTCAGCACTCGGGGCACGTATATGAGGGAGACAACGGGCCAGAAATGCAGGAGCAGGTTGTGCTCCGCGATTCCTCGAAAGGGGACCCTTTCGGCGTTCATATCCTCGGCCCCCACGAATATGGAACTCGAAAACCCTTCCGTCAGCAGCTTCCCCTTCTTCCGCAGGAGCGCGGACTTGTTCAGCAGCTTCCACTGTTCCCCGGCAACGGCGGATGGTTTTCCCTCGGCCCGCTCTTCATAGACGCCGCGCGTCGCGGGTATCCCTCGAAGGATGTTCCACAGCATGTCCCTCCAGAGCTTGATGCGCGCCCCGCCGTCGTCCCTGTAAAGAGCCTGAAGGAAGCCGCCGCCGGGTTGGACGGCGTCATAGACGTACCTTTTCTCCAGCTTCTTTTTGCCGTTGAGTTCCACCTCCTTCTCGATGATTCGTTTGGGCTCCTTTTCCTTCCACCTGCTCTTCGATTCCGTTTCCGTCCACCGCGCATCGTAGAGGTCGTCGAAGACGGCCTGAATGCTCTCCCGCGTAAAGGAAATTCGGGCGGACGTCGGCGTTGTCTCTTCCTCGACGGGCAGCGGTTCGATCTTCCTGGCCTTCATCGAATCCAGCATGAGCAGGAGGCCCGCCAGTCCCGCCTTATGCTGGGCCGTGGGCAGGCTGAACAGGTCGTAGTCCAAAACGAGAGTTTCCGGTTCCTGTGCCGTTTTCTTCATATGATCTCCTCCGGAGGGTGATCGAGAAATCCGTAATCGGGACTGTAATGCGAGGCGTCGGCCACGAGCGGGAACCGCCCCAGGCGTGGATGTTGCCGCGCCAGATTGCGGGGAACGGGCAGGATCAAGCCGTCGATGGGTCGGCGTTCCCGGCGAAGCTCGAAAACCAGTGGGACGTCGTCGTCGAGAATCGCGTTCACGGTGAAATTGCTTTCATCGCGCAGGCTCTGGTTCCTGGCGTCGGCCCAGAGGCCGTCTTCCACGAAGGCCGTATAGCGCCCTATCTCTATCGTGGCGGGTCCGTATTTTTCGAGCAAATCCTCGAGCATAACCTGGCTCGCCGTCACGCCGTCCAGTTCCCGCAGGAACTCCCCGCACCCCTTCAGGTCCTCGGCGCAATAGGGCTTTTCGTCCTCGGGGTAGTAGAAATACGCTTCGCCCAAACGGCCGTCACCCGGCGAGGCGTGCCGGTTGCACCTGCCCAGCCTCTGGATCATGCTCGTTATGGGAGCGACTTCACTGATGAGGATATCGGCATCGAGATCCAGGCTCATCTCGCACACCTGGGTCGTCACGGCCAGGAGCGGCCCTTTCCCGTCCTGAAAGGCCCTCACGACCTGCGCGTGACGCCTCTTACGGTCCTCCAGCTTGAAACGGCTGTGGTAACACAGGGCATCGCCGTGACTTCTCGCCAGTTCCTGGCAACGGCTCACCTTGTTCGCCACCCAGAGAACGCGTTTGCCGTCCGCCAGGCCTTCGAGGGCTATGTCCATGGCGGTTTCTTTTCCATCCGGAACGCCGATGCGGTACCTGGGCATGGATGCCGCCGCCCGAAGGTCCGGAAAGGATTCCGGATCTTCGGGAAAGACCCGCAAGCCGCAGTCCTCGACGAGGTCCTTCCGGCGCACGGGAGGAAGGCTCGCGGTCATACAGAGGACCGGGACATCGAAAGCCTTGAGAAACTCCCTGAGAGCCGAAAAGAGGCTGTGGTCGAAGCTGTGCACTTCGTCCACGACGACCACGCCGTCGGCCAGAAGGGGAGTCAGGCAGACCGATCGGTAGACCTGCTGCATGAAGCCGAGGAACTGGTCCACGGTCGCGCTGAAGACCCGGCGATGCCAGAAAGCGAGCGCATAGAGCCTGTCCTCCGTCCTGAAATTCTTTCCGCGGCGCTCATCATCCGCATTGTCGAACATGCCTTCCAGTTCATACGCGGCAGTTCCGCCGACCAGGGCGGCATCGGCTTCCGGCGCCCAGGATACGTAGTCGCGAAAGCCTTCCGTCGCGGTAGCGCGGGTGGGGTAGAGAAATATGACTCTTCCGGCCGGGCGCTCATCCAGGCGGGCCTTGATCCAGCGCCATGCGGCGAGAGTCTTCCCCCTGCCGCACGGAGCCAGCAGCAGGGCTCTATCCGGAAGCCCCTCCGCGGCGTCCTGGAAGTCGCACCACTGGAAGCTTCCCTTGCTTCGCCTGATCCGGTCCAGGCGCGGAGCGATCACATGGTCGAGTACGTACGACCCGTCCAGTACGTGACCGAAAGCCGTACCGAGCCAGCCGACGATGTCCTTGTTCTCCCTGACGACGGCGGAACCGGAACTGTCGGCGAGAATGAGAGCGGTTCGCACCGCCATGAGCATGCGGTTGGCGTTTGCATCGCGCGTGAAGGCGCGCTTGAAGGCGCGAAACTCCCGTTTTAGCTGGAGGAGGAAGTCGTCCACCTGAAAACCGGGACCGTCCCCGTAGCTCCAGAGCTGCTCGATG
>CAYOVG010000306.1:0-8685 GCA_964407285.1 uncultured Syntrophobacteraceae bacterium
ATACTCCACTCCAAACTCACTTTGGAGTTGCTCGACATGATCCTTGATGATGGATTCGAAGTTGGTCTTATCCTCCGTGTTGCCGCTAAGCGGCTTCATCAACAAAGGAATACCGGACTCGTTTTCCACAATCAGATCCAACACGACCTGATTGAGGTCGGGCCGATGATCCCGGCTATAGCCTCGGGTGATGTGGATCTCTCCTTCCTGCGCACCGCTCTCAGAGTTGTAGACTCCATCGACATGGAAGCTCGTGGAATCGAGATGGACCGATTTGGGCTTCAGATCCAGCACTCCGGCAGCATTGGCGGATATAAGGCAGTATAGAGGCGTCAACCCAAACCGATGGAGTTCGTCAAGGGCTCTGCCCAGCACATCGTCATTGAGATGCTCGGGCTTGATTCCCTTCGCGATCAACCGCTCAGTGGGCTTACTCTCAAAGAAGAGGGGAACGAGGTAGAGCTGATGATTGACAAACCCCAATCCGTTCAACACCATTGCCTTCACTGCCTGCCCGATCGAGACGATTCTCCTTTCCCCATCCTGCTCGCCGGCTCCGTCAATCACCTCGCCTATCCCCAACTCATCGTACATCCCGGCCACCAATCCAAGGTGGTCAAGTATCTTGCTCGCGTATTGCTCTGACAATTCTGCTACTTCCCTCTATTGTTTTTTTGAGGGTTGTATCCCACTACTCCCAATATTTCAATTTTATTGACTTTTATGTGCGGAATGTCGGATTCTTACGCCTAAAAGCCGCATCCAGCAAACAGCGCGCGCATCATGGGAAAGCCCTCCCCCCTGCCCCGGGAGCGCCGTACTTCCGCCGCCGCAAGAGCGTATCCGGATACGTCTCCCCCACCCTTAGCCCTCAAGATAATATTTACACTGGAATATTAACGACTTACCATATATGGAATAGCCATACATGGTAAGCTGCGGCACACTGACGTTATACTCAACCAATTGGAAAGGAGTCAACATGCTTCCCGCTTCAAGCAAACGAGTCCCGGAACATACGGCTGAATACATAAACGAAAGAATTCGCAGGGAAACCGAAGCCAACATTTCATACCTGGCCGCAAGGGGTCCCGAAGCCATAGACCGGCGCCTGCGGGAGTTGGATTACGAATGGGACATCGAAAGGACCCTGGAAGCGAATGCCTCCACGCTGTCGCTTGTCGGCCTTGCCTTGGGCGCCGCGGTGGACCGGAGGTGGTTCGCACTGCCGGCGGTCGTTGCGAGCTTCCTTCTGCAGCATGCATTGCAGGGCTGGTGCCCGCCGGTTCCCGTTCTCCGGCGGATGGGGTTCCGCACCCGCACCGAAATAGACTACGAACGGTACGCCCTCAAGGCGATTCGTGGCGATTTCAAGGAAGCTCCGCAGATAACGGGAAATGGTGGAGAAACGACTGCGGCGGGCAGGCTGATGGAGGCCGTCTCGATGTAGCTGAAGTGCTGTTTTCTTTTCCGGAAACCGTTCCCATCCGATTTTGCTCTCCGCAATCTCCCGAACGACCGGGTGATAGTGATCACCCGGTCGTTTCGTTTGCGGGCTTCGTTCGCGAGTTTCATTCGATCGGGATTGCCGGAACCGACCGGTGATACGGTGATGGAGTCCACAATACCCGAAACGACGATCCATACTTGATCCGATTATACATTCGTACCGGCGGCCTCATGCATTTCATCCATCTTCCGCGACGCATCGTGGGGTGGAATTCCCGTTTCCATGAAGGACTTGAATCTCATCAGGTCGTCGTTCATCTTCGTTTCCGGGTCTTCACCCAGTATCGAGGCGATGGCGTGCCCGATAGCTCCCGCCGGTGGATGATACATCATCTTGATGTCAACGGTGGTGCTGCCGTCGTGTTCCGGAAACAGGCGTATGGTCCCCGTCTGCCCGACCGACGATCCCTGTTCTGACCTCCAGGCGATGGTCTCGTTCGGCACCAGCGATGTGAATACGGAATCCCACTCCACGGTGATTCCTCCGAGTCCTCTTACGACCCAATGGAAGCGCCGGTCGCTTATCCTTCGCACTTCACGGATGTGAGTCATGAATTTGGGGAAGTTCTCGCAATTGGAAAGGACCTGGAATACGTCCTCCACCGGCGCATGGATGCGAATGGTTTTCTGGATGTGAATTCCATCTCCGGCGTCTCCAACCCCGAGGAGCCTCTGCAATTCCATGTTCGTGAGCGCTCTCACGAACAGCGCGACCCCTGCCGTCGAGACCGAAGCGCCGTATTTGTCCCGTCGTCCCAGGCCGTACATCACCAGGGCCCCTCCGGCAATCCCCGCGAACAGGCGGGCGGAAGGCGACCAGTTGCTCTGCATCAGTTCGAACTGATTTCCGGCCAACCGCCGTGCGGGCTGCCCCTGTAGTCCGGGGACATTGCCGGGTTCCTGGTGGACTTCGAGGTGGTCTTCCACATCGCTCACACCGCGCACTGCCTTGATGCGTTTCAGGAGCGGGCCGACCTCGTCGGCCAGAATCACCCCGCTCAGAATCACATGCCCGTCATGGGCATCGACATGAATGGAACCGGGATGGCTGACAACACCACCCAGCGCGGACCGCACCCGTTCGGCGAGCACGCGGTCGTCCACCGTTTCACTGGTGAGCAGGTGTCTGACTTCCATGCCGACCCCGCGGGTACGGTTCATCAAATCCCGGATGGTGACATTGACGGCCTCGGCCGTCAGTCGCGACAGGTGATCGAATTGGTCGCGCATCCTTGCGCGTCTGCGCCTTCCCGAATCCGGGTCGAAGAAATACATGAGCCCGGTCGCCAGACCGGCGCCGGATATCCAGTTCAATCTGTTTTTCATGGTGTATTCCTCCTATTCCATGACAGCGAAGCCACTATTATCCTGTTAATTATATTAAGAAACTATAAAGAAATATCGAGCACTCGGGGAATAGGCAAATACCCTTCTTCTCTTCCATCCGGGTATTGCTTTATGCCGTGGACCATCAACATGAGGTGAATGTCTTCGCCGGTTTGGCACGGGCCGGCGAAGGGAATCCGCTCCGGATTCGGCTTTCCCGCGCACACTCCCGATAAAGACCTTTTTGTCACCCCAAAAAAGCGATATTTTACGGGAACAGATGAACTACACCATGCATACTTTGTGTTAACGCGGGACGGCGCTATCCGTTCATGGAAAAGGATCTCGGGATTCCATCGGAGCCGAAGAACTCCTCGATTTCCATAGACACCCGGCGCTCGGGCTTGCCGCGCCGCACATCGAGAGATTGTTGTCGATCCCCGGAAGCAGCGACTCCAGAACACCGCGGACGTCACCTCGTATCCCGACGTTTGCGGTCCTGAGCTTGCCTGTTTCGCTCGAATCGATATCTATGTGGATGACCCTTGCATTCCGGCAGAATTCCGGGACATTGCCGGTTGCACGGTCGTCGAAGCGAACTCCGGCGGCGATCAGCAGGTCGCTCTCCTCCAGCACCATGTTTGTACAGCGGGCGGCGTGCATGCCGAGCATCCCGGGGGACAGCGGATGGTCCGCGGGTATCGCTCCAAGCCCCATGAGCGTAATCGCCGCCGGGACGGACGCTTTTTCCGCGAACCGGAGGACTGCGTCCGAAGCACCGGATTGGATGACTCCGCCGCCGAGCCCGTCCCTGAAGGCATGCCCCGGCACGACGTGCCTCATGGAGACATAAACAAGGTGCACAACAATCGCGTTTTCGCTATAATCTTGTCATTATGTTCATGGGATCGTCCGTTCGGAGAACGGACGGCGCGGCGTTCACGGCTGACGTGCTCCCCCCGCAAAGTTTCCAGGGGCGAACCGGCAGCGGAAAAAGACCTTCTTCCCGTTTCCTCGCGCGAGTGCGGGAACCGGATATTGCTGGAATAGAGGCGCATGGAAGATAACTACAACTATATATGGTCCGAAAGTGATTTGCGTGAAATGATCGACCGGGCGGAGCCGCAGGTCCGGGAATGGGCTGTCGGCGCTTACTTTTCGCTGTATCCCGACCCGGCAGGCCGGGAAGCCGCGGATTTTCTGCGCTCCGGAAATCCCGCCGTCGTCCGGACGGTGCTGAACCTGCCGGCGCGGGAGCAGGATGAAATGCGGGAAGACCTCTTACCCGTCCTCAAGGAAATCTTTATGGACGGGCCGCCCGAGTTTTCCGCGTCCGCCGTACGTCTCCCGGGAATATGGGGGAGCGGGGAAGCGGTCGAGTGGATCGAGGAGAGCATCCTGGCGGGGAAAACACTCACCGGCGAGCAAATCGACGCGATAATCGAAGCCCTGGGGAGTATCGAATCCGAGAGAGCCTATGCCCTGCTCGAGAAGGCGGAAGAAGGGATCGATACCCATTCCCTGCACGGGTGGAAGTCTGTCTACCGGGCGCTCCTCAAGCATCGGAAGGCGAAGGACGTGGAAACCGTACTCCGGATTTTCCTCAATACCGGGATTCGGGAAGAACACCGCCGTTCCGCCCTGGATCTGCTGGCGGAACATGTGGCTCCCGGGATGAAACCGACGAGCATAAGTCTCGGCCTCCATCCGATCGCCGCCGATTACCTGGAAAAAAGGCTCCGGTATTTGAAAAGCGAGATACATTCCCTTCCCGAACGCGGGGACCTGCCCTCCTACGTTGACGCATTGCAGGAACTTCTCCACGATTTCCAGCCCGATTCCCTCCAGGACGGGGTCGAGTTCCTCCGTACCCGCGAAGAGCCGGGGGAAATCGAAGAAAGCAGCCGCCACGAATGGGAGGTCTTCCGGATAATGAAAGACAGCCTGGGCGACAGCGCTCATTCCCCGGAAGACCTGCCCCCTTTGTTCATGTTGGCCGCATGCGCTCTCGTGGGAGCGCTCACGCGGACTTACGCGCCTGTTCCTCCGGAAGATGCCGGCTGGAAGGCGCTGCTCGCGGACCTCCTCCGGGACCGCTATGAAGAGTCTTCCGACCGGGTTCGGCGGAATCGTATTCTCAAGGAGGCCCCGACTTCGGAACTCGTCGCCGTTCTCACGGATGCCTTGAGTAACCGTTCCGCCGGTTGGGGGGCCGCCAGGGCGGTCCAAATGCTCGGAAGACTGAGGGCCGTGGAATCTGCCCCAGCCATCGTGCGGTCCCTGGAACGGAATCAGGATGGTTTCTTTTACGGTGAAGCCCGGAAAGCCTTGATCCGGATGGGACCGGGGGTCGTCCGGGAGGTGATTCCGCTGCTGGACAGCCCTGATCCCGCCCGGTCGGGTCTTGCTCTCGGCGTTCTGGCCGGGGTTCCCGTTCCGGAGTCCGTGCGGGAGCTTGCCGCGCGGTTGCCCGCCCTGCTGGACAGCCGGCGGGAGGACTGCCTGGATGCGATCGATACCATGCCCGCCGGGGAGTTCCTTCCCGCCCTCGCAAGTGAATACAGACCGGGAGAGTGGGAACTGGCGGAGATGTTGGTGCTCATATCGAAGGTAAACGGGCTGAATCCGCCCAATCTGCGTGAAGTGGAACAGGATCTCCGGAGCGGAAGGGAGTACCGGAAAGCGCGCCGCAAGATCGAAACCGGCGATTTCAGCAGGTGGCCGGATTCATTGAGGCTGAACATGCTCTGCCGCGCCTGCGGGAAGCAGTACCATTACCTGGCGCGCCAGGTTCACCTGCACCTTCAAATGGAAGACCCGAAAGAGGGGGAAGTCCCGCGGGAACCCGACATGACTCCCTACCGGCACGGCATCGTCGTCAACGACGACCTGCAGTGCAAGAACTGCGGACGGGTCAACGACATGGAACTGACGCAGGAAGCCGTCTCCGCCGTTGCCGGCGAATCGATAAGACTGCTTTACTATCATCAAATGGGGCTTTCCGTTCCGCAGCACTATCCGGCGCAGATGGTGAAGTTCGGGGAAAAGGACGGCAAACCTCAAACGCTGTCCCAGCTCGAAGAGGAATATCTTCAGGCGATCGGGCGTCAGCCGTCGAAAACGCAGGGACATATCACCCTGGGCAAGTTTTACGAATACGTGAAGCAGCACCGTAAGGCCCGGGATTCGTACCTCAAGGCGATCGACCTGGACGCCGCGGCCCTGGAAGCCATGGCGGGGCTTGCCCGGCTCTGCCATGCGGAAGGAAGGCATGCGGAAGCCTTCGAATGGATCGAGAGCTGTTACGATAACCTTTCGGGCGGCAACCTGTACCTGGCGCCCGATCCGAGGGATTTCAAGAAGGTCGTGAGGGAGAAGCGGAGGGAGTTCGCCCGGACGGCCGGTATCCGTCTAAAGGATGAGCCCGTTGAAATCCGGTTCAAGGCCGAGGATGCCGTGGAACATCCCAGGAACCAGCCCTGTCCCTGCGGGAGCGGAAAGAAGTACAAGCTCTGCTGCATGAAGAAAGAAAGAGCGTAAAGAAGGAAAGAGGAGGAAAGGAGAGGATTATGAAAGGAATCGTAGTGGCGATTGCGGCTGTTGCGTGCAGCCTGTGGATTTCGAATGCTTCCGTCGCCGTGGCTCAGCCCCCGTCGACTCAGCTCCCGTCGGCGCAAGCGCCTGCGGTTCAGACTCCGTCGGCGCAAGCCCCGGCGGCTCAGACCCAGTCGGCAGCGAAAGAACCCGTTCTCCTGACGTCTCAGAAGGAATCCCTGCGCGGACTTACGAACTTGGGAGTGGTTCTGGTCATCGAATCCGAAGCCGATATGACGGAACTCAACAAATCGAAGCTGCAAACGAGTGTGGAGGTGAAGCTCAGGTCGGCGGGCATCCGTGTAACGCCTCGCTCGGTGGCGGCGCAACTGCCCGGGGACCCCGTCCTCAAACTCAACATCACCGTTTTGAAAGGCGGCATGGTATACGCCTACTCCGTAAACCTCCAGTTCGACCAGCAAACGATATTGAAAAGAGACCCATCCATGGCGACCGCGGCATCCACCTGGCAGTTATCCGAGATCGGATACGCGACCAGCATGAAAAGTCCGGGGGAGAGAATAGTCAACACCATGAACAGCGTGTTGGACGTCTTTATAAACGACTACCTTGCGGTGAACCCGAAGTAACGGGAAGAGCGGGGAGTACGGAGATAGAATACAGAGACGGTGGGAAAGTAGGGAATCATAGGAAAGACCCGATGAAAGCGATTCTCAAATGGACTGTTCCGGTCGTTCTGGCGGCATCCGTATTTGTCGGGGCCGGTCGCACCTGGCCGGAAGTAAAGACCAGGGATGTCGAGATGATCAAGTCCGCCTACATGAATGGATACGTCGCGGCCCTTCAGCTCGACCTGGAAGAAATCAAGAAGCTCAAGAACGACGAGGCCCTGCGCAAAAAGGCCGTTGAAGGCGCCGCCGAGAAATATGTGGGTGTGGTGCACAGCATGAACAACAAGTAACGACCGCGCGCGAATGGGAGCCGTTCCGTGGCGAGCGGAGCGGTTCCAGGGCGAATGGTTCGGCCATGGGGCGCGTCTTGCCGCGTTTCGACGGCCCGGTCGCGGCCTGCGGCCGTAACCGCACAGCGAAGTCCGGACTTCAACGGTTCCCGGTTTCCCGGTATACATTGAGGATGAAAGGACAGCGCACATGATCCCTGATTGGTTCTGGTATGTGCTTGGCGCCGGACTCGTAATCATGCCCGTGCTTCTCCTGGTCGGCGTCATGGTCAGGGCGCGCAGGGGCAGGCGCAACTACAGAAAAAGATAATCGCCTATTTAGAGAATCGGGTATAACGGAACGTATTCTACTGAAAGAAATTAGGAAATAATAATTACCGGTGTACTTTCAAGCCTTTTTCATACTTCGTTGTGGGCGGAAGGCCATGGGATGTTGACTTATGTGTCGAGATATGGTCAAAACGTCGTTAATCGAACTTACGACAGCGAATGATAAACATCAATAGAGGAGTGTTCCGATGAAAAGGGTTGTATCTGCATTCATTATTGCCGCGTCCATTATGTCAGCCGGTCTTGTCTTCGCGGATGCCGATGATGCGAAGTGGGTTGCTGAATGCGTACAAGACAACAGTGACGCCAAGGTTCCTATCGAAGTCGTGACTAAGTATTGTACGTGCATGAATAACAAAATGAGCAGTAACGAAACTCTATCCATCACCGAATGGGAAAAGACCCATCCAACGGAACGGGTTGCATGCGAGAAAGAAGCTGGATGGAAGTAAGTAATCCAAAGTAAAGCACGGTCCCGTGCCCGCCACTACCGCAGGGCCGTGCTGATCCATAGCGCCACTCCCAACTTTTTGTACGGTCAACGGTACGGGGTGCGATTCACGACCATTGGTAAGGCTAAACGCCCGACACACCATGCTTTGAGGGGCAATGCGACTTTGGCCGAATTCTACTTCTGTGGTCACCAATGATGGTGAATCGCACCCAACGGTACTAGAATTGAGAAACAGAGGGAGGGAAAATTCCGCTGGGGATAGGGGAACTCCTGGGCAAGATGGCTTATATGGGCAGAGCAGAAGTGTGTGTACATCGAGTGGATGGTGTGCGCAGGGCTGGAGAGCGATAATAACTAAGGTCACATTAGATGAGGCACAAGGAAGATCAATGAGAACAGCTAGATAGCAGGGATATGGCTATAGGGTGTGCAACCGAAGAGGTATTGCTTCTGATGAACATTAGTGAAAGCTGTTGATCTTTGAGGGGATGAGAAGCCGGAACATGGAGCACTTCTCAGGATGTATCGAATCGTATCTGAAATCGTTCGG
>CAYOVG010000307.1:0-8676 GCA_964407285.1 uncultured Syntrophobacteraceae bacterium
TTATATCCAAAATCAATATCTTTGACTCTTAGCTCCAAGCTTTCGGAAAGTCTCAAGCCAGAACCATATAAAAGCATTCCAACCAGCCAATTAGTACCTTTTAGCTTGTCTAAAACTTCAATAACTTCACTTTTTTGTGCAAACTACTAATAGTTTTTTCGATCTTTTTGACCAATATATTGATATTGTATCATCTAATTCTTTATTCAATCCTTATTTTTAAATAATACAAGCGCACACAAAGCCTGGTCTTGAGTTATGCAGATACTTTTTCATTTTTAGCAAGAAGAGTAACATACTCGCCTATTTATTTCTATCCCATTTCAATAGGATGCTTTATTTATGATAAAAAGATAAATCTTTTTATCCATTTAATGTAAGGTTTTCGGTTCTTACGCCATAATGCTTTATCCGAATAATTTACCTTACTTGATCTAACAATCGAGATATTCTCTGTCATATTTTTTTAATCCTTTTGCTTCTTAAAATAATCTTACTAATAACAATTAAGGCTATGTGCTTTTTTAATGGCATATAGCCTGTGTTTTCGATTGGATTATGGAGATTACTCATTTACTTCCTTCATATTTGTTAACGTAAAAGGTTAGCCGCAGCTCGTCAGTACTGTTGGCTCCACCGACTCGTAAGGCTTTCTTTAATTTTCGCTTTGTAGATCAGAAAAGTGTCGTCCTTCTCTATTTTCCGTTCAACCACAGTGTATTCCAGATTTCCGAGTTCGAGAAACGCGTGAAGCTCTCTTTCATAGCCGCTTTCCGCAAAAGAGAAGTAAAGAAATCCGGAATCTTTGAGGTGGAATTGAGCACCTAAAGCCAAATTACGATAGATTCCTCGATCAGCAGCAAAACATGAGTGATACACGCTGTCTGAGGCCTGCAGACAATACTCACTGGCTGTGAAAGGTAGATTCGCAATAATCAGATCGAACTTTTGATCTACTGGTATTCCATGATATAGTTGTGATTCTTTGGGGCGAATAAACGTGACCTTATTTTCGAGACGATTTCGCGAGGCATTCAGCTTAGCGCAGTTCAGAGCAACTTCTTCAATCTCTGATGCTACCACATGTCTAGAGCCACAGTTTGCATAGTAAAGAGCGTACAGCCCACAACCGGTCCCTAAGTCGAGAACAGAATCTGGGAACCCCATGTCTTCTTCTACCTTTTCCAGTAAACGCAAACTGATCTTGCCTTTATCAGGATCAAACACTCCTGAAGGGATTTCGAAGGTTAGGTTTTTTATTTGAATAGTTCTTTCTGGCTCTGCTTCGTGAGCCTTTACGATTTTTTTAATGATTGAGTGGTCAGTTTTTCGCGGCTCGAAAACCTTAGATACATCTTGAATCGGTGTTTTCCGAAGCTTCCAATCCCCATACTTTACAATCTCGTTCTCGTTCGGTCCTATCCATGCACCTTCAAAAAGGATATCATCACAGTTGTTGAAGACTCGAAACTGAAATGACCCTACATAACTCTTGGCGTGTTTGTTGATCCAGCTACCCTTGTAGATATTCTTGGTTGTTCGCAGTTTCACAGCGGTAAAGGTGTAGTCATACATGAAAGTATGTGCGTATATCGTCTCACCAAACAGGCCTGATCGCCTTTTCTTGATCTCAATAATGTCATAATTCAGTTTTCCGGTTTTCGTTTGGTTAAAGTAGCCAGTGTATATTCCGGAGAGGTAATCGGGTATCCTTCTAAGTGCCACGACTGACATGAAGTATCTCACAAGAGCATACGCAGCGCCCGCTATGCTGATTCCTGCAGTTACTAGGCCTAAAGCAGTTGGGATGTCCATTATTCTTGCCTAACGCTTACCATCAGTCGGGGATGGGGCGCCGCAGAATAGCAGTCAGGTGTAGTGCCTTGTTGGTTTAGTTCATTGTAGGTCTTCTTGCTCAAGGTGAGACAATCCCTTCCGCCATCAACTCAGCCTGCCGGATCACCAGTTGCGTTGCGTTTTCCTGCGCGTCAGGTGGGTATCCGTATTTCATGAGCAGGCGGCGGATTGTCCGCCGCATATCAGCGCGAACCGTCTCCCGCTGCGCCCAATCGAGCGAAGCCTTGGACTTGATCCGGTCAGCCAGTTCCCTGGCAATCATTTTTAATGTGTCATCCTGCATGACGTTGCGGGCCGACTCGTTATCAGCGAGTGCGTCATAGAAGGCCACCTCGTCTTCTCTGAGTCCGGAAGCCTCGCCTCGTTCCACCGCTTCCCGTATGATCTTAGCCAGGCTGATCAGTTCTTCGATCACCTGGGCAGTTGTGATGGTACGGTTCGTGTAGAGGGTCAGCGTGGCTTCAAGTGATTCCCGGAAACTGCGCGACTGTACGATATTCACGCGTTCGCGGCTTCGAATCTGGTCATTGAGTAGTTTCCGCAATGTTTCCAAGGCAAGGTTCCTGTGAGGCAGTGCGGCTATGAGCTCCAGAAAATCATCGGAAAGAATACCGACATTCGAGTCGGGCAAACCAGCGGCCTGGAATAAGTCAATCACGCCATCGGATGCTATTGTCCCCGATATCACCTGGCGCACAGCAGCGCGCACGTCCGTGGCGGGTGGAGGACCGTCATCCATCAGGCGCTTGCGGATAGCCGCGCGAATGGACTGGAAGTAGGCAAGATCGTCTCGGATTGCATCTGTCTCAGGCCGAGGCACGGACAGCGCAAAGGCCTTGGACAGGGCCGTAACCATCGTTATGAACCGACGCTTGCCGTCTTCATGCTTAAACACGTAGTCTACCCCGCCCGTAACAGCTTGAAGCTGGTCTGCTTCGACTTGGGAAAAATACTTAGTGTAGTCGAAACCTTTGAAGAAGTCGCGGAGCGCTTCGAACTCCCGCTTCATAAGAGGTACAGCCTCATCCTGGATGTTCTCGACCGGATTTCCCACACCGCCGGACCGGGTGTAGGTCTGCACGGCGTCTCGAAGCTGATCGGCAATGCCCAGGAAATCGACAACCACCCCGCCGGGCTTTTCCCCAAAGACCCGGTTCACTCGGGCAATCGCCTGCATCAACGAATGCCCCGCCAGAGGTTTGTCGAGATACATCGTGTGTAAAGGCGGACAGTCAAATCCGGTCAGCCACATATCGCACACAATCACAAGCCGCAGGTCATCGGTTGGATCCTTGAAGCGCCGGGCCAGAGCTTCCCTACGGGCTTTTGTTCGGGCATGCTGTGCCACCCGCTCCCCTTCGCCAGCTAGCCCGGTCATCACCACCTTGACAAATCCTGCGTTGTCCTCGTACGAATGCCAATCTGGGCGTAGGGCGATGATCTGATCATACAGATTCATGCAGATATTCCGGCTCATGCAAACCACCATGACCTTCCCCTCGATGACCTCGCGCCGTTTTTCGATGTGTTCGACAATCTCGCTTGCCACCAGTTCGAGCCTTCGATCAGCTCCTAATAGTTCTTCCAAAGCAACTTCAAAGCACATCGGTGTCTCCGTGCCGTCACGGGAAGCTGAAAAAGCCGCTTCCAATTCGGCCGCCGCCTCGCGAACGCCCTGTTCATCGGGATACAGTGAAACCAGTCGCATTTCGTAGTATATGGGTACCGTGGCGTTGTCATGAATGGCCTGCTGAATGTCGTAGATGTCGGCATAATTGCCGAATACTGCACGGGTGTTCCGGTCATCACGTTCCAACGGCGTTCCCGTAAATCCTACGAAAGTCGCGTTCGGTAGCGCCTCGCGCATCCACCGTGCGCCACCTTCGAGAAATCCGTATTGACTCCGGTGGGCCTCGTCTGCCATTACAACGATGTTGGAGCGTTCACTCATCGGCCCGCAGCGCTCCTCGAACTTCTGAATCGTCGTGAAGACCACACCACCCGAAGCACGATTCAGCCTAGCAGTCAGATCCTTGCGACTCTCCGCCTGCTCGGGTTCCTGACGGAGCAAGGCTCGTCCTGCCGCAAAAGTACCGAAGAGCTGACCGTCGAGGTCGTTGCGGTCGGTCACGACGACAATGGTAGGGTTCACCAGTTGCTCATCGTGAATGAGCGACCCGGCCAGCATCAGCATGGTCAGACTCTTACCGGAGCCCTGAGTATGCCAGATTACCCCGCCTCGCCCGTCGCCTTCACCGACCGGGGCTTTTAGGGCGTCTTTCACGGAAGCGCGAGTTTCCCGCATGGCCCGAAACTGATGGTATCCCGCCACTTTCTTGATGATCTCGCCTGAACGATCATCCTCCTCGAAAGTCACGCAATGGCGCAGGTAATCGAGCAAACTAGACGGATCGAACAGGCCTTTGATCAACACTTCCAGCGAGGGCTGTCCCGGCTCGTGACAGTCTTCGATGGATCGCCAGGGAGAAAACCGGTCCGATCCTGCCGTTAAAGAGCCGACGCGAGTGTTGTCCCCGTCGCTGATGACGAGCAACTCGTTATAGATGAATAACGGCGGGATATTTTGCTTGTAATCCTGAAGCTGCCGGAAAGCCTTCCAGATGTCCGCCTGTTCATCAGTCGGGTTTTTCAGTTCCATCACCACGATTGGAAGACCGTTCAGGAACACAACCGTGTCCGCCCGGCGTGTGGGGTTGTATTTCACGGTAAACTGATTCACGACGAGAAAGTCGTTCTGATTCGGACGCCTGAAATCCACGACCCATGCCTTATCCCCGTGCGTCTCACCGTCTTTCGTTCGGTACTCAACGTCGATCCCGTCAGTCAGGACGCTGTGAAACCAGCGGTTGTTCTGTTCCAAAGTTAGTTCTGGCGGACGCGTCACAACACGTATTGCCTGTTCGATGGCGTCTCCCGGCAAGTGCTCGTTGATCTTGTGTATGGCCAGACGAAGACGCGGCTCAAGCACAACGTCCTCATAGCGTGTGCGTAGCGGAGTGCCTGCTCCGGGGGACACCTCCGCGCCACGCGCAATGCCCCAACCGAGAGCCTCGAACCATCCCGAAGCGGCTTTCTCTAAAGCATTCTCGTTCATGCAGGGGCCTCCTCAGGGTCCGCTGCGGTAGCCTCCGCTTCCTGATCCTGCTTGAACTGGATGAGTGCTTCGCGGTACGCAGGGTGGTCTGTTCGGAACAGCGCTTCGCTTGCCGTAAGTTGAACTTCTAGAATCTCGAAAGGCCCGAACCTGTTATCAATGAAATCGTTGAAATCAGTGTACTCGCCATAGCGGAAGCGTTCCGGCGGATTTCGCTCCGCTAAACGCAAATGAGTCTTAAAGAGAATCCCTACAACAGCATCCGTTGCACGGGCTAGAATCTCTGCGTAACGAGCGTCGAGCAGTGGTGAATATACATCTGCTCCATGGGCAGCAGACCCGTGGTCGTTGCGAATTGAAGAAATGCCCCCAATAATCTGGTTAATCCCACGCACGAGTTGGTTGGCACCATTGCGCAACCGTTTGGCAATTTTGCCATTTTCTTGGGGACCGAGGTTGACGTATCTCAAGGCTTCGGAAATCAGCTTTTCCGCTTCCCATCCGCGTTCAACCGTAACACCACGGTCCGTGAGGATCGTCTTACATGTTGTTTCGATGATGGTCATGCAGAAAGAAACAACAACACCGGGACGATCGGGCATAGCATCTTCTACCGCTTCGACTTGCTCGCGAATTCGCAAGGAGTCGGGATGCGTTTCGAGTAATTCCCGGCACGCAGTCAGTTGAATGGGAGGACTCAGCGAACTATCCGCCATGGTTCACCTCCCCGTTTGACGTTATGGTGACTTCGCCCGAAATAAACCTCGGCAAGAGCGCATCACGGAGCCTCGCCAGTATCGCAGATTCGCGTACGTTTACAGTGATCATTTCAAACAGCGGCGCTGTTGCATCACCGAATGCCTGGAGCGTCGAATCATCAGGTCGCAGGGTAGGAATTGGGCGGAAATTTCGTTTGCTGATTTCGGCGAAGGTACTACCCCCTGCACGGGACTTGATAGCGGGCATGTTCGCCTCAGTCCAAAGTAGCACGTAGCTGTTTGGAATCGCTCCTGTCTTCATCGCGATAATGCCCTGGTTTATGGAAACAGGCGTCGCCGCCAAGGCAAGGTAACCAATGGGCGCTCGTGAGGAGAGAAGCACGGTTCCAACGGGAAGCAGTCCGGAGCGGATCTTGTTTACTCCTGCCTGAGTAATGTGCCGCTCTGTGTCCAGGAGTACCGGAGAATCTAGCCGAGACATGTCTTTTGGTGTGCAAAATGCAACGTCTCCGCCATCCCAAAAAGACGGGTTCTTCGTGCTGGGTGTGGCACCGCCGGCCACGTCAACAAGTTTACCGATCGAAACAAAGCTCCATCTATCAGGAACTTTACCGTGAGCTGTCTCGTTGAGACGCTCCGGCAATTGATCGAACACCTGTTGTGGCATTCCTGGAAAGCCTTTTGCCCCTTCTGCCTTGGCCTTGACGGGTTCGAAGTCGACGAACCAAGCTCTGAAGAGTGACCGAGCCATCTTCTCACAGGTTTGTGCAGTCCGGCGATTCAGTTCTATTGCCAATGAAAGCGCAAAGTAGGAATCCCCGATCGCCACTTGAGTATCTCGATCTGGTAGGGGTATTGACAGTTTGTCAAAATCGCTCTTTTTGAAATGGGGGATAAGAGAGCCGACATGCAACCCAGCAATACGCTCTTGAACAACAGGTGAGCGGAGAGCAGCGAAAAGGTACTTCGGGTAAATCAGCTTGTCATTGGCACGGATAGCGACCATGTCTTGCGCGATGCAGAATGAGACGGGATCAGGCGTCATACACACACGCCCAGGGCTCCCCTTGCATACGAAGATCAGATCACCCGGTTGCGGGTGTCCCCGAAACCAAGTCCTGTAGGTTTCCTCATCAACAAAGCGAACCCTCTCGAAGACGGGGTATAAGGCATCATTCCGGATGCAGTTTGTGGCAATCAGAGGAACCCCATCCTCTGCTGCAGGGCATGTGCGTCCTCTGTTGTCCACAATGCCCGAAAGCAACTCAGCGAAGTTTGCTTCCTCAATCCGCATGATTAAATTCCCTCAGAAGTAGTTCAATGCGCTCTTGAATGGGGATACGCTCAACGAAGCATTCGTGGAGGTCTTCGGTCCACCGCTGCATCTTGTCCGCAAAGGTCTCTCCGTCATCCTCAACCTCGGCCGCGCCAACATACCGGCCAGGCGTAAGCACGAAACCATGCGTTTCCATTTGATCGAGGGTTGCCGACTTACAGAATCCGGGAATGTCCTCATATACACCGGTATCTGGTTCGCCACGCCACGCATGGTAGGTTCGTACGATCCTGCCGATATCACTTTCAGGAGAAAGTGGGTATTCCTCTCGCCCTGAAAGCACACGAAGAGTCCGCGATTCCAGTTTGCCCATGTTTATCGCGTTAACGAAAAGCGTTTCACCGCGTCGGTCCCGTCCTCCGTTCTTGAGGTTCTTGCCGGTTTTGTCGCGACTGACAAACCAGAGGCAGACCGGAATGCCTGTCGTCAGGAATAGTTGCGTTGGCATGGCGATGATGCAGTCAACCAAGTCGGCTTCGATAATCGCCTGCCTAATTTCGCCCTCGCCACCGCTGGCGGAGGTGAGCGCCCCGTTTGACATAACGAAACCAGCAATACCTCCTCCGCGGCCGTTCGGTGGGGCAAGGTGATGGATGAAGTGCTGAATCCATGCGTAGTTGGCGTTGCCAACAGGTGGTACTCCATACTTCCAGCGAACATCTTCGCGCAGGAGCTTCCCGGACCAGTCGGAGATGTTGAATGGCGGATTCGCAAGAATGTAATCTGCTTTCAAGTCCGGGTGTAGATCGCGGACAAAACTGTCGGCTGGCTGCTCCCCTAGGTTGGCTTCTATACCCCGGATGGCAAGGTTCATATGCGCCAACCGCCAAGTGGTCGGGTTCGATTCCTGACCGAAAATGGAGATGTCGCGCTTAGTCCCACCATGGGCCTGCACAAACTTTTCAGACTGCACAAACATGCCGCCCGAACCGCAACACGGGTCATAAACGCGCCCTTCATAGGGCTCGATCATTTCCACAAGAAGCCGTACTATCGAGCGTGGCGTGAAGAACTCGCCTCCCAGCTTGCCTTCGGTAGCGGCAAATTTCCCCAGGAAATACTCGTACACCTGCCCCAGAATGTCCTTCGCGCGTGCCTCGTCGTTGCCGATGGCGATGGACGCAATTTGGTCAATCAAAGAACCCAGGCGCTCCGGAGGAATCCCGCGCCGCGCGTAGTCGCGGGGTAGCTTGCCCTTCAGTTTGGCATTGTCACGTTCGATGGCGTACATCGCGTCGTCAATCAGTCTCGCGATATTCGGCTGCTTGCACTGGTTCTGGATGTTCGACCACCTAGCTTCGGGCGGAACCCAAAATACATTTTCAGCGGTGTACTCGTCGCGACTTTCCAGCAACATTTCCGCTTCCTTGCCCTCGATTCCGTCCGCCTTAAGTTCGTCTACCAATTTTGTGCGCCTCGCCTCGAACGCGTCGGAGATGTACTTCAGGAAGATCAGCCCAAGAACGACATGTTTGTACTCCGCCGCATCGATAGACCCGCGCAGCTTATCCGCAGCTTGCCACAACTCCTCGGGATCAATCCCGAGTTCACCAGCAGTGATGATTTGCTCTTCGCCATTTGCTAGCATATGCACTCCTATCTATGAAAGTCAACACAAGATTACGTGTACTAATGAAAAAAGCAAAGGT
>CAYOVG010000308.1:0-8636 GCA_964407285.1 uncultured Syntrophobacteraceae bacterium
GCTTGGATATGGGCAACCTCGTTCCTTACCACGTCCCTCGGAAGCCGATATTCCGGAATGCCCACCACCAGGAGCCCTCCGGCCACCGGAAGCGCCTCGAAGATGGTCACCTCATACCCCCCCAGGGCGAGAAAGTGGGCAGCCGAAAGACCGGCCGGACCCGATCCGACCACCGCGACTTTATGCCCGTTGGAGGGAGCGGGCGCCGCCGGCGCCGGCGTATCGTGTTCGGTAACCCATTCAGCCACAAAAGCCTTCAGCGATTTGATATCGACCGCTTCATCCAGGGCGGCGCGGGCGCAGGCCCGCTCGCACGGATGCGGGCAGATCAGTCCGCAGACCCAGGGGAACGGATTGTCCTCCCGTATGACCTCCAAGGCTTCCCTGTAGCGCCCATGCGCCACCAGGGCCAGGTAATTCGGGATATCGATATAGGACGGACACGCGCGCCGGCATGGGGCGGGGAGCATTTCCGACATTGGCTCTTACCTCTTTCCCAAAGAACACCGATCAGGATTCCAGCCCGGAGGCCATATATCCGGCAAAACGCTCGCGGCGGCTGGTATCCGGATTGTCCGCCTTGCCGAAATGCAGACAATGCGTCACGCACTTCGTCACACAGGACGGCTTGAGTCCCTGGTCTATCCTGTCCATGCAGTAGTTGCACTTGATCACCTTGCCCGTTTCGTGGTTCCACTGGGGAGCGCCCCAGGGACAGGCCGTAATGCAGCTTTTGCATCCCACGCAGAGCGCCGCCTCCACGTATACGATGCCGTCCTTCGGACGCCTGCGCATGGCGCCCGTCGGACACACGGACACGCACCACGGCTCCTCGCAGTGGAAACAGGGCATGAAAATATGCGCCATGCGGGGCAGGTCTCCCACCATCTTGGGGCCGACGGAGATGATCTGGCCGAGTCGCGGTCCCAGCGGAACGCCGTTACCGACCTTACAGTGCACTTCACAACTCTTACAGCCAATACAATTCTTCTGGTCCTGCAGCAGGTAAAACTCACTCATTGATGAAATCCTCCGAAAACCCGCCCCCCTGAGAGCAAGCCTCTGATATGTCTTGGAAATCAAAATACGCGTTGCATGGAAATGGTTGCGCATTGCGGGTTACGGATGGCAAGTTCGGGTCCTCATGAGCCATGAGTGGGGTATTCCCAATTGTTACCGGGCGCCCCAGCCCCCAACGCTGTTGACTTGAACTCGCATCCCCCGCTCACGTGGGGGCAGGCGTCATTTCCGCGAAAGCGGGAACCCTGGAATTTCAATGCCTTCCGGCCCCCAGCTCCCCGCCTGCGCGGGGACAAGCTTCGCGGGGGAGACGTCGAGTCGACAACATTGGCCCCCGCCCCCCGGCAAAGGCAATTGCATTTCGAATCCCAGTATAACTGAAGACCGGTTGTCGTTACAATCCTGGAATATCCGTTTTCCTCCGGTTGATCCGGATGTCCGAACAGACTGCTCCTTATGCGGGCGGGTCGGCAATGCCCGTGAGCATCCGGTGAAAAGCCCGCCGGCGCGCGCAAGCGCCGGGCTGTCCCTCCGCTCGTGATAACCCCGTTCGCCCCTGTTCGCATACACTTCCAGCGTTCCTCCCCAAGGGATTTTTACAGGTCGCTTGATCGTAGACATTTTCCGGCGAAAATCAAGCTCTTTCGGTTGTGCACGGGAATTTTCGACGCCTTCCCCGTCCCATCCCACGGAAAGATCGAGAGACTTGCCGCGGATAGTTGCGTATAATCTGAATACGGCTTCTTTGAGAGGCTTACATGCGGAGGATATCCGGGAAGGCGGAGCCGGAACAGCTCCGCCTTTTTGCGGTAACGCAGGGTTGAGTCTCCGGCCTGCCGGCTGAATGCCGCGCAGGCCGTACTGCATTGTGTCCGCCCCAAAAGGCGTGACACAGGAACTCGCCGGCAACTTACCTGCCGGAAGCTCCACCGCCGGTGGTTCCACCGCCGGTGGTTCCTCCCATGCCGCTCCTGCCCGTCGTTCCCCTATCGCCGATTCCGGTTCTGCTCCTATCCGTTCCCATACCCGTCGCGCCTCGATCGGTCGTCGTTCCCTGGCCGGTACCGTAATAGGGGCTTGCGCCTCCCGTGGTTCCGCCCGGACCATACGTTCCGCCCGTGGTATCTCTATCGGTGGTTCCCGCGCCGGTCCGTCCACCCGTTATGCTGCCGGAACCCGTCACGCCGCTGCCCGTCGTGCTGCCGGAGCCTATGGCCCCACTGCCGCCGGCGCCGGAACTCCCGCCCGTTGCTCCGGCGCCTCCGGAACTCTGGGCCGACACCGGGGTTGTAGCCAGGGACACCACGAACAGGGACGCTGCGATAAAACTGACCAACTTCTTCATTCTTACACTCCTATAAACAGTAAGTATGTGTAATCACTTGGCCTTATGCCACATACAACTGACTTTAGGCGCTTCGTCCCGGGAACGAAATACGTATAAGTGTGTAAATCATCCAGCCGGTTACCTGATCGCCATGTCGGTCCGACGGTATCCGGGCGGCAGAGCGGTCTTCCGGCGGGCCGGGCGCGATGAAACACCGGGGAATGCAACGCATGCGGGTATCGAAACCGTAGCGCAACCGCCGGCGCCGGAGGCAAACACCTCTGAACGATGGAGACCTTCATAACTCACGACGCCCCGCACATCGCGCGATCACCACGCCGTCAGTGCTCTCTATGTGTGCCGCGAACCCGCGGCAACGACATGCTCCATCGTGGGATCATCCCGATGCGGCGGCGTTTGCCCGGGCGTCGTGCGGGGCAGTCGCCTTTCTCTCCTCCCGACGCCGCGGCCTGCCGGCATCGGCTTCATGGAGCGGCCGACCAGTATTCCCGCCCCGAGGGCCAGCGCCATTACGCCCAACAATCCCATGGAAGACCGCATGCCCTTGCTCTCCCCGTCCCCGCTTCTCCAGCCTCCCGTGAGGGCATCGTATTGCTCCATGGGCTCGAAGAGATTCCCCTCGGTAGGCCCGGCGGGGCGGTCCTCGAAATGGCTGCTCTCCACCTGTCCGGCGTAAAGCCTCTCGGTCAGCGCAGGTGAAATTCTGTTCAACAGGGCCATGAATTTGCCCGCATTCCCTACTATGATCTCCTCCTTCGGATTATCGATCAGCCCGGTGACCGCCCGCGCAACGCGCTCGGGGCTGTAAACCGGCTCGATCGCCTTGACGGTTTTCCCGAAGTAGTTTGCCGAATGCTGGAAGAGCGGCGTGTCGATGCCCGCGGGCGAAACGGTGCAAACGTGAATGCCGGGCATGTTGCGCAGTTCCATTCTCACGCTCCTGGAAAAGCCCGACACCGCTAACTTGCTCAGGCCGTAGGCGCTCGCGTAAGGGTAGGCCGTCTTTTCGGACATGGAACCGATATTGATGAGCGTGCCCCTGCCCTGCCTGAGGAAGTAGGGCAGAACGGCCCGTGCTCCATTGATATATCCGAACAGGTTGGTTTCGATGACCCTTCTATACACCGTGCTCGGGATATCCTCGAACCGGCCGAACGCCATGACGCCCGCATTGTTGACCCATACGTCGATTCGTCCGAAAACCTCGATGACCTGGCGAGCTATCGAAATCATGGCATCCTCGTCGGTCACGTCCGCCACGAAAGCCATGGCTCTCCCGCCGAGTCTTTCGCAGTCGTGCGCGACCGTATGCAGCGCTTCCTGGTTGCGCGCCGTCAGGACCACATTTCCGCCCATACGCGCGATCCGGTACGCCGTCGCTCTGCCGATGCCGCTGGATGCCCCGGTAATGACTACAACGGAATTCGGTATTTCTGTGCCTCTCACGATTATTCTCCTTGATCCGTCGGTTTTAGCCCAGAGTTTTCATCATTGATAACGCTAATTTAAATCAGAACTCAATGAGGTCCGGTCTGTATTTGCGGGGCAAAACAGGTGCAATTCCGGATCTTGCGGATCTTCCGGATCTCACAAAGCCTCCGGACAAGGAACGTATTCGCCGGGCTGAACCGTGAGACCCGGCCGCCATGAGCGAATTCGATATACCTCATCATCCCGACCGAAACTCCGCGCTTCTCGTCCACGCCCGACTGTCGTTCCTCTGTAGACCTGAGTGTAGACCGGACTATTCCGTTCGTCTGTGGGATCAGCAGGCTTTCCAGTCCGAAAATCGAGACCGATTCCGGTTATCCGGAAAAATCACCTGGTTCGGCCCTCCGGAAAGGCCGTTCTCTCGCGGGCTGTCGCCGAAATCCGGCCTTGCGCTTACGGCACACATTATGCTAGTATAGTTGACGAACAGCATATCTCCCCATACCAGGCGACTGTTGCGAATGCTCACTGTTGCGGAGGGTATCCCCCTCATGGCCTCCTATTCTCCCCTCGAGGGGCGGTGGAGAGGCATGTTCCACGCTTTACGGCAGGTTTTCCGGGTGGCGTCCGATCACCAAACATCGACAGCACAGGAGGAAAAACATGAAGAGAGCAAGAACCGCGGTTATCGTTTGCATGGGGCTTTTCCTGATTCTGGGAGCAGGAGTCCAGACTCGTGTCCAGGCACAGGAAAAAGCGACGCCCGACGAAATCATCGGCAAGATCGTGGCGGCAGCGGAAACGCTGTCCAAATCGGGAGAAGCCGGACTGCAGGAATTCAACAAGTCCGACGGTCCGTGGGTTTGGAAGGACACTTACGTTTTCGTCTACAACTGCGAGCAGGGGACCATCGCCGCGCATCCCACCAGTCCGCACCTGATAGGCAAGAACATGTCCGCACTGAAAGACGTCAAAGGGAATATGTTCTTTGTCCAGTTGTGCGAAGCGGCAAAGAAGCCCAAGGGAGGGTGGATAGAATACTGGTGGCCCAAACCCGGCGAAAAGGAACCGTCCCGAAAGATAAGCTACATGTTGCAGGTCCCCAATACCCCCTACCAGGTCGGCGCGGGCATCTACGATGACAGCGCCGGCGTGGCGGACCTCGAGAAGGGTCTCAAATAGGACGGTCCCCATTTCCCCGGCGGGCTGTCCCGTGAGCGAGGCCGTCTTTTCCGGATAGACGACAACCCCATACCGCGGAAATGCCGGCGCGGAGCAGTTCCGCCGGGCGGGATGCAGTCATCCCTTCCCCGCGGCGGAGTTCTGCCGGGATGCAAGGAGGAGAGAGATGAAGATAAGCAGCAAGATCGCTATCATGATTTCCATGGCGCTCGTCCTGTACATTGTCTCCTTTGGTTTGATCAGCTTTGTCGAATGGAAGGCCGAGAGTTTCCACGACCTGTCCGATTCGGTGACCGGATTTGAGGAGAGCCTGTACCTGACGATCACTCTTGAAAAGGAATACGCCCGAATACCCGGAAAGGAAGCCGCCGAGGCGGTGCTCCGGCAAAACGGGAAGAGTCTTCATCTGCTCGACGCAATCAAATCAGCGGTAGGGACCGAGACCGACGCCCTCAACCGCGCAACGGAACAGATCCGCAACTACCAGTCGGTCTTCGAACAACTGGTCGGTAATACCGCGGAGATAAACACCCGGAATGCCGCCGTGGACGAGGCACTCGCCGAAATCATCGCCGGCTCCGATAAATTGGGGAGCGAAATCGATCAGATAACCGGCATGGCGTTCATAACTTCCGGCGAGATCGACCCTTCGCTCAACTCCCTTGCCATTTCCGCAAAGGAGGTGGTGGCCCGGTTGTCGGGTCTCTCTCTCGCCACCAGCAGGAACCTGCTTCTCAACAACCAGGAGGACGTCTTTCTCCGGAGAATGAACGAAAGCTCTTCCACACTGAACCGGGAGTTGAAGAACATCTCTTCTCTGGTGAAGAGCCGGAAAGAAGACGTTTTCAGGAGCTATTCGGAATTGACGGGCAAGACGGTTCCGCGGGTCGAAGCTTCCATCCGCGCCATTCACGATTTGTGGGGGAAGAACAAAGGCCTGACGGCTCAACTGGACGACCACAGAAACCGGATCGTGGCGGCGAGCAGGGATATAAAGGATTCGTCGAGGCGTTCGCTCGAACACAACAGAAAGGTGGGTTTGAGAGTCAAAATAGCTTCCCTGGCCGGTATATCGCTTATTCTCATCGTGGGGGGATTCATCATCGGCCGCTCGATCACCAACCCCATCCGGGCAGCGATCGAGCGGCTTGGGGAGAAGGCCGACCATACGGCGACGATCTCCTCGCAACTGGCGACCGGCAGCCACCACATGGCCGACGGAGCGGCCCGGCAGGCGGCATCCCTGGAAGAGACATCCTCATCCCTTGAGGAGATGTCGTCGATGATAAGGCAAAGTACGGAAAACACGGGCAGCGTCGACCGCCTCATGAAGGAATCCACGCTCATCGTTCAGAAGTCCAACGAAAGCATGCTGGAACTGGCCACATCCATGAGCGAAATATCCGCATCGAGCCGCGAAACGCAGAAGATCATCAAGACCATAGATGAGATCGCGTTCCAGACCAACCTGCTGGCCCTCAATGCGGCGGTGGAAGCGGCCCGTGCCGGAGAGACCGGAGCGGGCTTCGCCGTCGTGGCGGATGAGGTGAGAAATCTCGCCGGCAGGGCCGCCGAGGCGGCGAGAAACACCGCGCTGCTCATCGAAAATACTCTCAAAAAAGTTCGCGACGGCTCGGAACTGGTAACGAAGACCAAGGACGAGTTCGCCGGAATGGTCGGAAGCGTGTCCAGGGTGGGCGAACTGATCGGCGAAATCGCCGCGGCGTCCCTGGAGCAGTCCCAGGGAATCAACCAGATCAGCAAGGCCGTCAACGACATCGATAAGGTCACCCAGCAGAATGCGGCGCAGGCGGAACAGTCGGCGTCGGCGTCGGAAGAAATGATGGGACAGGCCCAACAGATGAAGAAATTCGTTCTGGAACTGGCCGCACTGGTTCTCGGAAAAAGGGGAGATCATGCCGAAGCGAAGGGACCCGCGGACTACGAAAACGGAGCGGCGGGAACATCTGAAAGCAGAGCCCCGAAAGAACGAGTGTCCCGAAACGTACTCGCATTTCGCCGGTTGGACAAATCCGGCGGCCTGACCGGCTCGAGGGAGCCGAACGACGACCGTGCGGCGGCGATCGAGGGGTACGGACGGGGAAAGAGCGGCAAAGAGATACGGCCGGCGGACATCATTCCCTTCGGAGAGGATTTTTAGAGGCTCCGCGGATACAGCCCGGCTTTCTCAAACCCCGGAATTCTCGACCTTTGAGAAATGAGAATGACATTTTTGAAAAGATGCCGTCGGAAATATCGTTGGCGCACCTAACGGCCGGGGCTTACCCAGCGCCCAAGCCGGCAATTGCGCGGCTGACCTGGTAATGGAATAGAACCGCTTTGTGCGTTGACACCTGCCGGCCACGACGATTCGGATGCCCCCGCAATCAGGTGGTGGTTGCGTCTTCGGGAGCGAAGCTTAGAGGTAAAACCCGATCCAAGATCCGACTCGGTAGTGCAGCCCCTGTCGGATTTTGGGTTTCGGCATGGTTCGAAACAGGGTGGCAATTGAGCCGTCGCCCCCGCGAAGCTTGTCCCCGCGCAGGCGGGGGGGCCGAAAAACCCTGAAAGTCCCGGGTTCCCGCCGGCGCGGGAATGACGGTGAGTCCTCTCGAGTGTTATCTCAGACACACGGTCTACGAACCAGACCTGGACTTCGAACACTCCTGGCGCGCCTGGTGTAGGGGATAGCCCGCATTTTCATGAGGGATTCACCCCTCGAGAGCATTCTTTGGCGTTCCGGGACAGGGGCAAAATGAGCCGAATGCTCTCCGTGAAGCCGATCCTCACCATCAATGTGCAGACCTCACTGGAAGAAGAAAATAAACGATGATAAAGCTTTCTCGGCCGGTCACGGACCAGCTTCACCTTGCGCCATGACCGTCATTACGGTAGGCAACGATCAGGAACTGCTGTACGCGGGCAACACTTCTCCCAATGTCTTCCCTCAGCATCTCGGAGACGAGTCTTTCCTGGTTGTTCCGGTAAAAGGCCGCCATTCTGGAGGCCTTCTCCCCTTCCAGGCGAACCCTTTCTCCCCTGGAATGGACGAGGCGACATTTTCCTTCGCATCGCTGGATTTTGTGCATGACGATCCGTTCGTAGAGGGCTTTCGGATTTCCCTCCGCATCGAGGGGGAAAGCGGATAGGACGAGGACGACAAGGGACAGAGCAGCGCATACCGACTTGAGCATCACGAACCTCCATGGGAGAAAAGAGCAACCGGAATCGATTCAGCGCACGTGCACAAGCACTGGACATAACGCTAAATAGCGCATGCACTGACGAAGTGTAAAGGAGGATTTTTGCTACCCAATATTGTCCCGGAGCAACGATATTTTGAAAAATCGCTTCTCTTACGGCCGAGGTGCGACAGGGAGTCGCCTCGGCCGCTTTTTGCCGATTTCTAAGCAATCCTGTTGGAACAACACGATCTCCCATCGATTCTTCCGGAAATCCATGCCATTTCCGGCAAAATTTCCTTTGAACTGAAGAAAAAACCCTCCAATGGAGCGGGCTGGAAGAAGCCTCATCGCACTTTGCGCCGCAAAGCTCCAACAACGCCGGAGCGCGGGTCGCCACGACCAGCCCGCGTTTTCAGTTGACAATTCTGGGTAGGCGTAAGCTCGCAATTTAGCTTGGGAAATGGTAGAAG
>CAYOVG010000309.1:0-8589 GCA_964407285.1 uncultured Syntrophobacteraceae bacterium
GCAACCCGCAACCCGCAACCCGCAACCCGCAACCCGCAACCCGCGGGCGACTACTTCCCCGAGGCAGCGGCTTCCAGTTCCGCGTCATCGGGGTCCACGGGACCGTAGACGATCGTGGAAAACGGCCCCCCGGTCTGAAAGGTCCCGGCGCACCACGCCTTTATGGATTCGGGCGTCACCTCGTTGATCCGCGCCTCGACCTCTTCGAAAGGCACCAGCCGTCCGAAGAGGAATTCGTTCTTGGCCAGGCGGTTCATGCGAGAATCGGTGCTCTCGGCATTGAGGTACATGCTTCCCTTCACGTATTCCCTCGCGGCCGCGAGTTCGCCTTCCGGAATGAGTTCCTCCGACAGGCGGGCTACCTGCTCGTAGATGACCTTCAGGGCATCCTTTGCGTTCTCCCGCCCCACCCCGGCGTAGATCCCCAGCATCCCCGCGTCCTGATGGCTGTTGAGGAACGAGTAGACCGAGTAGGCCAGTCCCCGTTTCTCGCGCACCTCCTGGAACAGCCTGCTGCTCATGCTGCTGCCCAGTATCACGTTCGTGAGGTGGCATACGAACCGGTCCTCATCGAGTTGGGAGCACCCCGGCAGGCCGATGCAGATATGGACCTGCTCTATGTCCGTTTTGGGCGCTACCTTGAAGAACCCGCGATCCTCCGGGGGCTTTCGCTGGAGAGGACTGTTTCCGTTATTGAGCTTGCTCAGCGCCGGCGCCACCAGGTCCACGAACCGCTCGTGTTCGAGGTTCCCCGCAGCCGCCACGATGATGCGCTCCGCCTGGAACATGCTGCCCATATAGCGCACCATGCTCTCCCGGTCGAAGCCGCGCACGGTGTCTTCCGACCCGTAGATGGGGAGCCCCAGGGGGTTGTCCGGCCAGTACTCCTCCTGGAAAAGCACGTGCACGTATTCGTCGGGCGTATCCTCGATCATGTTGATTTCCTGGAGGATCACCTCCCGCTCCCGATCAATCTCCTCGGGCTTGAAGGTCGAATGCAGGAAGATGTCGTTCAGGATGTCCACTACCAGGGGCAAATGGTTGTCCAGCACCTTCGCGTGCACGCACAGTTGCTCCTTGGAGGTGAACGCATTGGCGAAACCTCCCACCGCATCCAACTCCTTGGCGATGTCGAGCGCCGTGCGCCGCCCGGTACCCTTGAAAAGCATGTGTTCGATGAAATGGGTAAGCCCCCGGTCCGCGGCGCTCTCGTCGCGAGACCCCACATTGAGCCAGATTCCCGTGGCAACCGAGTGCACGTAGGGGATCTTTTCCGTCACAACGCGAATACCATTGTCAAGGACCGTCTTATGGTTCATCCGTCCCTTTCATGTGAAGATGGCGCAGGAAGCCGGTGACCGGATGCCGGATGAGAGTCTCCATCATCCGGCATCCGGTATCCGACGCCTAATCTTCCTTTTGATGCTCTTCGGGCTTGGGCAACACCGCCTTGCGGCTCAGCCGTATTCTGCCGTCCTTGTCGATCTCGATCACCTTCACCATCACCTCGTCGCCCTCGCGCACCACGTCGCTCACCTTGCGCACCCGCCGGTGTTCGAGTTGGGAGATGTGGATAAGCCCTTCCGTGTTGGGAAGGATTTCGGCAAAGGCTCCGAAATCGGTGATCCGCACGACCTTGGCCATGTAGACCTCGCCCACCTCGGGTTCCTGGGTGAGCCGCCTGATCCTCTCGATGGCCTTGTCGCAGGCTGCCCCATCGGGGCTCATGATCACCACCCGTCCCGAATCGTCGATGTCGATCTTGGCGCCCGTTTCCGCCACGATGGAGCGGATCACCTTGCCGCCCGGACCGATGACGTCGCGGATCTTGTCGGGATTGATCTGGATGGAAACCACGCGCGGGGCATACGGAGAGAGTTCCTGCCGCGGGGCGGAGATCGCCTCGCGCATCTTGCCCAGGATGTGGAGCCGGCCGGCCCTGGCCTGCTCCAGGGCGCGCCGCATGATGTCGCGCGTGAGCCCGGAAACCTTTATGTCCATCTGGAAGGCGGTGATGCCGTTCTCGGTCCCCGTGACCTTGAAGTCCATGTCGCCCAGGTGGTCCTCGTCTCCCAGGATGTCCGAGAGCACGATCACCTTGTCTCCCTCCTTGATGAGGCCCATGGCGATGCCCGCCACCGGCTCGGAGATGGTGACCCCGGCATCCATGAGCGAAAGGCTCGCGCCGCAAACGCTCGCCATCGAACTGGACCCGTTCGATTCCAGAATTTCCGACACCACCCGGATCGTATAGGGGAAATCCGTATTGACGGGCAGCACCGGCTTCACGGCCCGTTCGGCAAGCGCCCCGTGGCCGATCTCCCTGCGCCCCGGCCCTCTCAAGGGCCGCACTTCCCCCACGCTGAACGGATGGAAGTTGTAGTGCAGCATGAACGACTTGAAGGTCTCGCCCGCAAGGGCCTCGATCTTCTGCTCGTCGGAAGAGGAACCCAGCGTGGTCACAACCAGCGCCTGCGTCTCCCCCCTGGTGAAGAGGGCCGATCCATGAGTCCTCGGGAGAGTCCCCACCTCGATGGTGATCGGCCGGATCTCGTCGAACCCCCGGCCGTCGATGCGCCGGTTCTCCTCGACCATCATGCCCCGGACGATGTCCCGCTCCATCTCTTCCAGGATACCGGCAATCTTCTTTTCACAGCCCTCGAACCGCGTCGCCAGTTCTTCCTGGACACGCTTCTTGACCGCCGATTTCCGGTCTCTCCTGAGCATCTTCTCGGGGGTGGTCATAGCTTCCCGGAGCCCGTCCGCGGCCAGGCGATTCACCGCTTCCAACAGGGCGGGATCAGTCTCTTCCACAACCGGAGGCTCTTGCTTCGTCACGCCGAGGAGCTTCCGCAATTCGTCCTGGGCGTCCAGGATGGGCAGGATGGCTTCATGGGCCACCCGGAAAGCTTCCAGGAGATCGTCTTCGGAGATGAACCGGCCTCCTCCCTCGACCATCACGACGGCTTCGCGGCCGGCGGCCACCACGACGTTCATGTCGCTGTCTTCCAGTTGCTTCGCACTGGGATTGACGATGAACTCACCTTCCACCCGGCCGATGCGCACCGCTGCAATCGGCCCCATGAAGGGCATGCCCGACACGTGCAGAGCGGCCGAAGCCCCGGTCAACGCCACCACGTCCGGCTCGTTCTCCTGGTCCACGGACTGCACCGTCGCCATCACCTGCGTCTCGAAAACCCATCCCTTGGGAAACAACGGGCGGATCGGACGGTCGATAAGGCGGGATGTCAGGGTTTCCTTCTCACTGGGACGACCGATTTCACGCCGGAAAAAACCGCCCGGTATTCGGCCCGCGGCGTAACTCATCTCCAGGTAGTCCACCATCAGGGGAACGAAATCGATTCCCTCCCGGACGCGTTCCTCCCTGGTGGCGGCCACCAGCACCACGGTGTCCCCGTAGCGCACTACTACCGAACCGCCGGCCTGTCGAGCTGTATGACCGCTTTCGAATATCAGCGGGCGTCCGCCCACCATTACTTCCACGGAGTGCTTCATAGGCTGAACTCCTCAAATCATTTACAGATGTAACTGCCGCCCGACTCCAACTGGCCCGCGGGAACATGGCAGGTAGGTTTCTAGCGCCTCAACCCGAGCCGCTCGATTACCGTGGTGTACCTGTCCACACTTTTCTTCTTCAGGTAATTGAGCAATTGCCTGCGCTGACCGACCAGCTTGAGCAACCCGCGGCGAGAATGATGATCTTTCTTATGAGTCTTGAAATGATCCGTTAGATAGGTAATTCGTTCGCTAAGGAGTGCAATCTGTACTTCCGGCGAGCCGGTATCGGACGGATGGACTTTGAAATCATCGATGATTGACCGTTTGCGATCAGGGGTCATTACCACGGTTATTCCTCCTTCGTACTCACTTCGTAAATCATAAAACCAGTCAAGTTTTAACCAAACAAACGCAATCGCCGGCCGTCTCCCGTTTCCGGCCGAGGCCACCACAGGGCGACCAGGTGATTTCCGGGAGCAACCAGGCGGACAGCGCTTCTATAGTCCGGAAAGGCAGCTCTGTGCTCCCTTTCCCAATCATGCGCCAGGTTCCCGTGCCGGAGCCTTTTCAGCACATCTCCATCCTCGATCGTAAGAACCGGCAAATGACTCAGCGCATCGCTCGGGAGTATGAGTTTTTCCCTCCATTTGCCCTCTTCCCGGGCCTGCTCGAGATCTTCGAGCGAGACCGACCGGTCCACATGGAACGGACCGCTGGCCAGCCGCCTCAACCGGGTGACGTGCGCGCCGCATCCGAGCGCTTCCCCGATATCCGCGGCCAACTGCCTTACATAAGTCCCCTTGGAGCAGTGCGCTTCCAGGTCCGCCTCGGGCGGCCGGTAGGAGCGCAACTCCAGGCGGTAAATGCAGATTTCCCTCTCGGGAGCGGCCACATCGATCCCCTTGCGGGCCATCTTGTACAATCGCTCCCCATTGACCCTCACGGCGGCGTACCGGGGCACGCGCTGCCGGCATGGGCCTCGAAAACGCTCCATCGCCTCGATGAACCGCTCCCGCGAAGGGGGTTCTTCGGCGCACGTCCGGGTGATCCGGCCGGTCCTGTCGAGGGTGTCCGTCTCCACCCCGAGGCGGAGCGTGAACCGGTAAACCTTGTCCTGCTCCAGGAACTGATCCGCAATGCGCGTCGCCTGGTTCAGGCAGATCACCATGACCCCCGTCGCAAAGGGGTCGAGAGTTCCGCAGTGGCCGACCTTCTTCACGCGCAGCAGCCGCTTGATTCCGGACACCAACCCGAAGGAGAGCATTCCCTCCGGCTTGTCCACCAGCAGTATCCCATCCGGCGCCGGCATGGAATCTCCCGGTCCGCTCTCGCTCTGCCCCGCACCCGTACATGCGCTGTTCAACCGTCGCTCGTTCATGTCAGATGTATTCCATCGCATTCCGGGTAACCTGCTCCCGTATTGCCGGCATTTCTCCGGCAATGCGAAACGCCGCGGCATTGCGGTGCCCGCCCCCGTTGTACCCCCTGGCGAAGGCCGAAACGTCCACGCTCCCCTTGGACCTCATGCTGACGTGGATGACGCCGTCTTTTCCCTCGCGAAACAGGATCGCCATCTCCACCGTCTTGACGGAACGCAGGTGGTTGATAAAACCGTCGCTATCCGAATGGTTGGTCCCCGTTTCGGAGAACATCTCCCTCGTCAGCTCCGCCGCGGCCAGACGCTCACCCGAGTGAAAACTCACCGTCGAAAGGACCTTCGACAGGAGGCGAAGCCTTTGCGCAGGGGCGGAATCGTACACCTCCCGCGCGATACGGGCAGGGTCGGCCCCGGCCGCCACGAGCTTCGCGGCGACTTCGAAAACTCTCCGGTCGGTATTGGAAAACCGGAACGACCCGGTGTCGGTTACAATCCCGGTGTACAGCAGGGTTGCGATGTCCGCGTCCAAAGCCGTTCCCAGGGCTTCCCCGAGATGGTAGAGCATCTCGCAGGTGCTGCTGATGGAAGTATCGACCCAGTACGCATCCCCGAAGGGCTCGCTGCTCACATGATGATCGATATTGATCAGATACGGCGCCCGGCTGATCGATTCCGCAAGTCCCGGCCCGACGCGGGAAAGATCTCCGCAATCGACGAGCACGGCCGCATCGTACCGGCCCGGCCGGTCCACGCCATGGCGAATCAGTTCCGTGCCGGGCAGGAACAACAGGTTTCCCGGCGCCGGGTCCTGAGCGTAGGGATCCGCCTCTTTTCCCATCTTCCTGAGCATGAAGGCAAGCGCCAGGACGGAACCGACGGCGTCTCCATCGGGGTTGACGTGCGTGGCGACGAGAAACTTCCGGCGCCGGCCCACGGCCGCTACGATTTCTCCAATGCTGCTCGCCATCAACTCATCATTTTTCATCATCGTGCAAGGTCTTCAACAACCGTTCGATTTTGGCGCCGTACTCGAAGGAGCCGTCATACTGGAAGTCCAACTCGGGCGAATACCTGAGATGGAGCCTTTTCCCAAGTTCGCGCCGGATGAAACCCTTTGCCCTGGCGAGCCCCGCCGCGACTTTCTCTCTTCCCTCGTCTTCGTCCGAGCCCCTGAAAACGTAAAATATCCGTGCGTGTTTGAGGTCCGGGGTCAACTCCACCCCTGTAATAGTCACTTCCTCCAGCCGAGGGTCTTTCACCGTACGATAGAGCATCTCGGCCACTTCACGCTGGATCAGATCGGCCACTCTTTCGGGGCGCTTTGATTCCATATTCGTTTCCTATAGCGGGAATCGGGAATCGGATGCCGGGAAACGGGTCGTGAAGTTTCTCTCTTCCAAACCCGGACCTCCGGACTCCGATCGCTATCCCAGCGGAATCAGCTCTATCTCGTGGTCCGCAAGTTCCGCGAGATGGAGCGAATCCATATATTCGATGATACGATCCAGGAGAGCGTTGATGACCCGCCCGTCGCCACTGATGACGGCTACACCGATAACGGCTCGCTGGTGCAGGTCCTGGTCCGCCACTTCCGCCACCGATACGTTGAACCGGTTGCGGCTCCTGTCGATAAGGCTCTTGACGACCCGTCTTTTTTCCTTGAGGGACTGGTTGCCGTGGAGCCTGAAAGTTACTCGCGCAATTCCAACAGTCATAATTCTGCCGCCATTTCCGTCGGGCGCCCCGAGGGAGTGAACTCACAGCTTCAAAGCACCCGAGACCGCGACGATAACAGTCTCCACAGCCGCCCCGGGTCGCGGCTGGAAGCCGCTCCCACAAGGGCTCCAGGTTATCCGTCCGTGGAAATGAACTCACGATTTACGGGAACCGGCAACTCTCGCAACCCCGTAACCTACCCATCTCTTCTATCCCTGCCGCCCGAATCGGGAATCGTCAGGGTCGGCTTGATCTCCTGGAGTTCATAGGCTTCCACGATATCGTCGAGCTTCACGTCGTTGAAATTTTCCAGGGACACACCGCACTCGAACCCTGCCTTGACTTCCTTCGCATCGTCCTTGAAGCGCCTGAGCGAGAGGATCTTGCCGTCGTAGACGACCACTCCGTCCCGCAGTATCCTCGCCTTGCCGTTTCGCTCCAGCCGTCCTTCATTGACGTGGGAACCCGCGATGGTCCCAACCTTGGGAACGTGGAAAATCTGGATCACCTTCGCGCGGCCGATGACGTTTTCCTTGTACTCCGGTTCGAGCATACCGACCATGGCGTCCTTGATATCGTTCATGAGCTGGTAGATGATATCGTAGTAGCGTACGTCGACGTGCTCCTGGTCGGCCAGTTCCTGCACCTTGCCGTCCGAGCGGACATTGAACCCGATGACGATCGCGTTGGACGCGGAAGCCAGCATGATGTCCGTTTCCGTAACGGCTCCGGTGGCGCTGTGAATCAGGTTGACCTTGACCTCGGGAGTCGAGAGCTTGTTGAGCGACTCGCTGATGGCTTCCATGGAACCCTGGACATCGGTCTTGAGGATGATGTTGAGTTCCTTGATTTCGCCTTCCTGGATCTGCTCGTAGAGCCTCTCCAGGGTGATCTTGCTGGTGCGGGAGAGTTCCTTTTCCCGTTGCTTCAGGAGGCGATGCTCTCCGACCACCTTGGCCTGCTTTTCGTCGGCGACCACGGCAAAGTCGTCGCCCGCATTGGGAACGCCGGAAAGGCCGAGGACCTCGACGGGCATCGCCGGACCGGCTTCCTCGAGCCTCTGGCCGCGGTCGTTGAACATGTTCCTCACACGCCCGTGCTGCACGCCGCACACATACGCGTCGCCGGTCCTGAGGGTGCCTTCCTGGACCAGGATGGTGGCAACGGGGCCGCGTCCCCTGTCGAGCTTCGCTTCGATGACCCTGCCGCGCGCCGCCTTTTTGGGGCTCGCTTTGAGTTCCATCAGTTCCGCCTGCAGGAGCACCATTTCCAGGAGGTCCTCGATGCCTATCTTCTTCTTGGCCGAAACCTCCACCATGGTGACGTTGCCGCCCCACTCCTCGGGAAGGAGTCCCTGCTCGGACAGCTCCCTCTTGACCCTGTCCAGATTGGCGCCGGGTTTGTCGATCTTGTTGATCGCCACGATAATGGGTACGCCCGCCGCCTTTGAATGGTTGATGGCCTCGATCGTTTGCTGCATCACGCCGTCGTCGGCCGCCACCACGAGGATGACGATGTCCGTAACCTTGGCTCCCCTTGCGCGCATGGCGGTAAACGCCTCATGGCCGGGGGTGTCGAGGAAAACGACCTGCCCCTTCTCCAGCTTCACATCGTAGGCTCCGATGTGCTGGGTGATTCCGCCGGCTTCCCCTCCGATTACGTTCGTATGGCGAATGGCGTCCAGCAAAGAGGTTTTCCCATGATCGACGTGGCCCATGACGGTAACGACGGGCGGTCTCGGAACCATGTCCTCGGGGCGGTCTTCCTGCTCCAGGATGATCTCGTCCTCTTCGAAACCGACCTTCTCGACCTCGAAGTCGAACTCGGACGCCACCAGCGCCGCGCTGTCGAAATCGATGGCCTGGTTGAGGTTCGCCGGCAAGCCGAGAACCAGGAGCTTCTTGATGATTTCGGCCGCCTTGACGCCCATCTGCTTGGCGAGGTTCGCCACCGTGATGGCCTCGTCGATCTTCACC
>CAYOVG010000310.1:0-8584 GCA_964407285.1 uncultured Syntrophobacteraceae bacterium
GACCCCGCCGATTCCCAATTGGACCAGAAGGGGTGCGCGGCTTCGACGACGGCTTCGGGGTCGAAACTGCCCGCGGGGCTTCGACTTGTGATGATTTGCTCCAGTATGCCGCCTGCGGTATTGATGGAGCGCCTCCGGGCTATTTTGTTGTTCATGGCGATTTCGATCTTGCAGGCGACCGGCGAGTAGCCTCCCACGCTCAGGCTCGTGTTGAGGCACACGGGAGGCTTGACGGTGCTGAACGATGGAGTCTGCGCGCTCCCGTCGGCGGGGGAGCTGTACAGGCCGCTGAAATCCCAGTGGAAGAAGCCGTATTTGCCGACTTCGCACTTGAGGGTCCATGTGCCGCGGCACCCCACGACTTTGCGGAAGAGCGAATCCACGTAAACATAGAGAGTAACGCTGGGGAAGGCCGAACTGACCGGACTGTACCTGACATGGGAACCGGCGCTCACTTCCTCCGCCATGCCGCAAGCTTTCAGCAGGTCCCCCTCCCAGCCCCAACTCGGGATGGAACCGGCGGCGCCCGTCCCCTTCAGTTCCGTTTCGAAGGTGACCCGGACCTGTTTCATGCCCCGGCCGAATTCCGGAGGCGAGAGGCTGGGCCGCAGGTAATCGCGGTCGAGCTCCTCACCGGTGTTTTTCACCGACAGGTTCCGGATGAGCAGAGCGTTGGCGTATGGCGCGGGGACGGGATCGACGCCGTATTCCGTCTCGATCTTTGCCAGCAGTACGGTTTTTCGCGTAAGCATCTCTTCTCTCTCCATCCGTTCCAACGTTGCGAACGTTCACGGTATTCACTGGCCTCATCGCCTTCATGGCCTTCACGGCGTTCACAGGATGAAACGGCACCCGGTTTTGAACGATATGCCGTACACGGCCGTGGCCGAATTGCCGCTTATGGCCTCCTCGTGCAGGGGCAGGAGCGGATCTATGGCCAGGCCGCACTGGTTGCCGGTGAGGGCCGCCCGTATCGACTCCAGGACGTCGTAGGCCCCGGCCTCGGACGCGGCGCCGCGGCGCGCCGCCGCATCGCCCCTCAGGTTTTCCAGCATGGCGACGACCCTGAAGATCATGTCGCGCTGCTGCACTCCGCTCATCTTGTGGCTGTACCGTCCACGCTCGTAGATGACGTATACGGCGGGGCGCCTGAGCGAGAGCAGACGGTCCTCCTCGATGTTCGACGAGAGGAACTCGCCCAGGGATTCGCATGTTTCGACATTCGGCAGGTTGTCTCTCAGAGTCGCCAGAATGGCGTCCTCGATCTGCGTGATGGTGTACATAATATCCGCGCCTTTCCTCCGCTCCGTTTCCGCGAAGGTTCTCAGAAGCCCGACAGGGACTTACGGCCGAAGGTCCTCACCGGGTTTTCGGCCGACATCCACGGGGCATCCGATGCGGGAGGGTTTCCTTCCGGGTCGTTCTCTCCGAGCGATATTTTTCCCATCGCAACCTGCTCCAGGAACCTGACGGCGTTCCTGTAACGCTCCGCTCTCGAGTCGGGGACCCTGTCCCGCCTGCCGTAGAGGTTGTAGACGGCGATGTCCACCGAGTACTTGCGTATGACGGCCGGAACGGGATCGAGGGGCACGGTGCGGCGCGACCCGGCGTACCCGTTGATTTCCTCATCCGCGTCGGCGATTGCCCTGGCGACCCGGCCCTCATTCACCGTACCGAAGCCCTCGTCGTCGGTGAGCTGAATGAGCCTGACCTCATCGATCTGCTCTTTCACGTCGTCTAAGGTGCAATAAGCCATGCGGTCTTTTCTCCCGATTTAGACCACGAAAGGCGCGAAAGGGGTTCGTTGCTTTTTTTCGTGTTTTTTCGCGCTTTTCGTGGTCAATGCTTTTACGATCCGAGGCCGGTGCTGCCGTACGCCAGTTGCCAGAACCCGTAGCCGCCGGCGGCGCGGGCTTCGGCCCCGAACCTGTACTTCCTCCGCATGAAGACGTTGTCGGAGTTCATGTCGATCTGTTCCACGAAGTTCGGGGCCGTGCGCTCCTGGTAGATGAAGGGTTTCACGGGCTTGGTGGTGTCGAGAAGGAACCAGGCCGTGTCGCTCGTGAGCCTGGTGTCGACCACCAGTTCCGCGGTCCCCCTGTAGGGGTTGGGTTTGCCGTCTTCGAGACGCTCGATGGTGAGGAGCGCGTTGGCGGTGTCCTCGAGGGCCGGGGGGGCCAGGAGAATGTTGGGAGTAATGTTGAGGGGGCGGCCCTCGTCGTCCTTGAACTTCTTCATGGCGGTGCGGGCGGCGCCGTAGCTCGCCTGCGCGGCGGCGAGAGTGGAGATGTCGAGGACCGCGGTCCCCTTGTTGGAGACGCTTGCGCCGGCCACGCCGTGGTCCGAATCGAAGAAATGCTGCCCGTCGTAGCAGGTGTTGGAGAAGCCGTCGTTCACCAGGGTCATGACGATTTCGTCGGGGAGCCGGCGGGCGCTGAAGCCGGCCATTTGCGCCTGGGGAGCGTAGATGCCCAGGTTGTCGTCCTCGATATCGTTGCGGTCGACTTCGATGGTGGCTTCCCAGTCATCGTTCACGATGGTGTAGGTGAAGGCTTCGAGGGCCTTTACGACCTTGTCTCCCATCCACTTGCGCATGCGGGGGAAGTTCGAAAGCCATTTGTAGTCGTTTTGGCCCGAACCGCTGGGAACGAGCATGGCGATGCGGGGCCAGGTCGTCGGAGCGGCCTCGAAAGCCAGGTTGAATGTCGTCTTGAGGTTTACGAAAACCGCCTGAAGCGTGGATCGATTGACTATCATCTCGTCTTCTCCTTGGATTGCGGAGCCGCGGGGCGGCGCTCCGTGCGGGACCCGGCAAGCAGTTGCGCTTTCTTTCGTGTCTTTTCGTGCTTTTCGTGGTCCATTTCTCATGCCTTTCGCGGTCTGTCTTTCCGCGCCTTTCGTGGTCTGTTTTCCGTGTTTCGTATTCCGCGCTCTTTGTGGTCTAAACCACCCAGACTCCGTCCGATTCCACGCCGATGACCGTTCCCGCCGCGGAACGGGTGGAGGAGCCGTCCGTTTTCGCCACCGTTTCGTCGTCGACGATGTAGCAGGTCTTGCCCAGTTCTGCCCGGGTGACGGCGTCGGAGCCGCTGTTCTTCCACTTGAACGCCTTGCCCCGCCTCACCAGGCAGGACACGGCGCCGTCCGCTCCCCCGGTGTTGTCCACGTTCTCCTCCGCGCGGCCCAGGAAAGTGAGCGTCACGGCGGTGGAACCGGGGACCAGGTATCCGGAGGCGTTGGCCGCCACGAGCGCCCCGGCGTAGATAACGGCGTTCGAGCCCACCGGGACGGAGATGATTTCCGCGTCCTTCATCGGGGTGTTTCTGTCTGCGCTAAGCGCAATGCCTTTCAAATAAGCCGACTACCGTCGCCCCCACGAAAGTGGGGGGCCGGAAAGCCTCGTAAGATCTGGATTCCCGCTTAAAGCATGCGGGAATGACGGGTGAGGGGCCGGCCCGAATGGGTTATCCGAGGCGCCCGCTGAGCAATGCTCCCTTATTTGAAAGGTATTGGCGCTAAGCGCCATCGTGATCTCCTTTTCGTCTTGCGGGGGTTGTGCGTTTCAGGTTGCGGGCCTGCAGGTTCCGGGTCCATATAGTTCCCTCGGGTCTTCGAAAGGCCATGAGAGCCCCAGTTCCCGCATACGGGAAGATGACGGCGGGATGCCGCAACTCGCAACCCGCAACTCGCAACCCGAAGCCCGCAAAGGTTCCGGGTTCTTATCGTTCCCTCGGGTCTTCGAAAGGCCATGAGAGCCCCAGTCCCCGCATCCGGGAAGATGACGGCGGGATGCCGCAACCCGCAACTCGCAACCCGCAACCCGAAGCCCGCAACCCGAAGCCGCCCCCCCCCGCAATCAAACCAATCCATGCTTCCTGATGTCCTCAGGGCTGTTCCCGAACATCTTCGCCACCTGCAGCACGGCGTCGTCGATGCCCGGTTCCGGCGAGTTCCCCGGAGCGCGGGGGTGGAGGTTATCCACGGGCACCACCTGCGGGGCCTTGGCGATGAAGAGCCTGAACCCTTCGGGGTCTCTCAGGGCGTAGTCTTCCGCCCATTCCCTCTGCGCCGGGGTGATTTTGCCGCTCTCGAGGGCCGCGGCGATGAGTTCGTCACGGTCGCGAAGAGCGAGCTTCTCCTTGAGCGCGGCCACTTCCTGCGCCAGGTCGGGTTTTTGCTTGAGGGCGTGGATGGTGGCGATCGCTTCGCTTTTGCCCGCGGACCCGGGAAGGCCGAGCGCATCAAGCATCTCCGCGGGGATGGTCCCGTCGGGGCCGCCGGCGAGTCTCGCGTCGAGGGCTTCCAGCACGCGGGCTTCCGTTGCGGTTCCGTCCAGGCCGAGTTTTGCAGCGATTCCGGTAAGCAGTTCCATGTCTGTACTCTCCTGTGTTAGATGTGGGGGGGCGCCGGTTACATCTGCGTCTTCATCCTTTGTCACGATGGGCCGGATGGTGTTGAGCCTCGGGGCGTTGGTGAGAGCGACCCGGAGCAGTTCCACCAGGCGGCGAGATTCCGGGGAGATGAGAAAAACCGGTGAATAGTAGCGGTACTCGCGGTTCGCCAGGTACCGTGCGGCCCGTTGCGTCCATTCGACGACGGCCCAGAGTCCTTCCCGGCCTCTATCGATCAGGTCCGTGATCCAGCCGGCGGCCGGGGCCTCGGTATCCATCTCCGTCTGGTGTTCGTAATCCACGACCATGTCCGGGCCGCGTTCCCGAAAGCGGCGCACCGCTTCCGCCATGGCCGGTTCATCGACGACGAACGGTTCTTCCCCCTCGATCTCCACCAGGCCGTAGGGAAACACCTGGAACTCGGCGGGCGCGGTTGCGGCCTCGGGGAGCGAGGCGATGATGGTCAGCCCGGACAGCGGGAATACGGAAATTCCGGATTTGCCCCTTCGCTTTTCCGCTCCTGCCTGCTCTCTTTGGTGCATCGTTCCCATTTTATCCTCCTTCCTGTCCCAAAGCGGTCTGTTCCGGCTTTCGCATGGGGACCTTGAACCGGTGGCTCACGTGCTCCTGGCTTATGTCGAATCCCATCTCCCGAAGCGAAGTGTAAACCCTGGCAAGCGTTTCCAGGTCTTCGGGCTGCTGGTCGAGGAAGCGAAGTTTCGGCGCGGGGGCGTCCCACCCGAAGTTGAATCCCACGAGAGGCCGAAGGAGCTGATGGTTGATCGTTCTGGCGAGGGATTTGCTGTCAGCCGTCACGAGGTCGCGGCGCACCCCCGCGTGGACGGTTCCCAGGGCGTACGAGCCGGTTCCCGACCTTCCCCCGGCTTCACTGGTGAGGGTCTGGCCCAGGATAGCCTTGCTGACCTGCGCGTCGCAGAAGTTCGCGAGGGTGTCGTAGACGTTGACGCTTCCCGACTTTTGAGCCTCAATGAACCGGACTTCGGTATTCTTCGACACGATGCCGGCAGCGTCGGTCCCCAGCGAACGGACGGCGTCGAGAAGGGCCGCCTTGTCGTCGGGGCTCGCTCCGGGCTCGTAGACCCCGAGCCGCAGGGGCATCCCGTACAGCTCCGCGAATGAAATCCAGTCCTTGATCGCGTAGTTCTTGAAAAGGTACATCCACGCGCAGACTCGCAGCATCCCGGCCCGAGTGTCGTAGCCGGAACGGGCGCGGTACCGGTGGTAGAGTATCTTGAAGGGCGGAGGCTCCACGCCGCGGAACGGCTCCTCCTCGGTGAGGATACTCGGAGTCATGGAATCCCGGAACGTGATCTTCTTGCAGTGCACCCACCGAAGGCCTCGAACGCGGACTTCGCCGCCGCTCACATCCCACAGGATCTCCTGAATGCTGAAGCCCTTGGCGACGGCGTCCAGCATGTCCAGTATGTGGTCGTCCCAGTCGGAAAGGCCGGCGAGCGCCTCGCGGCAGAAATCGGCGATCTTCACGGCGCGGGCGTCTTCTCCCCCCGGCAGGACCTCGTATTCGAGCCCCTGGACGGCGAGCTTTCGCACCTGCAACTGGCTGGCGAGGTGAGGGTCTTTCTCCTCCATCTCCTCGAACAGTTCCGCTTGCCTGAGCACGTCTCCGTTGTCGGCTTCGCGAAAGACTTGCGCCAGCCGCTCCGGAGTCAGTCCGCTGGACGGGTACGAACTCCAGCGGTCCATTACCCGCGCAACCGTGATGTCCCGGAGGTCGGGCTTTCTCCGGTATTCCGGAACGATTTCCCTGCCGAACTGATCCACGAGCGCTGCCATTGGTCCCATCCTTTTCCTATGTTTTCGCCCTCTTCGTTCTCTTCGCCCTCTTTCGCCCTCTTTCGCCCTTTTCGTTCTTTCCGTTCCTTCCGCCCTTTTCGTTCTTTTCGTGTCTTTCGTGGTCAATAAGCCCCGCCGCCGCGGCCGGGATTGAACACCCGCTTCGAGAGGCTTTCGTACTCCATGGGCTTTCCCGTCGCCCCCTGCAGCATACTCACCGCCCCTTCGAGGGCATCCGGACCGTCGTCGTTCACATTGCCGTTCAGGATGTAGACGAGTTGCTCGATCAACAGCGCCTGGTCGCTGTGCCCGCGGTCGAACAGGAGTTTTCCCTGTTCGACGAGGAAGGAGAGTGTCCCGATGATCCGCGCTTCCTTGTTTCGCGAGTGGCGCATGGGTTCCCAGGGGAGGTAGCGCCCTGTTTCCCTGGCGTAGCTGTGGATGGCTTCGTGGAGGAAATCCTCGAGCATGTTCTCCTCGATGCCGATCCTGCCTCCGAAGGCTTCCACCTGGCGGTAGGCGGCTGCGAACATCTCCGCCGGCGTCGCATGGCGAATCCAGGCATGGAGCACCCGGAAGAGCATCTTCTCCCGCTCGAGCCCCACGGTGACTATGGCCTTGCAGTCGTTCGCCTCACCCGATTTCGCGCTGGGGTCGACGAAGGTGGCCACCTGGAGCTTCGGGAGCGTGGCCGATATATCCGCCCGGTCGTAGTACCGGAACCAACTGTCGCGAAACGGACTCTCCTCGGCGCCGGTCAGGTTCATCATCTCGGCGTTGAAGGCGACGCTTCCCATGCTTCGCTGCTTCTTGCGCAGCCGCTCCAGGGGCCAGACGGCGGGCCACAGGGGCCGGGCGCCGGGAGCGCCTTCATCGATGATAGCCTGGTAGGTTTTCGAGATGTACAGCGGGTTCCCCTCCGCGTCCCTGTCGCCCATGAACTGAGCGAGCACGGACTTCGGATGAAAGAGGTTTCCCACCATGATGAAACAAAACCCTGCGCCGAGGGAGCCGATGACGGCCTTCAGAAGCCAGTCCTTGCCGTTCTTCACCAGCCTGGGGTTTTGGACATTCCGGTCGTTTTCGAAATCGTCCACGATAGCCTTGTCGGGCCGGTACTGGCGGTTCTTCAGGCCGCGCACCTTTTCGCCGCGCCCACGGGCGAGGACGCGGATGGAGTTGCCGGTCGTGAAATCGTTCTTTTTCCATGTGGACCCGGAAAGGTCCCCGAAGTCGTACCTGATTCGGACGTTGTCCTCCAGTTCCAGGCGGATGGGAAGGGTAAAACCCGTGGCCTGGTTGTTCGTGTCCGATATGATCATGATGAAACGCCTGAGGCCGAAACAAATGTCGTGCAACGGGATGCCGAAGGTGAAAAGGGTTGATTTGGCATGTTCCCTCGGCGCGGCGACGAAGGCGCATTCGTCTTTCAGGTCCGCCAGGCCGGCCCATTCCTCGTGAAAATCGCCGAAATCCGCATGAAAATAGTGTGGAATATACGTCTTCATGAAATACAGCCTGTCCTGCCTTGCCCTGTCAATGCGCCGGGCCTTTTCGGCAAGGCTCTCGTCGTCTTCGAAGGGGGAAACGGATTCCCTGATCCATAGTTTGATTCTCTCCGCCCACAGGTCGAAACGGCTTTCCGTAATCTCAGGGCGTTTTCGCATACTCTGTCTTGAACCTGGCGATGACGGCGTCGAAGTTCGCGTCAAGGACTTTCGGCCCCTTCGGGGCGACATCCTTGAGGACTTCGCACATAAACTTATAGTTTCCAATAAACAGGGTCGCGCGGTCGAGCGCCGGGGCGTCTTCCGCTTTTTCGAGCAATTCCGGCAAGCCTTCTTTCGCCATGCCCTTCATCCCCCTCATCCGGCATGAAGATCGGGACGGATCGCCGCCATCATGAAAACACCGGCTTCCCGCCTGTTGCGTCTCCAATTCCATGGACTGTTTCGTCCATATCAAATGGAATCATTGTGCGGTTGTGTAAACTTTTAGTAGTGGACTTGTCAATTAAAGAATCGAACGCACCACCATTCATTGTTTATTTTCGTTCACGTGAGCTCGAAGACGAAACGAGGAGTTGGAATGGCGTGGTAGGGGTCGATCAAGAAAGAATACGGCGAAGACAAGTAAAGAAACCCGGGGGCGCGGGCTCCCCGGGTAGGCGGCGTGACGTGTTACGGCTGTATGTTCGCCCACATGGGCGAAGCCGGATCAAGACAATTCGTGGGAGATGCAAATCGATCGAACAGGCTGAAACGAGCTCTCGGGCTGCTAAGGAGCTATGGAAACATAGACCTTCCCCTCGCTCCGGCGGAACACGATCAGGTCGGCCTTGCCGTCCCCGTTGACGTCCCCCGCATAGGGAACGTCGG
>CAYOVG010000311.1:0-8577 GCA_964407285.1 uncultured Syntrophobacteraceae bacterium
ATTTTCAGCTTCCGTCCCACGGGGCGGAATGACCCGGGCAACGGCGAGTCGCCCCGGTTCGAATGACAGTCGTTATTCAAGGCGGTTTTGCCGCCGACCTGTTGGTCCCACGATCCTATCCCGCTCGGAACGTCAATGTCGCCTTAACCTTCTCCGTTCCTTTCGGTTTTGGAAAACGCCATTTCTTTATTGCATCTGTAATGCACTTCTTTGCCCAATCCGAACATCCCGTACAGGAGGTGATGCTTACGGCGTCGACTTTACCTTCGGGGCCGATGTTCCAAGAAACCACTATTTCGACCGATGTAACGGCTGCTTCGGAGACTCCGGAAGTGTTTCCAATGCATGCGTCAATCTCTTTCAGGCGCTCCCGGACCACCTTGCGGACGTCATCCTCGGAAAGCCCTTCGGATACGGTCAGGTCATCGACCCGGATTCTTGCCCCCGCGCCGGCCCGTGTGCGCTCGGTTTCCTTTTGCGGGGCATCCAGCCGTGCTTCGGGCTTTGCCTCCCGGCTCTCCTCGCGAACCATTTTCCTGGAATGAACTGCGTCTGTCGAGGAGTCGACGGAACCGACGCCCGCGGTCGTTCCTTTCCCGGCGGATGGAGGGGGAGGGGCCATGGGGACTGCCGAAAACGCTCGTGAAGCCATGGGATGCGGTGCGCCCGGTCCTCCCACCGCCAGGTCGGAAACGCCTTCGGGAAGCGGAAGGGGTTGCTGAACGGTTTCCGGTTCTCCCCCCTGTCTGCGGGCGAGGGTGTCCACGGCCACAAACGAAGTGTAGGCGGTGAGCAGGTTGTATTTCAGCCCGAGATCGGTGATTTCCTTGACCCTTGCGTCGTTGGAACTCAACCTGTTGTAGTCTGAAAGCTCGGTAACGGCCGACCTTGCCCACAGGTATCCGAGCGCCGCGTTGGCGTCCTCGGGTTTCACCTTTCCCACGTCGATGGATGCGGAGTAAGGTTTCTCGCCGGTGAGTCCCCGCAAAGTGATGTTCCCTTTCGGTTCGCCCTTCCATTTGCCGGAAACGATCACCGGACGTTCGGCAAAGACGTCGGGGATGGCGGCGGGCCGCGGGTCGTAAGCGTCGAAGCCGCCCGTGTCGAGCTTTATCCGCGTCAGGAGAGGGGATTGGATATACCGGCGGAACTTTTCGGCCTTTTCAGGAGCTTCGTCCGGTTTGGTGATGATGAAAGGCTCCCCGGCCCCGACTCGGGCCATTCCCTCGAGGAGATACCGGTTGACGCTCGAACCTATGCCGAAGGTGAAGAAATTGGCGTCGCCCAGTTGACTCCGAATCAGGTCGAATGCTTCCGTTTCCACCGTGACGAAGCCGTCCGTGGCGATAACGAAGGAACGGGACGCCCCCTCCCGCTTCGGCAGGGCCAGCACCCGTTTCAGCGCCGGAAGCAGTTCCGTGCCTCCGCCTCCCTGCTGATCGTTTACGAACCTGACCGCTTGCTGTATGTTTTCGGGAGTGGCGGGCAGGGATTTCTCGCCGAGAAGCTTCGAACCGCCTGCAAAGAGCATCACGTTGAAGCTGTCGGTCGGGCGCAGACCGCCCAGGAGGTTCTGCATGAGCTTCTTGGTGATATCCAGGGGAAAGCCGTTCATGGAGCCCGACACATCGACGATGAAAACGTACTCACGGGGTGGAACGGCGCTCTGGGACACGCGTTTGGGCGGTTGCATCATGAGCAGGAAAAAATTCTCCTCTTCGCCTTTGAAGAGCAACAGTCCCGACTGGACGGCGTCGCCCGTGAGCCGGTACTTGAGGATGAAGTCCCGGTTACCGCCCGCCGTCTCGGCGGATGCGAGTTTCACGGTGGCCCGCGATTTGTCCCGGTAATCGATGTCCACATTGTGCGAAGTGCAGGCCATTTCCTGTATGGGCATGCCGGCCGACAGATCGACGGCAATGCCGAATTCGTACGTGGGCGACTCACCTTGGTGCGTGTAAGGGTTCTGGACCCATTTCTCCGACGGCGGGGCCGAGGCGGCGGGCTGGTTCGAGTAGCGCGGTCCCACCACCGTCGGGTACGCGAATTCGTAGATTCCGTCGGTCGGCGCAATCAGTTCGGTGTACCGGAGTTCCGTCTTGATCTCGTCGCCCGGCAGGATGTTGGCCACGTTCATCTGAAACACGTTCGGGCGTTGCTGTTCGAGAAGGGAAGCGCTCTTTCCCTCCTTTTTGGCCTGTTCGTAGGTGGCCCGCGCCTCTTCGCGCTTCTGTATCCTGGCGGTTACGGCGCGCTCGCCGATGGTCATCTTCATGCCGTGGACGGCGGCCCGTGTTGAACCCGGAAACACGTAAACCGCTTCGATCGGCTTCTTGCCCTCGTTCTTGTAGACCTGTGTGACCGTGACATCGGCTATGACGCCGACGATCTTCACGTCCGCGGATGTGGACTTGAGCGGGAGTCGGTCCACGTCCGGGTTCTCGCTCCGGACGAAAAAGTAGGGCGACAGGGTTTTGTCTTCCGGATTCGACTCCGGGCCGCCGCCCGACGTCGCGCCGATGGCTGCGCCGGGGTTCTGGGGCGGCGGAGGCGGTGCGCCGGTTTGCGAAAAGACCTGGTCCGCGGGACAGCACACTGCGAGAAGAACGAACAGCACGAACGCCATTGCGCTGTTTCCTTGAATGATTCTTTCGCTTCTTCCCCTCTTCATGTACGCACTCCTTTGTGTTAGTGAGAGGCGGTCGGGATTGTCTTCATCGTTTCTTGTCTTGTTGGGTATGACAAGGCGGGAATGGAAAAGTTCCCGGACGGCGGAAAAAACTTGCGGAAATGCCGTCGGTCCTCTCTCCGGTCGCCGATTATGATCGAAGTACAAGAAAGGAATGCCGTTGCTCGTTTGCCCGAGAGAACTTTCCGCCGTGAAGTTTTCAGAATGGCGTTCGATATGATAGTGGGAGAGGCATGCTGTGCCCCGGAGGGAGCGCAACTCGGAATATACTGGAATGCCGATGAATTGAGGAGATGTTATGCCTGAAGAAAAAAATGCCGGTGGAGCGGTGGCGGGTAGTGAAGTTCCCGGCCCGGAGGAGCCTGCGTCCGCAAAGACGTGCGTGCGTTGCGGGGGGACGGGCCTCGTCTGTGCGCATGTGCCCGAGATAGGTCCCGGGTTTTGCTGCGCCGATTATGGAAATGCCGTCTGCCCCGACTGCAAAGGCTCGGGGACCTGCGGGAAAGAAGAACCCGGCAGTTGACGACGGACCGGATGCGGTGTCGCCCTACCGGAATGAAAGAGACGGGGAAGCGCGTCATTCCCCATGGATGCGCCGCAGTTCTTCAGGGGAAGAAGCGGTCTTCAAGGCCTCGTGAACGGCGGTCAACGCCTCCACATCTTGAGTCTTGCGCATCTCGGGCACGGTGCTGCCAGTTCGGCTTCGTGAACGCAATGCTCACCTCAAAGCCCTTGGGTTCCCAATCCGAAAATGTCGAGTCTGTTTGGGAGAACCGTACATCAGCTCACGGAAAAGGTTCCCGTTGTGGAATTGACATCGGGGTGGACGGAGGAAACCACCTTGGTCACGTACTCCTCCGATCTCCCACAGAAGGTTTCCAAAGATAGTAGCCGGTATTTTGATTGACAGCCGGCGGGCCGCGCCCGCCGGAAAGCGAAGTGCCGATAATGTGATTGTGTCACTGTCCCTGCCGGACTAAAAAGCATAGGCAAGTGAAAACAGCGGAACAACGGTACTGTCCGTGTTCTTGCCGACCAGATCGATGCTCAAACCCAGAGCCATGGATAGTTGATCCGTGGCCATGTACTCGATTCCGGGGAGTATCGAGAACAACGACTGCTGAGGGTCATTCGCATCAGGTCCGAATAGACGCGCTCCACCCCAGAAACTGGTCAATTCCAGAAGAGCCACCCATTTCTCCGTGACGGGATATTCCACGGCCAGATTGACGGTGACGAAGTCTCCGGGGTAGTGCTTGCCGTCATCGTCCGTATAGGAGGTCGGCATCGAGTACCACAGGTTGCCGTAGACGATGAACGGGGCAATGTATTTGGATACATTGATACCAGGAGTGAACACATAGGAGCCGCCTCCGGAAACGTCCGTTCCCAGTTTGCGGGGATTTAAATTCTTGTACTTGCCGGAAGGAAAATCCGTGGAAAACAGTGCGGTTATGGTCGGCATCGTCGGGGTTTCCTCGACCAGGCGGTATTTCAAGGTCAGGTTGATGTCGCCCAGATCCCCGGAGTCGCTCGATGTTTCTCCGTTGGGACCCGGCGCATCGACGTTGTCGGCCCAGTTGTAGACAAATGGAATGGTCACAAAGGCTTCCATGTTTTCCATCAATCCGTAGCTGAACTCCCAGTCCATGGAAAATGTCTTGAAATCGCCGCCCGCCGAGGTCCTCGACCAGTTCCGGTCAAAGGAATCCGTAACGACACTGAGTCCGATTGTGGACTGGATGGCGAATTGTCCTTTATCGATGGGAACGGCGGTGTCGGTGACTATGGGGCCGAAGGTGGCGGGGACGTCCTCCCCTTCGGCTATTTCCCCTTCCGGCCGAAAACCCTGGCCCGGCCCTCCGATTTCACCGCTCTCCGAGGACGCCGCTTTGGCGGACTCGCTTCCCGACCAGACCGGCCCCGGCGCACCCAGCGCCCAAATAAGCAATACCATAAAAACATAGCGTGCACTTCTCATCCAGATCTCCTCCCTCTCCTCATTGGTATGAATTCGCAAAAGCTGCTGTGAACACGGCAGCATTCCCCCACCATATGTTCGAAAAAGTCACTTTCGTGCGATACGATCATGAAAGTGATACACAGCCCCTGAAAAATACGGATAAGTCGCTCGATGGTCTCCATTGCAATCTTTGCCGCTTCGGAAGGACTTTTCCCCTGGTTCAACGGACCGAAGGCTGAATCTTCGAGTACAGTGGGACAAAAGAGCTGATCGTCGGCATTTTGAACAGGAGTCCCACATGCACCTGCCTAAACAGAAGTGTCCAAACAGATCGCACTCAACCTCAATGAAGACAACGGCTCATGTTTAACCTACCTGGACAACACTACCGCGCATTAGACTCTACCGCGATTTATTGAATTCAGTCAGGCAAGCCACTGCATTTCCAAAGAGAACATGCTTTGGCTTGTTGCGAGCCAAATAGCCCTGGTGGCTCTTTTTCGTTAGAATCGGAATAAAGTCTATTATCTTTTTAAGAAGAGCCTCCGGCTTTCCTCCCGCGGCAGAACCTCAAACACGGTTGTTACATCAGTCGAGTACTAGAACGGGTAGGTGTAGTTGCTGCTTTGCCATTTATCGAATAGCTTCTTGATCTCCCCGGATTGAATTAGTTGAGGAAACCTCTCGTCGAAAATCTCCTGGAGCTTTTTTCCCTTATCATTCGTTGCGAAGGCGAGATAAAGATTGATTTGCTTTACAGTCTCTCTTTGGTAACTTGCCATATCTATCACACCCAAATTCAAAGCTTCAACTAAATCCGGCTGGGCATCCATAAAGAAATCGATCCGATCCTTATCCAGTACGCGTAAGGCATCCTTCCTCTCATCGAATTCAGCTTTTTCCATGGGAGTATCTATGTACCGATCGAAATCATACGACTTGATCCACCCGATCCTTTTCCCCGAAATTGTCTCCTGACCCTTCCATTCGGCAACCTTACCCTTCTTAAAGATTACCTGGACAATATCGGCTGCAAAGTGAGACTTTGGATAAATGACGCCTTCCACTTCCCCCGAGTACGCTCCAACCATGGCATCCACCTTCTGACGCTTGACAAGTTCTTCGGAAGCGGCATAGGAACTGATCCGATGTTTTACCTGAATACCGACAGGTTCATAGACCGCCTTGAAGATTTCCCAATACAGACCCGTCCCATCAGCATTGGTTGCATTCTTCCATTCTTCGCTGGCAAGCACGATCTCGGTAATTTTGTCCTGAGGCATCACTGGTACAGCTGAGAAGCAAATCAGAACCAGCAGACCAATAGAGAGAATCCCCTTCATTTGTCAACTCCTTGTCTTTGAGAGATACGTTGATGACTGAAACCGTGTACGCCTACTAATGTAATCCATCCGGCTCAGGCGTTATGAGACAGTTTCCGAACTTGACTCGAAGCAGAAGTGAACTGCTCCACAACGGTGCACTCTACCGTCTCCGGTTCTTGAGGAGTTCCATACGAACTGTCGTTGTGTGAGTTCCCAATCAAAGCGGCCAATTTGCCGACCAGGTCTTTCAACTGCCCGGCCCTTCTATTCATTTCTTCAGATGCGTTTGCAGTCTCCCCGGCTCTGGACACATTTCGCTGGACCACATTCTCCATCTGCGCACAAGCATTTACGGAATGCTCTATGCTTCGAGCCTGTTTATCCGAGGCTGACGCTATCTCACTGATGAGTTCGTCCATTTGTCTGTTTCTTTCGGCTATCGTATTGAAGAGATCGTACGCCTCACCAACAAGGTCGGAACCCCGAGTTACCTTCATCACAGTGCCCTTGATGATGGATGCAGTGTTTTGAGCCGCCTTTGCCGCACGCATGGAAAGATTTCTCACCTCGTCTGCGACGACAGCGAAAGCGAGTCCGGCCTCACCTGCTCTTGCAGCCTCAATAGCAGCGTTCAAAGCGAGCATGTTTGTCTGGAATGCAATCTCATCAATGGTCTTGATGATCTTGAATGTCTCTTCGCCTGCGTCTTTTATCTCTTCTATGGAACTGCTTAGTTGGGACATCGACATTCTAGCCTGCTCGACAACGAGCCCCACCTCTTTCACGAACTGGTTGGCGTTGTCGGCATGCTCCGCATTATCCCTGGCCATGGAGGAGACTTCCCCCAAGGACACAAAGGTTTGACTAAGGGATGCAGCTTGCTCGGATGCGCCATCCGCGCTATCTCGACCGACGGAGAAGATCTGATCGGCAGCCGTCGCCACGGACTCGGCACATTCCGCAAGCCCGGCTGAGACTCTGGAAACTGGAAGTATGACGATTCTTCTTATGAAAAAGAACATGAGGATCACGATACAGATATCCAGTAGGAGTGTTCTCAGGGTGATTCCAACGAGAGATCCTTTCAGCTCCTGATCCATAAACCGAGTACTGACGTAAACCTCAACGGTTCCCAGTTTTTGTTTCTCCTTCATGATCTCCTTTGAACTCGCTATATGCGAGCCTGAGATTGCGGCATCAGCCGTTTTGACCGCTTCCCATGCTTCATTTCTTATGGCGCCGTGGAAAAGGTCCCTCTGATCGCCTTCTCTTACCAGGACGGCAAAAACCTTTTCATTTGCCATTTCCTGGCGGCCTATATCTTCGGCTCTTTTTTCATCCATATCCCAAAGAGGGCCGACCATGCCGGCGGATAAGCGCTCCGCGATTCGGTCTGCAGACTGGCTTAACTCCTGGGAGAGCTTCGAACGTAAGGCAAAATAATCGTACACTCCGAAGCAACTCAGGATGATTGTGATCATAAGAATCAGCGCGCAGTTTATCTTTAACTGGATAGTGCCCTTCATACTATCTCCTGCATACGGCATTAACAAAATTCAGAACCACTGGCAGTCTGTCCGAAAATGCCATTTTTTGCGGTTTTCGCCATCGTAAGTACATGAATTTACGATTGCGAAATTGCCAAGCACCAAGTTCACGGACAACATCCCGGCAGTCTGTCGGAGAGGTGATGAAGAATTAAGGATTTTCCCACTTTGCATCCGAAAGTCTGTTGGAGATGGTCTTCAAATTCCACAAACCATGAGACAGAGAGCGGGAAATTCCTATTCTGTTTCCACCAGGGCTTTTCTGTCCGACAGCCTCCCAGGCCTCAGCAATGTCCGGCTAGGAAATTGCATACAAAGGGGTGAAACGAATTAAGAAACGGCGCATTTTCTCATTTTTCTCTTGATAGTGCAATGAAGATGTGGGTGGCAACTTATTCCGGTAAAACAAAAAAATCATGGAGTGGATCTTTGAAGGCTTTTCTTTCAGCCATGAGGAGAAGTGCTTCCAGGGGAAAGCGGTGAAAAAGAGGGCGGCAGTTCCGTCACCTCCGCCCTCTTCAACCCTGCTCAAAATGTCAGAAGTCCTTCATTAGCTTATCCTCGAGGGGAATCAATTGTTCAGGACGCGCCTCAACAGGGAAGGCCGTTGCTGTTTATCCCTCCCCAAATGGGTTGTATTCCGGGTGGGCCTTCCAGAATTGAATCCTGCAACTCATCGGCTCTCCTCTCCAACAGTCTTCGAAAACGGGGGCGGAGAGGCAGTTCCAGGCGAAGTTGAGCAGGCTCACATGGGCTGGCCGTTGCCCCGCTCAACGACTTATAGCGCACCCTATCTTCCTGAAAGGTGGTGTCCTTGATGCCGAAGACCCCGGTCCCGGTATCCCGGTGGAGCAGGATTCGATCCAGTACGCTTTGGCTGTCCCACTCCCGCGAGGGGCGATTGGTGATGAAATGCCGCCGGTCCGTTTCCAGCGTCGTCAGGTTTGTCTTCTCTGCAACGAAGCCCTCCCGAATTCCCGCATGGACGGCATGGCGAAGCCCCGGCAGTCTCCACGGAGACCGGCTGTGCATCTCGGAGCCTTCAAGGTGGAC
>CAYOVG010000312.1:0-8535 GCA_964407285.1 uncultured Syntrophobacteraceae bacterium
GGCCGAGCATAGTGGGATGGGTGATAGAGAACGGCAGGATGACCATCGCCGAAGCCGGAAAGGACAGCCGCCACTTCACGAAGATCGAGAGCAATCTGTCCGTCAAGAGCACTCTGATCCTGTGCTTCCCGCTCTTTCTGAAGAATGGCGACGTCTACGGAGCAGTTCAGGTGATCGATACAGTCTCCGGGGGAAGCCGGCTCAACCTGAACAAGGACTACCTGAAGCTGCTGCAAAATGTCGTGGATATCGGGTCCGTAGCCCTCGTGAACTCCCTTGCGTACACCGACAAGGTCCAGGAAAATCTTCGGTTGAAGGAGTCCCTCGACGCGGTTCGCGAAGGAGTGATCGTGAGCAATAGCGCCTCCGTTCTCGAGGTGATCGAACTCGCCGGCAACTACGCACAGACGGACTTCCCCGTATTCATCACCGGAGAGAGCGGTACCGGCAAGGAACTCATAGCGCGGGAGGTGCATCGAACGAGCCGTCGGAAGGACAAGCCGTTCCTCACTCAGAACTGCAGCGCCATACCGGACACTCTCCTGGAGAGCGAACTGTTCGGATACGTGAAGGGGGCCTTCACCGGGGCGTCTATGGAATTCGAATCTCCGCGGCATGCTGTCATTGGAAAGATGCTTGGAACGGCGGACTTACTGGCCCAAATGGCCGATAGTGATTACCCTGATAAACTTTCTCACCTATATAACGAATTCGTGGAAGGAAACGTTCCTGGATTCAAGTCTGAGTCCGACCTTGTTGAAAAAACACCTTCCTTCCATGAGAACGTTTTGAAAAGGTTTGCAGACGATTTCGGGAGTGTTGACAAATACATGGCCCTCCATTGCAAAGCCTATTTCAATATAGATCACGATGCGTACAAGGAAGCAATTGAAGAAAATATCAGAATAATAAAAAGGATGTGCATCATCAGGAATGTTCGCGCCGTCACTTAGTGAAGATCCGGCCGAAATGGGAATAACTGTTGATTGCACCACTCACAATTGTACCATGAACGGCTGTAATCCGGGCTTCTTCGTGCGGTTACGACTGCCGGCCGTGACCGCGCCATGCTTGCCCGTCAGTCAGGTCGCGGTTGAAAGCCGTAACCGCACAGGGTGGAGTTGAAAGAACTCTTCCGGCGAAGGCGGAGCACAACCTCACGCCGGACGATTGCAGCCGTTCACTCCGACGGGTGGCTGCAGTCGCATTCCTTCCCCTCCATAGCCCGGCCCGATTGTATGTCCTTCAGCAGTTTATCGGCATGTTTGTTGTTGGGATTGAGCTGGAGGGCCCTGACCAACACCTTCTTCGCATCTTCCAACCTGCCGATCCTCCTGTAGAGGAGGCCGAGATTGTAATGTAAGATATCGGAATTCGGAACTATTTGCAGGCATTTCTGGTATATTCGGGCGCTCTCCTCACACCGGTTCGCCTTTCGCAGGGCCACGGCGTAGTTGTTGAACACGTGCACCGTCTCGGGTATGGGATCGACGGTCTGATCGAGGTAGAGGCCGGCCTTTATCTCATCGCCGTGATCGAGGTAAAGCTGCGCCACGCTCACCAGGTTCAAGTCGGTGGGATTCATGCTCATCATCTTCTCGATGACCTTTTCAGCCTCCCCGACTTTGCCCGCGCTGAAGTAGGCCCGCGCCAGGTCGATCTTCCGGTCGTGGTTCAGAGGGTTCTTCTCCACGGCCTGCTCGAGATACATCAACCCTTCGCTTTGTCTGCCCACGCTGATGTAGAGCTTTCCAAGCAGGTTGTTGTGTCCGCTCGTTCTCGTCTCCTCGTCGGTATCCAGCATCATTTCGATGGCTTTTTCGTAGTCTTCGATTTTGTAGAGACACTCGCAGGTCATAAGAACCACGCGAGGATGTTTGCGGACTTTCAGGATTTCGTTTCCCAATTCCAGCGCTTTCCGGTACTCGCCGGAAAGCTTGAGGAGGCGCATCTCGAATACCTTTTCCTCCATCTCGCTCAAACAGGCGGCTTTGGTCAACATATCGTCGAGATGCTTGATCAGCTTCACCTCGCTGAAAGGTTTCACGAGAAACCCGTCGCTGCCTTCCTCGAGCGCGTAAAGGACCTTGTCGGCGGACCCCTCGTCCGAAATCATCATGACAGGCAGGCGAAAGAACCTGGAATCGGCCTTTATCCACTTGACCAGTTCGATGCCGGTCATGTTGGGCATGTTCCAATCCGTGATGACCACATTCACTTCATGACTGCAGATGGCGCCTATCGCCTGCCTGCCGTTTTCTACCGTAACCAGTTTGTGGTATCCATTCTTTCTGAGCATTCCTCGAATAAGTTCACGCATGGTTCCCTGGTCTTCCACGACCAGCACGTTCGTCGGTAATTCCCGCTTCCTATGCAAAGGGCGGATTGAGCGTAGCGCCATCACTTTCTCCCGAGAATCTTTAAGGATAAATGCCTTGTCGGCGTATAGAGCATAGCAGAGGTTTCACCGAATGGCAAAAGGAAGTCCGGAGGGACCCCTCGCGTCTCATCCGCTTCAGCGTTTCAAAGGGGCGGGCGCGCTCGGAAGCGGGGACGGATGCAACCATTTGCTCCACCTGCTCCACCTGGGGCCGGTTTGGAATAATTCCGTCGGGACAATCCCCGCACGCTTCGACTTTCGACGGCCCGTCCTTCGGCGCGCATTCCCCAAAGCGGATACGGCGACGCGACCCGGCGGCCGCTCAACCTCGCCCGAGCCGGGCGCCGCCGCCGATGTTCATTGCCATGCGACGCACCCGGTGGTATTGTCTCTACACAGGCGAGAAGACATTTCACCGGTGCTTAACGATCGACGGCTTGCATTGGTCCACAGGCTGCGGGGTGGATGGATCGCGTTCCTTTCAGCGTAAGGATGATCTCCTATGAGCGGTAGACTATCGAGGATCGGCATACCCTATACCGAACTGGACCCCCGGAACAGCTTCCGGGCGCGCGTGGGACTTACCATTGCCGCCATAGCCCTGCTGTTGTCCACGGCGATGAGCGTGATACTGGGCTACATCACCAGGGACGTGATGGAGAGAAACATCGGACGCTCCCTCGCGGAGCTTGCCTTCCAGATGGCCGACAAGCTCGACCGGGGCCTCTTCGAGCGCTACCTGGACCTGCGTACGCTGGCTTCCTTCGACATCATCAAGGACCCGTCCATTTCCCTTTCGGAGAAGCGCGACTTCCTCGAAAGAATGCAGGAGTACTTCCCCGACTATGCCTGGATCGGCTTCGTTTACCCCAACGGCGTGGTTGCCGCCGCCACGGGCAGGCTCCTCGAGGGCAAGGACATCTCGATGCGCCCCTGGGTCAGGGAAGGCCGCGACAAGCCGTTTGCAGGCGATGTCCACGATGCGCTGCTCCTTGCGAGCCTTCTCCCGAGCACCGACGGCGAACCGCTACGGCTTCTCGATATCTCTCTCCCGGTAACGGACCGGCAGGGTAATTTCATTGGAGTGCTCGGGGCCCATCTGAGCTGGACCTGGGCCAAGGAGGTGCGAAGCACTCTACTGCACCAGGCCGAGGAGCGGCGAAAAGTGGATATCTACATCGTGAGCAAGGAGGGCAAGGAACTGCTCGGCCCCGGCGCTCCGATGCCGCAGGAACGGATCGAAGGACTTGCCGCCTACCGCGCCGCCGCGTCCGGCGACAGGAATGGCTACACGGTCGAAACCTGGCCCGACGGGAAGACCTACCTGACGGGCTTCATGAAGGAGCATGGTTACCGGGGTTTTGAAGGTTTTTCCTGGATCATCCTCATTCGACAGGAGGCCGGCGACGCCTTTGCGCCGGTCCGGAAGGTCCAGTCGGTCATCCTGACCCTGGGGATATCCTTCGGGGTCTTCATGGCGTGCGTGGGATGGATTGCGGCGGGCCGCATCTCCAGGCCCATGAGGACCATCGCCGCCGCGGCCGACGGAATCCGCCGGGGGGATGTGGGCGTTACCATCCCGGTCTTTCAGGGACGGGATGAACTCTCGATCCTCTCCGAATCCCTGTCCAGGCTCGTCACCACTCTGGGAGAGCAGCAACTCGATCTCAAAAACCTCAACGAGCAACTCTACGCGGAACTCGAAAAGAAGCGACGGGCCGAAGACGCTCTGCACGAACTGCTGGACGACCTGGAGGAGCGGGTCGGGGAGCGCACGGCGGAGTTGTCCCGAGCCAACGAGGAGCTAAGACTGTCCAAGGAGGAGACGGAGGCCGCCAACCGCGCCAAGAGCGAGTTTCTGGCCAACATGAGCCACGAGTTGCGCACTCCGCTGAACGCCGTCATCGGGTTTTCGGAGCTGATGCTGAGCGGACAGTTCGGAGCGTTGGACGCCACCCAGGAGGAGTTCCTCGGGTACGTGGAATCGGGCGGACGGCATTTGCTTTCGCTCATCAACGACATCCTGGACATTGCGAAGATCGAATCCGGAAAGGTCGAACTGGAGCCCGGCGCGGTGAAGGTCAAGGAACTGCTGCAGGGCAGCATGTCCATGATCCGGGAGAAAGCGGTAAAGAACCACATCCGCGTTTCCACCCGGATCGAGCCGGAGGTCGAGGAACTCGTCCTCGTGGCCGACGAGCGCAAGCTCAAGCAGATCGTGTACAACCTGCTCTCGAACGCCGCCAAGTTCACTCCGGACGGCGGCCGGATTTCGCTGGAGGCCTCCGTGGCCGGGTGTCCCGGAGAAGGGGGCGGGGAACTCCGGATCACGGTTTCGGATACGGGCATAGGCATGGAGCCCGAGCACCACGGGAAAGTCTTCGAGGAATTCTACCAGGTGAAGGACTCCAGCCGGAACTCCGTGGGGACCGGGCTGGGACTTGCGCTGGTCAAGCGATTGACGGAAATGCACGGGGGCAGGGTTTGGGTGGAGAGCAAGGGCGGAGGAAGCGGAGCGACCTTCGGATTCACCATACCCATCCGGTGCGAGGATGAATCGACGGAAAACCGCGCCGTCGCGGAACCGGCTTTCAATTCCGTTTCCGCCCTCGCCTCGGGAGAAGGGCCGGAGAGAGTCGTCCTGGTCGCGGAGGATGACGAAAAGAACATGAAGCTGATCGCCAGTCTCCTTACCGCCTTCCACTGCAAGGTGGTCGAAGCCGCGGACGGAGGCGCATGCGTCGAACTTGCCCGCAAAGTCAAGCCCGACCTCATCCTGATGGACATCCGGATGCCGGTGATGGACGGCATCGAAGCGACGAAGGCTCTTCGGGAAGACCCCGAAACCCGCAATATTCCCATTATCGCTTTGACCGCCTTCGCCATGAAAGGCGACGCCGAGCGCATTCTCGCCGCCGGCTGCGACGACTACCTCACCAAACCCATCGATTCCCGCAAGTTCTACGATACCCTGTCGAAAGCCCTGAAACCGGGAGCGGCGCAATCGCCGGGATGAGCGCCGGCTATCACGGGCGTCGTTGCCGCGCGATTGGGATGATTGGAGCGAATTGAGACCGACTCCAATCATCCGGCCAAATCGTCCGACCGGAAGTCCGCTTTCGCCGCACCCGCACCCGATCGCGCATCAATCACTACACATCGACGGGCTTCTTTTCCAGGTTGCTTTGCGCCGGTCCGTGGATGACCTCGCCGTCGGCCGAAAAGCGCGAGCCATGGCACGGGCAGTCCCACGATTCCTCCGCGTTGTTCCAGTTGACGATGCAGCCCATATGCGTGCAAGTGGGAGAGAGCGAATGGAGCGTTCCTTTCGCATCCCGTGCAACCGCTGCCTTGCCGTCCGCCGAATCGACGATGCCTCCCTCGCCCCTCTTCAAATCTTCCGCCTTGAAGCGGTCGGCGGCGAACGTATGACCGATCACGAGGTGCTTAACGGCATCCACGTTTTCCGTGATGAGTTTGGAGGTCCCCGTGAGCTTCATCCTGGAAGGGTCGTAGAGTGAGGACCATGGGTTGGAGCGCCCGAGAACGGCATCCGTTATGATCGCGGCGGCAACCATGCCGTGAGTCATTCCCCAGCCGGCGAAGGCGGTCGCGACGTACACCCCGTCCCAGTTGGGAAGCTTGCCTATGTACGGCGCCCGATCCGAGGAAACGTAGTCCTGGGTGGACCAGTGGTACTCGATCGACTTCACGTCGAAGTTCTCCCTGGCGAATTTCTCCACCTGCCTGTACCTCTCGACCGTATCTCCCCCGTGGCCGGTTTTGTGGTTCCGACCTCCCACGAGGACCATGTCTTCAAGACCGGCCGGATGGCTTCGTACCGAGTGGTACGGCTCGGAAGCGCTGTAGAAGAGTCCCTCGGGGGCCTTGCCGTTCAGGCGGACCCCCAGCACATAAGAGCGCTTCGGGTACATCCTGGCGAAGAAGAAGGCGGGGTCGTGGAAAGGGAAATGTGTGGCGACGACGACATGCTTTCCCCGTATGGGTCCCTTGTCGGTGACCACCTCGAGAGGATTGCCCCGCTTGAGATCGAGGGCGCGGCTTTTTTCGAAAAAGTACGCTCCTTTCCGCTCCAGTTGCCCGGCAAGCTCCAGCAAGTACTTTCGCGGATGGAAATGGGCCTGACCGGAGAACTTCACCGCCCCCTTGACCGGGTACGGAAGCGGCGTGGCCGTGACGTACTCCGCGGGAAGGCCAAGCATCTGAGCAGCCTTTACTTCCTCCACCACCTGATCGAGGTCCTTGTCTTCGGTCGTGTACGTGTAGGCGGATGTTCGCATGAAATCGCACGACAGACCCCTCTCCTTTATGATCCGCTCATACATCGCGATGGCCGCCTGGTTGGCCTCTCCGTAGGCGTAAGCTCCATCCTTGCCGAAACTGTCGATCAGGTGCTTGTAGATCAGACCATGCAGGGAGGTGATCTTTGCCGTGGTATGTCCGGTTACTCCCGTCACGATGCGACAGGCGTCCACCACCGCCACGCTCAACCCGGCATCCTGAAGCAGCGCCGCGGTGTTTATGCCCACAAGTCCTCCCCCGACAATCACGGCGTCCACGGTGAGATTGCCGGCCAGGCTGGAATAGCGAGTCTCGGGTGTCGTATCGATCCAGATGGGTTCATGCTTTCCCGGCAACTCGCGGTCGGCTGCCTTTTCCACGTGTTGTCCCTGACTCATGACTTGTCCTTTCCTTTTCCGGTTTTCATGCTGGGGCCGGGTCTCTCTTCCGGCAATTCGATCAGAAGAACAGCCTATCGACAACGCGGACAAACCAAACTGCCAGGAAATTTAAGGATTTTTCTCATCAATACAAGAAGTTGACTCGATAGGGCATCCGTCCGTCCATGCGCTTTCATGCGATTCCTTGCATGTGCATCCCGGTGCGCCGCCGCCGTGAGGCTTTTCGATGCGAGAGCGCGCCTCGCGCATTTCATCACGTAGCGAGCGTATTTCACGGCGCAGGGCATCGACGGTTTCCGCATCACGGCCGGCGGCGGATTCTCCTGTCCCGCCGCGACCGATAAAATAGCCGGCAAGGGCCCCGGCGACGTAGCCGAATACCCCGAAAGCATAGAGCGAAAGCAGAAACCCCAGTATCCTGCCTTCCACGGTCACGGGCCAGTACTGGGAGCCGAGGGTCGTCATGATCATCGCCGTCCACCACAGGGCGTCTCCATAGCTCCGCAAGCCGTCGCCGCCGGACAGGTCGTGCTCGAAAGCATACATCCCCGCGGCGCCGACCAGGGTCACGACCACCGACATCAGGGCCACATAACCCGCCCCGAAATGCCTGAAGTTGGTCCGTAGCGTGCTTATGGAGCGGTTCAACGAACCGATGACCTTTACCAGGCGAAGTTCCCGAACGAACCTCCCCATTCTGAATATGCGTCCGGCTCGCGCAACGCGCAGGAGGCGAAGCGCCGGAGCGAGCAGGGAGAGCGCCGCCGGCCAGTTTCGGCGAAGGAACCGGACCTTTTCCGGCGCAAGCGCGAATTTGAGAGTGAATTCGAGAACGAAACAGGCCCATATGATGGAAGTGAGCACTTCCAGCGCGGGGGGTAGTCCACGGGTAAGCTCCACCACCAGGAGAACCAGCCAGACAAATCCCAACACCGTCATCGGAGTCTCGATCCAGTCCTCGAGTTGCTCGAGCGTTTCCTTCCTTTCATTGTCGGGAGTCATCCCTTGCCGCATTTTCAGTTCCTCCTGCCGGGTTTCGTTGGCAAGGCCTACGGTGTTGCCGAGGACTTTCATATGAAAAGTCGGGCATGGTACAAAGGCCGTGTGTTTTGTGTTTGAGGTAACACTCGAGGGGACTCATCGTCATTTGAAAGAACTCTTCGTCATTCCCGCGCATGCGGGAATCCAGTCCTATCGAGGTTTCCCGGACTCCCGCTCCCCGTCTACGCTGGGACAAGCTTCGCGGGGGCGACCCTGGAGTGTTACCCTGTTTTGAACCATGCCGAAAATAGTGGCCTACGCTAATGATTTCAAATATTTGCCAATTGTATATTCTCACGCTTCGTTGTGACCCCGCCGGGTCGTGGAGGTTAGTACGCAATACGGCGATCACGCAACTAAGGAATTGGAAATAAATAACCTACGTAGCTCTGGGTTTAATAGTGTAGTTCC
>CAYOVG010000313.1:0-8481 GCA_964407285.1 uncultured Syntrophobacteraceae bacterium
CCTTCTACTATTTCCCAAGCTAAATTGCGAGCTTACGCCTACCCAGAATTGTCAATTCTGGAAAAGTTCGATGACATGATCGTAGATGCCGTTATGTTTTGCACATCGGAGTTTGAGGATGTTGTCGGCATGGGTTGGATACCACCATGCACCGGAGCGTTTGAGGCGAGCGTGGGCGATGAACTTGTTTGCACTCTCGATGGCTCCACTTCCGATGTGATAGCCTCCTCTTCTTGCCGCACCATAATTGATGCGCTTGGGCAATCCCGCCCAGCTTCTCCGTCCACAAACTCCCGGCACCGTTCCCGGGCCGTGTCGTCGGCCCCAAATAGAGAGAGGACAGACTCCCGGCGCAGCCACTCCGGCGGGGAAGTCAGCCCAGCACACGCCCGGTAGCTCGACCATGGGTGCTCGCCTGCTCTTTCGGTAATCCCGGCCCCCTCACCGGATTGAGGTGAACATACCGGGAAAGCTCCTTTGCATACTCATCTCTGTCCACCAGGATGACTTTGTAGCGGCATTGAAACAGGTGACCCGACCGGCCTCCGTTTCACATTGAAGTACGTTTTGTAGGCCCCGTTCACGTGCTTCATGATCTGAGACAGATTCCCGCAAGGAGTCTCCACAAGCGGATGATAGTGATTGGACATGAGGCAGTAGACATGGATTTGCGCGCCATAGCGAACCGTTGCCGATTCCAGATATGAAAGAAAACGCTCCCGGTCCTTCCGGCTCGGGAAGACATCCTTGCGCTCGTTTCCTCGCGACGTCACATGGTAGAATGCTCCCGGATATTCAATGCGAAGCGCCCCGGCCATCCCGTCTTCTCCTCTCCTTTGTCAAAAGCGCAGGTTTGACCCCTCGAAACGATCAAAACAGTTGACGGTCCAGGGTACGGTACTGGATGGCTTCGAGCAGGTGGTGGGTGGCGATCTGGTCGTGCTCGTCGAGGTCGGCGATGGTTCGGGCCACTTTGAGGATGCGGTGGTATGCGCGGGCGCTGAGTCCGAGGCGCTGCAGCGCTTCGCCCAGGAGCTTCTGCCCTTCAGCCTCGAGTTTGCAGTACTTCTTGATGTGTTTGGGCTTCATGTGCGCGTTGCAGAAGATGGATTCGGAGGCGAAACGGGCCGACTGTCTCCCTCGCGCCTTGGTGATGCGGGCGCGGACAGCCGAGGACGGCTCCCCTGCCGTGGAGGAGTGGAGGTCCTCGTACTTCACGGAGGGGACATCGATGTGAAGGTCGATCCGGTCCAGGATGGGGCCGGAAATTCGACCGCGGTAGCGCTGTACCTGGTGGGGACCGCACGAACAGGGCCGGACGGGGTCGCCCGAATAGCCGCACGGGCACGGGTTCATTGCGGCCACCAGCATGAAGCGGGCGGGGAAGGTCAGCGTGATGCTCGCACGTGCGATGGTGACTTCGCCGTCTTCGAGGGGCTGGCGGAGCAGGTCCAGGATGTTGCGCCGGAATTCGGGGAGTTCGTCGAGGAAGAGCACTCCGTTGTGGGCGAGACTCACCTCGCCGGGACGCGGTATGTGGCCGCCTCCGATAAGGCCCGCGTCCGAAATGGTGTGGTGAGGGGCCCTGAATGGACGTTGCATCATGAGCGGTCGGCCGTGGAGGAGCCCCGCGACGCTGAGAATCTTCGATATCTCCAGGGCCTCTTCGAATTCGGGTTCGGGGAGGATGCCCGGAAGCCGCTGGGCCAGCATGGTTTTCCCCGCCCCGGGCGGGCCGATCATGAGGGCGTTGTGTCCGCCGGCCGCGGCGACTTCGAGTGCGCGCTTGGCGTGTTCCTGCCCTTTGACTTCGTCGAAATCGAGCTCTTCCATGTGGGATGCGGCGAAGACCGCCTGCTGATCCGGCCGGAGGGGTTCGACCCCCTTGCCCTCGTTGATGAAATCCACCACCTGGGAGAGGTGGCTCACGGGGAAGACCTCTATCCCTCCCACGACCGCCGCCTCCGGTGCGCTCTCGTGGGGCAGTATGATCCTGGAGTAGCCGCTTTTCTGCGCCTGGATGGCCATCGGGAGGCTTCCCGCCACGGGTTTGACGCGGCCGTCGAGCGAGAGTTCCCCCGCCATGGCCATTTCCTGCGCGTTCCGGGCATCGACCAGCCCCGATGCGGCCATGATGCCGACCGCAATGGGCAGGTCGAACCCCGCGCCGTCCTTCTTGAGATGCGCCGGCGCCAGGTTGATGATGATCCGCTCCATCGGGAAGTGGTAGCCGCTGTTGTTGATCGCGGACTTGATTCGCTCCTTGCTCTCGCGCACGATATTGTCCGGCAACCCCACGGTCGAAAAATAGGGAAGGCCCGAGGTGATGTCCACCTCCACTTCGACGAGCAGCGCGTCTATTCCCAGCAGGCTGAGGGTGTAGATTTTAGAGATCATAATGATTCGGTGATGTTGGTTCACGTCTCATGATGTTCAGAAAAACACATTTTACAGGATACCACAGCTACTGTTAATGCACAAGCCGGAATAAATCAGGGCAATCGCATCTGACTTGGCTTGATGCAAGGGTTCTTCGAAAATCGCCGATCCATGCCGCGGCTTACATCCGGACGATTTCCGGTAGTGAGTCAGTCTCTCCGAGAAAGCCCCCGAGCCCGGATTGAGGCATGGAAAAGGTTCAGAGCGATCCTCTCAAGTCCAAATTTCCCCGGATTTCAGGTGCGATTATTCTGCCGTTATTCCGTTCCCTCCTTCTTTGTGCGTGGTTTGTCCCGGTCGATCTTGGCGGGTTCGCCGACCCTACGATCCCAGGCTTTGCAGGCCATGTATCCTCGGTTGCTGTTGTTGTCGTAACTTGAATCTTTTCTATACATGGTCATTTTAGCCCGTGCTTCAAAAAATTCTTCCGGAGCCCGGAAACCCAGTATTCATGCGAGTTGAATGATACTAATGCGGTACAAATACGGCGCCGTTGTGGGCTGTTCATGATGCCGTTATGATCACATAGACGCTGTTTCGGGCTTTCAAGAGAGCCGCTTTTCATAAAAATGTCTCGCATATCGAGTAATCCAACTACAGCCAGGCAACCATGATTCTCATGGTCGATGAGTACCATTCCGGTGTTCCCCATTAAGAATGGTAACGTCCAATACGCTCGGAAGCACGCCACTGCACCTTTCTCGCCTTTCAGTGCCGCACCGGCCATCCGGCCTCCCCTGGAGAGGCGTTAGCAGAATTCCGTGCGACATGCAATGAAATAAACGACAGTTGAAACATAATTCCGGAAAAACAACGGGAGGTTTCCTCTCCTGATTTCCCGGTTACCGGATGGCTTCGAGCAGGTGTTGGGTGGGAGATCTGTTCGTGTTCGCCGGGTTCGGCTGTGGCGAGGAGTTGTCTTTTAGCCGGACCGGGAGCATGCAAGTACGTGAATCGATATCACAACAGCACCTGATCCAAGCAAGTTCCGATATCCCGGCGCGGGAAAAATGATTGTCGTTGAGAGAGCAGGAAGAATATTTGTCGTTGATCGGACGGGGTACATTGCCGTGGAAAGCAAGAACTTTGGGAGCCTGACAGGAGTTGGGATCAGAGCTAGAGACTTTGGGATATGGAGGATGGGTGGATGCCACGGGAGTCTCAGTCTCCCTGCGGCGCCCATTCTGGGGGTGAAAACAGCGCCCTGAACTCTGATAACTCCCTCGACCGGGATATTTGTCCTGGAAGTTCCCATGTCCGGCATGGCCCGACCTCTCGCGGCCGCGTGAGATGCTTTCCGGGCAATACGACCCCGTACCCCGCCGCCTCAAGTATGTATTTGCGGTATTTGCGCTGGATAGGTAATGCGAAATGCGAGTATAATGGAAGGAAGACGAAGTCCGTTGACTTCAAGGTAAGTCATGCAATCAATGGCTGAGTGAAACCGTGTTTGGATAAAGGAATCGGAACGAACACACAGGAAATCAAAAAGATGAGCAGAATTGAGCGGCTTCAAGCCATGGAAGCGCTGTGGGACTCACTCATTGATGAGGAATCGGAAATAGAATCCCCCGAATGGCATCGGGAGGTCCTGGAAGAGAGAAAGAGAAAAATAGAAGCCGGCACGGCGGAGTTCATCTCTTTTGAAAAACCGAGGGCAAGCCGTAAGTCATGATAGTTAAAGATGTCGTCATCCTTAAAGATGTCGCCGATGACCTGAATGACGGAAAAGTCTTCCATGATCGGAGAAACTCGGTGTTGGTGATTACTTCCGGGACAGTCTCCTTGCCGACGTGGAATCCCTGGTTCTCTACACAGGCATTCACGTCAAAGAGCATGGCTTCTATCGAATGCTTGCCAAACGGTTTCCCCATGCCGTTTACCGTGAAATTGTAGATGACATTGCATATGTTGCGGCAGTCTTGCCAATGCGTCGCAATCCCGCATGTATCAAGAGAAAAATAAGAGGCGGGAGCATGACAAGGTCATGCACCGGACTGGCAACCACGCCGGGAAAATATGGCGGCATTCCGTGAAGTTCCTTGGTGGCGTGGTTGCGCGCCGCTGAAATCGGGCGTGTGTGCCGGGCATGGCACGGAGCTTGTGGGGTGCTGGTCCTCACGCCAGGTTTTCGCGGAGCCGAAGGCAGGGAGAAGGGCAAGCACGACAACGCTGCCGAGGAGCTTTTCGACAAGATGATCGAAAGAAAAGAGTATCTGTTCCCTGAAGGAGTTCAACCAGAATTCCCCCCGACCATCATGTTCATTCGAAAAGAGGTAACTCATCCGATTGCGCCCTTCAATTATGCGGGAATGAACTTTTCGCCGGAGGTTATTCCAGCCGATGAGGAGGATCGGGAGGCAATCGAAAAAATCAATAAAATGGATCAGTACGTTTTAGATGGAATCGACTACGATCAATGGGAAGATTTCTTCTTTCCGATGCAGGAGTCAGTCGTAGAACGATACCTGAATTGGCTTAATGCGAAGGGAGTAACTGAGCACAGCCAGATCCTGGCCCAAAACATCGAAGTTCTCTTCGATTACATCTATCGATACACCCACGAAGACATCATTACGTTGTCCCGTATCCATCCTATGTGCTGTTTTCAGTTTTTCGAAGATTTTGTACTCAGAAAAATAATGACTGAGCCACATTACTACGCAACATTCCCGCCTTCTTTGAAATATTTCTATATTTTCCTTCAAGAAAAAGGTTATTCAGCAGAATTTGATCGGATTATCAAAATCATTGAAGGCATGGAACCACGGTTTATCGATATTTTAAGGAAACGATTTAGCTGATCACATATTCTTATGAAGGATTGATGACAATGGAACTGCATGTCATTTTCAGGATGCCCAAATTCCCTGTCACCATTGTTCGTGGCGATGCACTTTTCTGTGCTGAGTCTCCTGAATCTCTTTTGGAAATCATCGCTACCGAAATACAAGACGTAGAGGATCAGGAAATTACGATTTTCGACGCCACGGGAGAAGAGTTTCGGTATCATGATGAATCAAAATCGATAATGCCGACATTGTTTAGAAAACAATGGACGAAGAAGAGAATTATTGAATTGTATAATCGTAGCGCCAACGCCAAGATGAGCGGGAGCCATTACTCTGAAAAATCTCTTTCAGCAAAGAAATACGAAAGGGTAATCAATGATATCTGCCAGCTCATCCGAGAGAACCCAACTTGATTTTGGGTTCAATGATTGTCGGCTGGAAGAATGAAACCCAAACGTCTCAGGCAGCTCACTTATGTTCCCCTCCCGGCAATCCACGATCATTGCTGTTGGTGCTGCGAAGATCGGAAGAGTGAAATCAGTGTGTGTGCTTCAGTGAATCGTCCGCTTTACGCATTTCGGCAGGGTGACGCGACAACCACGAATCAAGACCTCGTGGAAGTAATCAGAAGGAAATGCCTCGACTGCATGGCTGGTTCCATATCGGAGGTTGAACAGTGCGCCTCACGGGGTTGTTCCCTTTGGATCTTCAGAATGGGAAGACGTTAAGCGCTTGTAGCAACACGGTATCGGTACCCCTTCGATCCAGGACGCCGCGACGCCCCGTCATCAAAGGCAGCTTGTTCATTGGATCATCCCGCCCAGAATGGTTGAGTGTTTCCGAAAAGTGTCCCGCTCAGTTGCATATAATAGGGGGTGGGTATGGGGGATAGAATAAAATACTCAATTTTTTTTATGAATTTCAGCACATCCTGTTTGCTTCCATGGAAACTGTGACCCACCACTTTCCAGTCTCCACCAGCTTGACTCCGCTGTTTGGAAAGAGTAGTATATATGTTGAGTATATACTTTTTAGGAGGTACACGATGAAGACCGCAAAGATCTTCAAGAGTGGCAACAGCCAAGCCGTCCGTCTTCCCAAGGAGTTTCAGTTCAAAGGAGATGAGGTCTTTATCAAGAAAGTTGGTCGTGGTGTGATCCTGATCCCCAAAGACGACCCGTGGGAGATCTTCGAGCAGAGCTTGTCGGAATTCACCGAAGATTACCTGGAGGGAGAAAGAGTCCAACCGCCAGTGGAATCCAGGGAGGACTGGTAGTGTTGTGCATGCTCGATACCAACATCTGCATCTACATCATTAAAAATCATCCACCCGCCGTGATCGAGAAGATGAAGGAGTTCAGTCCCGCCGATCTTGTGATTTCCTCCATCACCGTCGCTGAATTGGAGTACGGGGCGTCGAAAAGTTCCAACGCCGGGAAGAATAAAGAGACGCTGATGAAATTCCTCACCCCTTTTGAGGTTGCTTCTTTCGATGAATCCGCCGCCGCACATTACGGCGAGATCCGAGCGCATCTTGAGAGGAGTGGGAAACCCATCGGCGCCATGGATCTCCTCATTGCAGCGCATGCACGAAGTCTGTCGCTGACGTTGGTTACGAACAATCCGCGGGAGTTCGAGCGAGTCCCTGGACTTCGGGCTGAGAATTGGGCATGAGATTCCCATGTCAAGCTTTTCTGTCTGTCCAAAAGAAGCCAAGAAATTCAGTATCGTCCATTATTTCCCATACGCCATCTTCTATGTAATTGATTCAATTGCATTCGCTATATACCTGCCGCATCGTGCGCATGACGACAGCGCACCATCTCGCCGCCTTCAACTGCGTCGAATTCCGAGCAGTTTCCCGATGTATCGGCCGGTTTTCATCTCATTGCTTCCGCTTTGCTCATGCCAAGAAGAGTCGTTGCTCGGATACATCCAAGTGTACAACACGTTCCAGACTGCACAACCAGTCGTGTTTGTGCTTTCTCTTGAGCCGTTTGATTTTGGTTTACTTTAATGTAAACATTAATTAAGCTTTGTACACTTTTATTATTGGGGACTATTGGCATTTACTTAACTTTGCTTCACACATCATGGAAAGCAGAGAAGGAGGTAAAACAGTATGAAAGCCGGATTGACGGCATATTGCGCCGTAGCGTTAGGGGTTCTTGCTTTATCGATGCTTTTTCCGTTGGGTGTCACGGCAAATGAATCACCTTGTGTTGATTCACTCAAGTACTTGAAAACTCAATACGATACAGATCAGGCGACAAGAGAAGCTTTCGATAAGATTCATGCCGGACTGCAAGACCTCCCGGCTGGTTACTCCTACGATAAATCCCGGGAAAATCCCTGGAAGAGCACCGGAAGTGGGAAAGGCGTATACCTGAAGATGCTCGACCTCTTCGAACATTGGTGCGCCGCCCTTCCGGAGATCGAAGGAGATTCGGACAATGCTCTTGACCCTGTTTTGTATTTTGCATGGCTATACTACCAGAACCCGGCAGGTCAGGATTTCGTTCAGGGACGCGATCCTTCGGACCCCGCCCGGGAACTGAAAACGGGGCCGACCTTTCTTTCCAAATGGCAGCACGAGTACCTCAACTTTATGAACAGCGAGGAATCCGCGAAGCTTGTTCATCAGTGGGTCCGGGACCCGCGCATCGAAATCGACGACTACGAAAAGACAAAGGCCGCGGATTACAGAAGCTGGAACGATTTCTTCGCGCGGAATCTGAAAAGCGATAAGGACGGTTCTTACCCCAGCCGTCCCGTTACCATGCCCGGCAGAGACTATGTCGTCGTTTCTCCTACGGATTGCATTATGAATCCTTTGGTGCAAGTCGTGAAGTCCGACGGCGGTTGCCAACGAAATTACATCGAGAATCCCCTCCAGCTCGATACGGTGCTCGATGTGAAGAGTATTCCCATTTCGGTAAACGATTTGCTCGGGACCGCGCCGGACGAGATCAAGGAGAAGTTCGTTGGCGGAAGCGGCCTGGCCTGCGTGTTGATGCCGAACACCTACCATCACTTTCATTCGCCGGTGGACGGAACCGTTATCCATGCGGAGGTGGTCAAGACAGGCGCCCCCGGTACCCCCGGCACTTTCGGTTATCCCGATTTTCCAAACTGGGCGCCGCTTGACGGCAATGTGGGACGTCCGGGCACCGATTACAGCCAGTTCCAGGCTTTCCGGTGCTCACCCGCTAATACTTTGAAATAGAAAGAAAAAGGTCAATCGACCGGT
>CAYOVG010000314.1:0-8302 GCA_964407285.1 uncultured Syntrophobacteraceae bacterium
GAACTGGTGAATAACGGTTTTGCAGACCGCTGCCTTACCACTTGGCTATGCCGCCCCTCACGCACGCATATAAATACTGGAAAATCGACTCCATGTCAAGCGGTAGTCGAGACACCAGGTCGATTTTCACCGAAACGCGCTACGCTGAAGGGAAATCGGGGTTTCCGGACAACCTCGCTAGCGACTGAAAGCGGCCGGACCGGGGTACCTGGCGGACTCGCCGAGTTCCTCCTCGATCCGGAGCAACCGGTTGTACTTGGCGATGCGGTCCGTCCTGGAGAGCGATCCCGTCTTGATCTGCCCCGCGCCGGTGGCCACGGCCAGGTCGGCGATGAAGGTGTCTTCCGTCTCCCCGGAACGATGCGAAATCACGGCGGTGTAACGGGCCTTGAAGGCCATATTGACCGCTTCCAGGGTTTCGGTGACGGTGCCGATCTGGTTGAGCTTGATCAGAATGGAATTGGCGACTCCTCGGGCGATCCCTTTCGAAAGGATGGCGGTGTTGGTGACAAAGACGTCGTCCCCCACGATCTGGACCTTCTTCCCCAACCGTTGGGTCAGCTTTCGCCATCCTTCCCAGTCCCCTTCCGCCATGCCGTCTTCCAGCGAAATGAGAGGATACCTGGACGCCAGGTTCTCGTAGAAGTCCACCATCTCGTCCGTGCTCTTGCTGGGTTTGTCCTCGGCCTTGAGATTGTAGGAACCGTCCTTGTAGAATTCGCTGGCGGCGGCGTCGAGGGCGATAAAAACATCCTTGCCGGGTTCGTAGCCCGCGGCTTCGATGGCGTTCATGAGCACCTCCATGGCTTCCTCGTTGGAACCCAGATTGGGCGCAAACCCGCCCTCGTCTCCGACCGCGGTGTTGAGCCCCTTCGACTTGAGGACCTTCTTCAGATTATGGAAGACCTCCGCCCCCATGCGCAGAGCTTCCTTGAACGTGGAAGCGCCGGCCGGAACGATCATGAATTCCTGGATATCCAGGTTGTTGTCGGCATGCGCCCCGCCATTGAGGACGTTCATGAGCGGGACCGGCAAGATGTGGCCCGACACGCCGCCCAGGTAGCGGTAGAGCGGGAGATCGCACTCGAGGGCCGCCGCGCGCGCCGCCGCCATACTGACGGACAGGATGGCGTTGGCTCCCAGCCGGCTCTTGGAATCCGTTCCGTCCAGGGCGATGAGCAGCCGGTCCAGTATCACCTGGTCTCTTGCATCCATGCCGATGATTTTCGGGGCAATCTCATCGATGACATTCTCTACGGCCTTGAGCACCCCTTTCCCGAGGAAGCGGTTGGGGTCCTTGTCCCTCAACTCCAAAGCCTCCCTGGAACCGGTCGAAGCCCCGGAGGGCACCGCGGCCCGTCCCATAAACCCACTGTCCAGCATGACCTCGGTCTCTACCGTGGGATTTCCGCGAGAATCGAGGATTTCCCTTGACTTTACCGCTATGATTTCACTCATTACCTGTTCGTCCTCCTTCATCCGTTCCACTATAAAGCATTCGGGCAGGATTTCCGGCGAAGGACGGGCGCCCTGTTCCGGCCCGTGCGCGCGCACTCCTCCTCCGGCTTCATCCCGTCAGACCATTTCAAAAGAATATCATCGCTCCCGCCATGAGCGGAGCCGTAACGTCCTGGACGTGTAAAATCTCCGGTATTGCCCTGCCGAAGGAGCACTCGCCACTTCCGGTTCAATGCAGGAACACCCGGTTACCAATATAGAAATATTAGAATAGTGTATATTCAATGAAATCGCAATCCCCTATTTCACCCGATCCCGCTCGGGAAAATACCCCAAACGGCAGTCGTCGCCGAACTTGCCGCGGACGGCCTTCCGGACGGTTCCCCTATTGTCCGTGGCGCGCCAACATGTTCTAATTGCTAACTAAAAAGATTTTTCAAGTCATTATGCGCAGGTAAGGCATGAGCGTCCCCATTTTGATCCTGTCGGATATTCAGTTCCATTCGTACAAGGCCCACAGCAAGATCATCGACGGCGTGAATTCAAGGCTGCTCCAGCAGATGGAAGCGTGGAGGGCCGCCGTCAGGGTGGGCATGGAGCACGGGTGCGGGCTCATGCTGATACCCGGCGACGTCTTCGAAGTCCGGGGCAGCATCAAGCCGAGCGTATTCAACAGGGTAACGGCCCTGGTCATGGATGCCCTTTCGCGGGGTTTGAGCATCGCCGTCATTCCCGGCAACCACGATATGGAGCACCTCGATGCGGGCGTGAGCGCAGTGGACTCCTGGGATTACCTCAAAGCAGGGAGCGGGGACGGCGCGGCCGTTTGCAGGGTTTTCAAAGTCCCCGGCGCCTGGGAAGCCGGTGGCCGCAAGGTCCTGGGAATCCCCTACATGAACGATGTCGAAGCCTTCAAGGAGGTTTTCGCTCGCCTCAGCGCTGCCGAGAAGCCGGACATCACCATGATCCACCAGGGAATCGACAACTTCAACTGGAACGGCATGTACCCCTTCGAGGGACTCACGGCGGAATGGCTGGAGGAGAACAATCCGGGAATCATCCTGAGCGGCCACTACCACAGGCCCGGGCGTTCCACCGGCGGCAGAGTGATAAACGTGGGGGCGCTCGTCCAGCATCGCTTCAGCGACGAGGGAAGCGAACGGGGATGCTGGGTGCTCGAGGACGACGATATCCGGTTCTTCCCGATTGCCGGCCCGAGATTCATCACCATAGCCGGCTCCGATCATCGCATCGGCTCCGATCGCATCGGCTCCGATCGCATCGGTTCCGAATACGCCGGCGCTTTCGTGCGAATCAGGTCGAAACAGGCAGGCGAGGCGGAGCAACTCAGGAAGAAGGCCGAAGCGGCGGGCGCGGTCAGCGTGGTGGTCGAAATCGAAAAGGAATTCACGACGGCCCACGAAAAGACCATCACCATCACGTCCCCTCGGGACATGATACGCGAATACCTGGACATGATGCCGAAGTACAAACCTCACAAGGAAGACATCCTGGAGCTTTTCAACAGGATATGCCGCCCGTAGCGCAGACGGCGACATGGCGATTTCCATGAACGACAGGACGGGACTATGGAGCTGAAACGGCTCGGAATCAGAAACTTTCTCGGAATCGGCGAAGGGGAGATCGCCTTCGACAGGTCCGGCGTGGTCCTCATCGAGGGGGTGAACCACGACAGTCCATACAGCATCAGCAACGGGGCCGGCAAGTCGAGCATATTCGAAGCGCTGTTCTGGGGGCTCTACGGAAAGACGAAACGTGGATTGGCCGGGGACGACGTGGTGAACAACGTATCGGGAAAGGACTGCAGGGTCGAAGTAGAGTTCGACGACTTCCTGGTGATCCGGACCCGCAAGGACAACGAACACGGCACGGGTCTTTTTCTCAAGCAGCGGCGAACGCATGGCGACGGCGATAGTGACGCCGGCATCGAGGACAAGAACGGGCGCCAAGGCAAACGGGGCAAAAGGAGAAAGCGGGAGCATTGGAAGGACCTGTCTCTCGGGACGGCCAGGGAGACCCAGCGGCTCATCGAAGACGCCGTCAAGATGAGCGATCTCACCTTCAGCAAGGTCGCCTATTTCGGCCAGGGGGACATCAGGGGGTTTGCGGGGCTGAGCGACAGCGACCTCAAGCGGGTCTTCGAGGAAGCGCTCGGGCTCACGTTCTTCGCCGAATACCGGGACAAGGTGAGGGAGTACCGTTCGGGAATCGTGGCGGAACTCAGCGGCGTCGAAGCCCGCCGGACCCAGGCCGCGCGGGAGTGCGTCCATGTGCGCGAGAAGATGGAGATCCTGAAGCGTTCCATCGAGGAACACTACGAGCGGCTCCAATGCGAGCGGCTCCGGCTGACTGATGAACTCGACGCGATTACGCGGGACTTGAAAGCGGCGGAAGAGGACACGTGCTCCCGAATGCGTGAGACCGAGCGCGAAATTGAACTGCTCGCATCCCGGGAAGACGAGCGAAAACGCATGGAGGAGCAGTACGGCCGCGCCGAGGAGGAATACAGGGACCTGGACAGGCAGCTTGCGAGGAAGCAGGCGGAAAACGCCGTCCTTGCGTCGCGGATGAGGGGTCTCGAGGAGGATATCTGTTCCATCGAAGCGAAACAGGGGACCCCGTGCGAGACGTGCGGCAAGATTTACGAGGCGCGGGACCTGGAGGCGGCCGGCGAGAACCTCTCCGCGAGACTCGCCGCGGAGTCCCTCCGCTATGAAATGAGCGTGGCGCGGGAACTCGGGATCGAAGAACGACTGCGAAGAGCGCGGGACGCCGCAGGGGAGCGGAAGGAACGTCTGGCCGCGCTCGACCACGTGAGGCTCCGGATGATCGAACTCGAGAGCAGGCGCGGCGAATTGAAGCGGGCGGGCGAGGCGCGGTCGAGAGAACTGCTGGGGAGAAAGACGGAAGCGGAGCGCCGCCTGGCCCGTTTGAGCGAGGGGGAACCGGGGGCCAAGGCGCTCTTCGAAAAGGCTCGGTGCGAACTGGCCCGGTTGAACGAACTCGCCGATACGCTCGCGGCCCGGTCTTCAGAGCTGTCGAAAGAGGCGAAAACCGCCGGACTCCTGGAGGAGGCGCTCGGCAACGGCGGCGTGAAGTCCTACGTATTCGACGCCATCACTCCCCAACTGAACCGGATCATCGACCGCAACATCAAGATGCTCGACGACATAGACATCGAGGTCAGCACGGTCACGCGGCTCAAGTCCGGGGAATACCGGGAGCGGTTCAGCATCGGGGTGCGCAACCACCATGGGGCGTCCGTTTTCGAGGGGAATTCCGGCGGGGAGATACAGAAGATCAACCTGGCCATTTCGCTTGCAGTCAACAGCCTGGTCCGCACCATATCGGAGGGATCGATCAACGCCATATTCCTGGACGAGTGCTTCGAGAACCTCGATGAAGGCTCCAGCGAGCGGGTGCTCGAACTGATAGGCTCCATCGACACGCCCAACGTCTTCATCATCACGCAACGTTCGGATGTAAGGGAACTGATCCCATCCGTGATACGGGTCGAAAAACGCGGCGGGAGGGCCTCGCTTCATTAATCACGCCAGGCAGACGCGGTTGCGGCCCTCCGCCTTGGCCCGGTAGAGAGCGGCGTCGGCCCGTGAGAAGATGTCTTCGGGTTTGCAGTCTTGCGGCGCAACCACGGTGACTCCGAGGCTTATGGTGACGCCTATCTCCTTGCCCCGGCAGACGAAGCAAAGCCTTTCCACCATCCGGCGCAGCTTCTCCGCCGCATTGCGGGCTCCGTCCCCGAATGTCCCGCCTAGAATCAGCGCGAATTCTTCTCCACCGTAGCGGGCCAGGAAATCTTCCTGCCGAAGGAGCGGTTTGATCCTGTTGATTATCTCCCTGAGACAGGCGTCACCCGCGTGGTGCCCATACCGGTCGTTCACCCTTTTGAAGTGATCGATGTCGAATATGATGAGCGAGAATACGCGGCCGATGCCGTGGAACCGCTTCAACTCCTCCTTCAACCGGCGGTCGTAGGCGCGGCGGTTGTGAACGCCGGTCAACTCGTCGAGCAGGACCTCCTGCTCGAGCGCCTTTGAGCGTTCCTCCACCCGCCCGATCTCCTCCTTCATGTGCTGGAGGCTCTTTTGAAGCCGTCCAAGCTCGTGATCGGCTCTCTCGAACCGCTCTTCGTCCTGCTTACGCTTGCACGCCACGGCCTTGCTGATGGTGCTGATCTTGGTGAGAACGAAATCCCTGGTGTCCTCGATGGTCCTGGCGAGGTTGACCGACGTTTTGATATCGTTCATCTGCCCTTGAAGCGCCCGACCGAACACGGCGTTGATATGGAACGACTTTCGGGTATCTTCCAGTGAAGACATGAATTGATCTTCCATACTGAGGAGGCCCGTGCGCAGTTCCTTGATGAAGGCGGAAATCTGCATCCTCTCTTCTTCCGCACGGTCGAGGCAGCTTTTGACGAATTCCACCAGGTCGGGACCGAGGTCGCCGAGGGTGTCCGGATCGCCCGGGGACGAGGAAGAGACGCGACTGCGCAAATCGAGAAGACGCGAGGAGTGCTCCGCCCCTCCCGCCGATATGGATTCGAACCGGATGAGAATCTCCAGGAAAGCGTCACGCATCCGGCCGAAGAACCGGCTGTGAGCTTCGAATCCGTCCTGTTCGATTTCCTCGTCCTTCACCATGGTGTCCTGGATATCCGAGAGGCATTCCTGCTGGAGCGCCGGGTCGGCATCGTTGAGGACAAGGGTCCGGAACCGTTCGAGAGCCGTTGAGAGGGCCGGATTCCCGTTGCCCGGCATCAGGAAAGCAAGGGTGAGCACAGCCCTTTTATAAAAGCCGAGGGTTTCCACGTGACCGGCGTCGGACCCGAGCTCACCGCAGTTGCATCTCTCGGGGGAAGCACGCCGGGCGGGCTCGCCGTTTCGCGGAAAGGGAAAGCCGGGGTAGCCGGTTCCGCCGTCCCCTCCCCTCTCCATGTCTTTCAGGACACGGTCGATCCCGTCCCGCGAGGCCAGAACCTGCGACAGCGTTTCACACGTGATTGGTTTCCTCTCGTTGGACAGTTGCCGTATACCGTCCCGGACCAGCTTCGACAGGTATTCTACATGTTCCGCACTTTCATTCATAAAGGCCACTACCCGATGACAGGCAAGAGATGACGGAATAACCGGGATGCCGCGCGCGGACCGGATGGTCCGCCGATCAGGCGGCTCCAAAGGAATAAGAACCTTCCAGGTGAGAAATTAATGTGCATACAATGCAATACAAGATAGTATTTCACCCCATATTCGGTGGGCTGTTCACCGGATGTCCGCAAGGGAACAGTCCAGATTCCGGCAGCCCCGGCGGGGTCCCTGTCATCTCCGCACAATGCGTGTAACCCGTCACCCAATTCGGCCGATCTTACGGGTTCACTCCTTCTCCTCGTCCTCGATCAGAACGAGCAACTGCCTGTCGCCTATCGAGAATGCCTCCTGCACCATGCCGCGGACCTTGATATGAGTGTTCTTCCTGGGCAACGGCTTATTGCCGACCACCATCAGTTCTCCGGTGTCGTCCCGGACCGTGAAGCACTTGATCACGAAGAAGCTGAAAACATCCGTGACATCCCCGGAGATGGTCACATGCTTTCCCGCATATTCCCTGGAGTTTTCGACTATTTCTCCGATGGGAGTAGAAAGAAATCCGCTGCAGGAGGCAATCGCCGACAACAGCAGCCATAGCAGGCACAACCGTCCAACTCTTCGTTTCATACGCACCCCTCTTGGACTACGGATCAAAATTTCGGAAACCCACCGCCGCTTCGTTGAAGCTCTCCTATATAACGCCATGGCAAACCGATGCAAAACACTTTTTCAGCGGAGGTCATTCGTCGGACCGGCAGGAGATTGCATGGAAAGAGACAGCTTCGCGCATCGCGGCTTCCTCCTCCAATTTCCGGTTTTCAGTTTCCATCAGCGTGATTATGTTATCTAAAAGTTCTATCGGCAAATCATCGGCTGTATATCGGATGGTTCTCCATGGGAGGCATGGCCCATCGGAATATAGTCACGTCAGTTACGCGGAGGCAAGCTATGGATCAGCAAAGAGTCAGCGCTATCGCTATCGCTGCGATTATCATTGCAGTAGGGAGTTTTCTTGCAACTTTGACCCATCACGCGATTCTGGGCATAATAGCAGCAATAATCGCGGTTCCGATGGGCATCATGGGCTTCATAATGGCGGCTTCACCACGGGTCAGCGGAGGAATACTAAGTATTGCAGCTATCGTGATCGGCGGTTTCGGCTTTATCTTTTCAATGCTCATAGGCATGGGACGGGTGGTGTTCTAACTTCCGTTGGGGCGTTCGGATACAAGGCGGGCGAGGAACTGTCTTATCATTTCCTCGCCCGGAAAAGCGGATTCCAATCGTTTGAGCCACTCGACGGCTTCTCCGATCCTTTGAGTGTTCAGCAGCATGTCCACTAGCAGATATCCGCCCGGCAAATCGGGCGGAAGCGCTTCCAGCGCTTCGCTCAGACAGGCTATCGCTTCGGCCTTCGCGCCGCCCGCGAACAAAGCATCCGCTCGTTCCCGCGCCTCGTGGAGCAGGTAGTTCTCTTTTCTTCTCAGGAAGGCCCCGTATGGTCCCAGGTTCGGAAAGTCGAAAAGTTGTCCCTTCCATATGAACGGCTTGAATTCCTCAGGGGACCAGAAAGACCTGTGCTCCTCGTAGGAATTGCCGTATATTTCAGGCTGAATCCACCCCTCTCCCAGCGGTATGCACACGAACAGGAATTTATTGCTGTGACGGGCGCATTTGCCCAGGAGTTACCACGCCCTGTCCTTTTCGAAATGGTC
>CAYOVG010000315.1:0-8259 GCA_964407285.1 uncultured Syntrophobacteraceae bacterium
AGAAAAGATCATCTCATAGAGCTTGCCGAAGTGCTCCCTCCCGTGGAACTTGCCTTGATGGGGGCGGCCTCTCCAGATTGACAGGACGGCTTCCGCCGCCGTGGCGCTACTGATATCGGTGGGTTTCAACGAGGCTTCACTTCGGTGTCGATGGTATGTGAACCCCAGTTCTCGAATTGCCATCTCCAGGTTTTTCTGACGCGCGTCATTCGACCTTAGGTCACGAAGATCTACCGGATTTTGGCTGTTCGTGGCATAGGTGATACTCCGCACCAACTCATCAGAATCACTCGGCAACTGATAAAGTCTGACCAGTACGAAAGCCTTCTCCATGCCCGGCTGGGCTCCGGCCATGGCCGCCAGGGCGTGCTGGATCGTCTTGCAGGTCTGGCCGCCGTTGATGACCTGGAGCCCCTCGATCCGCACCTGATAGTTATCACTCTGAAGAGCATTGTAAGTGAATTTATGGCAAACGAGCGTGATGCCATTGTTATAGAAGTAGAAGTTTGCACGTTCGCTCTCTGTATTCAGTGTATGTTCAATGGCCTGGTTAACACGGTTACCCTGCAATCCCAGGAAGCGACGAACGTTTCTTTCGAGCAGCAGATCTCCCTGCCGATTGAAAAGCAAGGCAAGTTCTTGAACAGGCGCCTTCCCTACCAGCACCCTGCTGTAATCGAAATCCTCAACGATTGCCTTGCCTGCCAGGCGAAGAACTTCGTTGACCTGCTTGGGTGCTTGCATGAGATGGACAAGGTGGTCATGATTGACATGCTGCCACGATACCTGGTCGGCTGGGAAACCGGCGCGATCGATGATCTGTTGAGATACCTCGTTCCAGGCAAGTCCGTTGTTGCAGGCCACCAAACGAACACGCGGGATATGACCATCGCGAACAAGCGAACGGACCTCTTCCAGTCGCCTGGTCAGGTTGCGATTCGTGGTGATGGTGGCATCCGGATCGAACAGGTAGTGAATGGCCTGAACAAGCTTCTCGATACCACCTTGGGGGAAGTTGGCGCTCCCGGATAAGTCCTGTTTGTACTTCCCTTGGAACAAACTTACGACAAATCCTCCGTCCTCGACATCGCCGACATGCAGTGCGTCCACACCGAAATCGTTGCCCCCCTCCGTCAGACAGTCAAGGACTTCCTCATCAGGCAGGTCGAGCACGGTCTTGACCACGAGAAAGACAAAGGCGACCGATCTCTGTCTTACCGAGTCATTTCGGGTGTTCAGTCGCGAATCGAAATCGGCTGCAAAATCCTCGGCCAGCTTCCGGACACGCTGATCGATTATGCCCACATTAATGCTCATGGAGTACCTCCCCATCACTTGCCGAATTGTTGGCGAGCCTGTCGCTTAAAAGCGATAGTATAGTGGCAGCCATTGAACCGATCTCCGGTGAAGGCAAGCCCCCCGGCAAAATCAACCGAACCGTCCCAGTCCCAGAACCAGGGATATTCGCTGAAGGGGCGCTTGGGCTCCTTGCCGCGGTCCTTGTCCCACTTGATTTTGGGCTTGATGCGCAAAACGCCCGCGCCCTTAACCTTCACGTCAGGGACACTCATAAAAGGACGAATATTCATGCGCACTCCGTCGTTGAGATCGGGCTCCCACCCGATGGGCTGCAACTGCAAAGGCTTCCAACGAACAAAGATGTCGTAGGGTGATTCACCTTCCAGGATAAGCTCCAACCGTCTCTTGAGGGATTCAGCTGCGGCCAGTCTCTCATCCGCGCCGTCAACTCCATCGGCCTTCGCCTGTTTCTGGCGGCTGATCCAATCGCCCAAATAGGTGTAGATCACGTTTTCAAGGTTCTTCCGGTCGAGCTTGTGGTAGTTGATCAACACGGAAAAACCATCACGCAAACCATCCCAGATCTGCCAGATGAACGGACGCTGACGGAACAGCTCGCAGTGCTGAGAGAAGAAGCCGTCGCGCAGCCAGACTTCCAGGGGTTTTCCTTCAAAGCCGACATCCTTGAGCAAGGCAGTCATGACATCTGTGCTCCAGTCCCTGCCGTATGCCCTGGCAAGTAACCCCAGCAAACGATCTGCGGCGGACGCTTCACCCCGAACGGGGGGGATACAGACAATGCCGTCCTTGTCGGCAAAAGGCAGCAGTTCATCACAGAGGCTTATCAGATCCCGCGCCCGCCGGCTCAATCGCATCTCACGATCCAACTCGGCAGGCCAGCGATAGCCGAGAAGTCGTGCCACCGCCACCTGAAGCGGCGCAGTCGAATGCTCCGGACGGCCGTGGAAAAGCCATTGCGTGGGATCGTCGCTTTCGGGTTCAGGAAGGCCATGGGGATATTTTTCTCTAGCAACCTGCTGCCAGTGGGGGAGGTCAAAGGGAATTTTGCTTACGTATCCATTATTTACACTGAGCTTCGGGTTCACTTTTCGAAGCTCGTCGTGGAAAAAGGGTGAGCTAACAAAAACCCAGATCGGAGGAATGTGAATTGGATCGTGTGGGACAATGACCGGACACGAATCGGCAAACAGATCTCCAAGATAACGGGTCGCAGGCAGTGTATTGACTTGGCCAATAGCAATCCCATCGTTTCCCCAGGCGTGCTGTCCCCTCAGTGCAGAGCCTTCCACACCTTTTGACAGCAGCTGCCAATCTACAACTGAGCCACGACCTGCAAAGTCAGAAGTTCTCTCCGGTGGACCTTGGAACCTTCGCCATCTCTTGCCAAATGTGTTCAATTCCCAGAATGAAAGCGCAAATCGTGGTGCATCCGTAGACGACAATCCTTGATAGCATGAAGCATATTTTGAAAGTAGATGCTGCGTGTCGATTAGATTTGGCAACACCGCTTGGTCCGGGTTTTTCAGTTGCTTTGCCTGTTTTATCAGCGACATCTGAGTGGACCTCTCCACGCACAACATAACTGCCTTTTCTTCAGGCTTATTTGCCCCTGATACGTCAATCCCAGCCATCATATGGTTCCCATGAGGTACAATCTCTGTCACTATTGTCAAAGCAACATTCACCACATGGCCAGAAATAGTCTCGAACGCTCCCGGCCCCAATCTGGCCACTGCATTCCATGCACGATACTTCAGCAGAGTCTGGCGCAGCTTTGTGTAAGTAGTCAGAAAGAGCCAATTCTGTGGCGTCACCAGAGCCGCTGTACCACCTTCGGCACAGAACTCCAGACAACGCAGAAGAAAAGCGGTCGCCAGGTCGGCCTTGCCCAGCGGATAGTGGGTTTCGAGATGCTCCTTGAGCTCGATGTCCTGTTTGCCGCGTCCAAGGTAGGGAACATTTGTCACGACCAGTGTGTAATGCTCGGTCAGTAATTCGGCAGCCCGGAGCAAGCCTTGGGCGGCGATGCCCATTTCATGGAGGTCCGTGGCCGATTTCGATTCCTCCGCAATGACTTCAAAAAGAATGCGATACAACTCGGCCTTGCTCTCCTCATCCAGGAGGCCACTACCCAGGAATCGGTGGGGATTGATCAGGCTACCCAAAGTGGGCGCCTTGCGGAAAAGGTCGAAGAGCTGGCCGAAGAAGAATCGCAGGTTCATCGGTGCACCCTGCCCATCGAGGACCTTCATCCATTGCTCGCGGTTGTCACCGATGGAGAGACCGGTACAAGCGATATTCAGTTGCGGCAACGGCCGGTGGCCCGTAAGCCGCCATGCTGCCATCGCCAGATTGAATGCCGCAATTTCCGTACAACGCCGGTCAATTTCCAACCCGTACAAATTGTCGCTCAACACGGCATCCACCGCCTCATGAACGGACAACCGCTCAAGTTCCATCCGCATGGAAACCAGCATCAGGAATGCGGTCACCACGAAGTGGCCGGAACCGCAGCAAGGATCGAGCAGCTTGAACTCTTTCAGCCGGTTCGGCCAGTCCGTGAAAGCCCCGCCGGCGGGCGCCCACTTGTCGTCCTCGCGCCGGACAAAACGGAGATATTCGAGATGCAATGAGGGAAGAGCAACCTTCGTACGAAGTTCGGCTTCGGTCTTGGCACTTCTCAGATCGGATTCACTCAAACGCCTGGCGGCCCACCATGCACCGAGCGTATTGTCGAGCAAAAACCCGACCATGTATGGCTCGGTAAAGAGCTGGGTGACGGCAGGCAGTTCACGGGCGCCGATCTTGACCTCCGATGCATTGACTTCATCCTTCTTCTTGGCCTGCCAGAATTGGTAAACCCAGCCCAAGGAATCGGAAGCGGTGAAAACCTCTCCTGGTAGCTCTGCCACCAGCCTTTCCAGTTTCTGCTGATGCTCGGGCGGCAGTTCCAGCTGAAAGACCGGTGAATCCGGTCGGAATATCTGCGGCAGCATGCGGGCGGCGAAACGGGATGCTAATTCCCAGCCGTTCTTTGCTCCTTCATCGGCGGCCAAATCCTCGCATTCTTCCAGGGTGACCGCCACCGGATCATCGGGGTCGGGGTACATGAGCAGGTTATTCTCAGCCAGAAAGCGGGCAAAGAGCATACGATGCCAGTGCTCGTAGGCTGTCTCTTCAACTAGCCGCTCAATTTCCTGCGTTTCCGTCTTGCTGTTCCGGCTATCACCAAGCTGTCGTCCATGGGCTCGAAGCTTCCGGCGTAGTTCACGTTCAGGGTCCCCCAAATGGCTATATGGAGCAGCCTCACCGACGCCAAGCTGCTCCAGGGCGGCTCGCGCGGCGGCCTCGGCAACATCGCGGGCTTTTTTGACCGTGTCTTCAAGTTTCTTTCGTAAGGGTTTCTCCAGCGGCTGCATTCTGATTTCCTCTGAAGTCTGCTTATTGAATCACTATCGGACCTTTATCCAAGGCGTTCGTGAGTTGAGTCCTTACATCCTCCAGCCATGCATCGATGTCCTCTTCAGTCTTGAGAGTTCGACGTGGTACATGGATGAACTGAGCTTCAGGTTCAAGTAGTTCAGCCGCACGAGTTGCCACGTTGTTGAATCGGGCGGGCATGGCGGCAACGCGGTCGGCGAACATGGAAAGAGACACCTTGTCGAGGGTCGCCAGCACATCGGTAGTAGATTGCACCTCCACTTTGGGCCTTGCAGCCTCGTGAAGGCATTGGGCTGACATGAGCTGGTATCGTTGCTCCTTTTCGAGTTGCACCCAGTTTTCATCCTTTCGCAGCTGCTCCATCCCGTTCTCGTGCCTGGTCTGGTATTCCGCGTCCAACCGATTCAGCTCATCTCGGAGCAGTTGAGTGAGGTTAGCCACCAGTGGGGCGATGGGGTCCGGCTCCTCCAACAACTGTCGTTGCTGTTCCAGGTGCTCGACCTGGGCACGAATAATTTCCGCATCCGGGATAGATGCCGCATGGGCCATCAATCGTTTAAGAGTGTTCCACGAAGGCCGGCGGGTTCCAATCCGTGAAGCAATATCAGTCCAGGTATCAACAGCCTGAGAAAGCTCTTCCCGGCGGTTGTAGATCGCTAGGAGTTGCTCGTTTCCCGCGGCAAGACGGATTTCTTCGAGCGCGGAAGTATCCGGCTTGGCAGGTTCTGGGGCTTCGCCACCGGCACTCTCTGCCAGGTCCTGCATTTTCTGGAGGAACTGTGGAACATAGGCCAATTCTTCCCCTTGCTTTACTGCCAATTCAAGCTTCTGCAGAACCTTTCGGATCTGGATGCGCTGGGCCGTCGATACGGTAGCCGCTTCCACCTTGAAAACAACCTTGCCTATTGCCTTACGCTCAAGTTCCCTGGGATCGACCGTCTGCCCACGTTCATCCTGTGCCCGGATGAGACCGGCAACGAGCAGAACCTGGAGACCACCATCAACGGCGTCCCGAGACCAGCCGAACGGCGGCGTCTCAAAGTGGCTGCGAATGTCGGCGCCCTTCTTGCCGCCGGCAATGAATCCCAGAATGGCTTTGCAGACCGGATTCTTTCCAGGCTCCCCATCGTCTCCCACTGCTTTCAGAGCGTCGGGAGCCCCTTTCTGAGCTTTCTCATAGACTTTCGACCATCCGTTGTGATCGGCCACGGAGAACTGTGGATAAAGTCGCTGAAGGGAGTACCCGGCAGCCTCCAGCACCACTTCCTGCAGGCTGTTTCCGACCAGCTCATTCCCGCCCCCCTGAAACACGCGGGCTCCGGAAAAGGCTTCGTCGAGGAGTTCAACGATCTTGCTATCCGCGGCTTGACGTGTGGTTTCCATGGCCGCGCGTGCTTCGATCCCCTCGGGAGTGTTGGGGGCTCCCCGCTTGTCCAAAGTGGCGCCGGCGGCTTTGTAGTTGATCAGGTTGTGCCGGATATCATCCGCCGAACGCTTGGGGATGAAGACAAAAATGGAGGGAGAGTGGTTGCCCGCCTGCCTCGCATCGGCGCGAACCGAGTTCTCATCGATGCTCCACCCGTCCCGAATCCAAACGCAGACCTTCTGTTCGGAGTCCGACGGAAGCTGGGCATCAAAAATAGGAAAAATATCACGAGAGACTTTGGATGCCCCCTGGATGAGAGAGAGCTTCTTGACCAGTTCCCCGAATTTCCTTCTTATGCGGTCGTCTCGTTCCGCATCGATGCGGTGTGCTTCATTGGCGAGCTGACCTCTCTGGCTTAGGAATTCATCGTTCCATGCGGCGCTTTCTTCCGTCTGGATTCGATATTCATCGCCAACCTTCATCAGCAGTTCGCACTTGTCCAAAAGACCCGGCAGCTTGCTTCTGAGGGTGCTACTCCCCTGGGACAGATCTTCCACGAGCAAATCGGCAAGAGTGTCGATGTCGGCCCGAATCCCAATCTCGTTATTGCTGCCGGCCAGCTTGTTCACCAGGAAGACCAGGCCGCAAGCACGGGCCACGAGGCGCTCCTCCTCGGAGCCCTTGCTCCAGGTCATCGTCTTCTCATGCACCTTTCGGGGAAGAATACGGGATTGAAGGAGTTTGTCCGCTGAGTCGTAATAGAGGTAGTCTGCCGGAACAACGTGTCCAAGGGAATCATCGAGGTTGCTCTGAATGACCTTATGAACCATGCTGAGCTGGTTTCGCAGTTGACTGTCGGTTCCCGTTTGATCGAGTACGCGCAGGGTGTTTTCCCAGAACCGGCGGCGTACCGGAAGGATGGGGTAGTCCTGAGGAAAGAACGGAAGATCGTCCCGGCGATGTCCGATGGTGGTTCCGGCCAAGTGGCGGGAGATTTCTCCAAGGTTTGTGTTCATCATCTGCTCGATGGGAGCTTTGGCTTCCGGTTTTTTGGCCAAAATGACCTGTCGGATAACGGCATCCACGTCGGCGTCCGAAAGCTCTATTCGGATGGTGAAACGTCCCTCCAGCTTCTTGAGGTTGGAAGTGCCAGTCACGGCTGTTTGGCCGGTGGCGATGAAAAGGAGCTTCCCGCCAATGTTTTTGCAGCAGGCTTCAACCGTCTCCTGGACGTCCATGGACCGCTGGCTGTCTTCGCCGATGTACTGCTGAACCTCATCCAGCACCACCAGCGTCAAAGGAAACTTCCCCCCGTTGGTCAGAGCCTGTCGGATGGCCTTAAGCATCTCGTCATTTGAGATGTCCTGAACATATGGATACAGGTTGTTCAGGGTCTCGACACAGGATGTGGGAGAGGAGAACAGCTTTGGCTTCGCTTGTACGAGCGCGTCATGGAGCCCCTCGGCCACATAGAAATTGTCGAGCTCCTCCGCCCAGTCGAAGCCTTCTTTCTCCACGTGAGTTTTAACGGCGTCATAGACGCCTTCGCCCTTGAGCCACATGATAAACCGGGCGACAGGGTATTGTTCGGGCAAGCCGACGGACTTGAAGATGATGCGAAGCAGAGCCAGGCGAACGCTGCCGCTTGCACCGGAGCCAAGAGTGCCCGATGCGGCATGGATGCCACCGTGTCTTTTCCCCTGGATGTTTAGCTCCTTTAGGAGGTCCTGGACACTTTGGGGGAGATTAGCCATTCCGCGAGCGGTCGCCCCATCGGGGAATCGGGTGTCCATCCAGAGGGCGCGAAGCATTTTCACGAGATGGGATTTGCCCGAGCCGTAAAACCCACTGATCCAGACAGCCGGCTGTTGGGCTTGATCGATGTTCTTGAGGTAGGTTTCAAGGATGTGCTCCATGCCCTTTTGGTACTGGCCGTCGCAGACAAACGTTTCAAGCTCATATCTGAGGACGCCGAGGGCCTCCTCGCCGGCATCATCGTTAACGCTGGCCACGCCCTCGTTCACCAGCTTCCTGCTGGAAGGGTCCTTCAGGTAGATCTCTCTGTTTTTCTCCATGACCATCCCTTCGATCACTTTCCCTTGTCAGCCGTTATGGGTACGGCCAGGTAGTTC
>CAYOVG010000316.1:0-8221 GCA_964407285.1 uncultured Syntrophobacteraceae bacterium
ATGCGCGGCGCTGACGGGGTAGAATTCGTCGATGCCCGTTGCATAGAATTCGGCGATGTACTTTTCCTGTTCGGGACCATCAATTTTGTTGACGACGTGGAAGACCGGCTTCCCGGCCTTTCGCAGCAAATCCACGAACGTGGCGTCGTCGGGGTGGAGGCCGACCTTGCCGTCCATCAGAAAGACAATGATATCGGCTTCATCGAGCGCGAGCATCACCTGCCCGCGCATCTGTTCTTCGAGAGTCGATGCCTCGGCGCCCACGAAACCGGCCGTATCGACGAGCGTGAACGTCTTTTCGTCCCAGGTTACGGTCGAGTAGTTACGGTCCCGCGTGACGCCGGGAAAATCATCCACCAACGCCTGGCGCTTCTTCGTGATGCGGTTGAACAGCGTCGACTTCCCAACGTTGGGCCTACCTACGATTGCCACAATCGCCATAAGATCTCTCTTCCCGGAATTTTCACATCTTGCAGGTCGTTATTCCTCGCAATCCGCCGGTCCCCACCCGTCACCCGCCCGTTCGTCCTTCCCGCCATCCGGCGGGTCCTTCCGTCGGGACCATGCCGGGGAATCGGAATCAGCGAATCGCCACCCTGCTGTCTATAGAGGATATGTGCCTTGGTGGTCAAGACAAAAGCGGTCGTACGCCGCTCCGCTCGCGCCACGCCGGTTACGACAAACCGGGCGCACCGGGCCGGCAGACAGGCGCGCGTGGGTCAGGCACGCCATGATACCGTCGGAGCCGGAACCCGGCCGTACAACGGATTTTCCGGATTCCGGCCTTTGCCGGAGAGTCGGGGCGAGTATTACCCGGTTTTGGGGTCAGCCTATATTTTAGCTGATGTCCCGGAGGGTGTAAGGTGGGACTGGAGGGTAATTTGGATATCCCTGATACTGTATTGCCGGTACACGGCTGCGTGGCCGCGCAGGGGCGGACGGGCGGATGAAGGGACGACGAAGGCGGGCGAGGGTGAAAGGAGGGGATGGCTGCGCGAGGGAACGGCCGACGCCGCTGACGGCGGCGCAACGAATCCGGCTCGCACGAGGGTTGCGCTAGCTCCAGTACTCCGCTTCATCGTCCACTTCGATGAGTCCGGCAAGCTCCAGGTCATGCAGCAAAGACATCACGGTGAAGGAAGACCCGTCCGGGTCTTCTTCGCATTCATCCGAAAGAGCGTCCAGGATGTCGCCCACGCTCATGGGCTTTTGAACCATGTTCCAGATCTTCGTCCCGGTCGCATTCAAGCCGTAGTACAGACCGGACCTGAGGTTTAGAATCAGCGGTTCCCCGTCCAGTTCCCTGACCACATGGCCGGGGGCGGCCCTGACCGTGGACGACTCCGGGAACCAGTAGGTTCTCCTTGTTCTCCGCGGCGCATCGGCGCTCGCGCTTCTCATGCAGTTCATACGAATTCCCCCTTTTTCTTTCGATTCAGCTTTCCATCAGCGTGTCCGGCCGTGCGTGCGGCGCCGGTACGCCTCAACCGCGGCGTGAGGATCGATGGTGGTGGAGGCGGCATCCGGGCGGGGCGTTGGTAGAGGACGCGCCCGCGCACCTGTTTCGACCGAGTCGCCTTCCGATCAGGTGGGATTGGAGGCCTTGCAGCGAAGCGTTCGTTCGCGCAATTGCGCTGCCGGTCCCCATGCGGCTATTTTAGTCATCGGCCCGGTCCGGGGAAGGCGGGGGAATCCCGTAACGAATTCATGGAAAAGCTGTATAAGGGAGGCGGGCATCTACCACCGGAGGGCCATGGATTGCGGGCTCCGACTCGCCGACTGAAATCGGGAATCGATTGTCGGAAACCGGAGGATTGCAGATCCAATCCGACCTCCGACTTTCGACCGCCGACATCTGCTTTGGCGGGCGACGCAGGCCGGCAACGGGCGCGATCGTCTCCGCCGATTCTTCAACCACCGATGAGGCGGAAAAAGGAAAGATACGCGCTCTTCAGGAGATTGCGGCCCGACAGGCTCACGTAATCCTCATCTTTCTTGAAGTAATCGCACTCTTCCTGTTCGAACACCCGACAGGGGTAGGACCGGAAAGGGTGGATGGAACAAAAACTGATCCCGCTCCCGCGGACTTCCCACAGGAAGGCGCAGAAGCGATGGTCCCTTCCGAGCCCGTTACCGAAAAAGCTCTTCCAGCTATCCGGAATGGGCGACTCGGCGGGGAAATCCGGCAGGCCCGAGCGAAGTTCGCAGCACCCCCCGCAGTGGTCGCAATATGACGCCGGTCGAGCCAGGACCGCGAGTTCCTCACGCCTGAAGCGTTCGATGCCGATTTCGGGGAACACCTTCCGGTGGGCATCCATCCATTCCCGGACTTCCAGAAAAACGCGGGACCTCTCATAGACCATGTCGAGCGCCCTTACCCTCCGGGTCCGTAACGGCAGCGCCTTCCACGCCGGCTCCCTGCTCAAAACCATGAAATTTCTCACCAGGAATGTGATCGGGAAAAGGGGATCGCCCATTGCGCGCCGGACCGCAGGCGGCCGGTTCTTTGCGCGGATTGCGAGTCCGCCGGCGGCGGCGCGGCGTCGGGGTATCCCGACACTCGCGGCATTCGTTCTTATCTGATGTATATCGCTGTCTTTTTTCACGTTCATAGTCCGGCGAGTATACCCCACGGGAAGACAGGAGTCAATTTGCGGGTTGCGCTCGGATTGCGGGTCCATCATTAGGGATTGGGAGACGCATGACGGTGATCTTGCCGGACGTATCAGTTATACTTGTATTAATATTAATGTATTCCGATATGGAGTCTTACAAACGCCGGCATGTGCGGATGTCCGCGCGGCCGGCATGCGAGAATGCGGAAGGAACCACCATGAATGAAGAACGGAACGCATTTCGGAAAGCTACCTTTGCAGGGGGCTGTTTCTGGTGTGTGGAGGCGGATTTCGAGAAGGTTGACGGTGTGATCGAAGTGGTTTCCGGCTACACCGGAGGGCGGACCGAAAATCCCACATATGAGCAGGTGTGCAGTGGAAAGACGGGACACCTGGAAGCGGTTCAAATCACCTACGATCCGGAGAAGGTTGATTACGGCGAACTGCTCGATATCTTCTGGAAGAGCGTGGACCCGACCGACCCCGGAGGGCAGTTCGTCGACAGGGGGAATCAGTACAGGACCGCCATATTCCACCATGACGAGGAGCAGAGGCGCCTGGCGTGGGAATCGAAACGGGAACTGGAGACGACCGGACGGCTCGGGAAAGCCGTCGTGACCGAAATCCTCCCGTTCTCCAGGTTCTACGAGGCGGAAGACTACCACCAGGATTACTACAAAAATAATCCGACGCATTATCGGCTCTACAGGTCTCACTCAGGACGCGATCAATTCCTGAACGAAGTGTGGGGGCTCGTAAAGGGGGCCGGGGAACGGGCTGCCTCCCGCGGCCGGTCCGGCGATTCTCCCGCAGCCTCCGGGGCTGCCGCCGGGTCCGGCGCGGAATCGGAGTCCGGCTCCGGGTCAGCCGCCGCGCCGGCATCCGGGGCCGGCCCCGCGTATCGAAAGCCGGACGACGCGGAATTGAAGGCCAGGCTTTCACGCCTTCAGTACCAGGTCGTTCGGGAAAAAGGCACCGAACCTCCGTTCAAGAATGAATTCTGGAACAACAAAAGGGAGGGGATCTACGTGGATGTGGCGTCGGGAGAGCCGCTCTTCAGCTCCCTCGACAAGTACGATTCCGGAACGGGGTGGCCAAGCTTCATCCAACCCCTGGAGCCCGGGAACGTCGTGGAGCGCAAGGACCGGAGCTTCTTCATGGTCCGGACGGAGGTACGGAGCAGGCACGGCGACTCCCACCTCGGGCATGTCTTTCCCGACGGGCCGCTGCCCACGGGACAAAGATACTGCATCAATTCGGCTTCATTGAGGTTCATTCCGCGGGAAGATCTCGAAAGGGAAGGATACGGCGAGTACGCATCCCTCTTCGAGCGGAAAGAGCCCGCGGAAGCAGAAAAGGAGTCCGTGGCCGGCGGGATCGATTGAACGTGCGGCGCCTGGCGGGAAAGACGGCCTTCCGCGTGCTCCGCCGCATGCGCGCATGCGGCGGAGCGACGGACTGCAGCCGCGGAACGAGGAGAGAACAGGACAACAGGAGAAGAATAATGCCGAGGTATGGAAATTTCCCGAGACTCAAACCGGAAGAAGCCGCCGCGCTCATTCCCGACGGTTCGACCGTGGCGTTCAGCGGATTTACGAATGCCGGCGCGGCCAAGCTGGTTCCGAGAGCAATCGCCCAGCGGGCCCGTGAACTGCACGACCGTGGCGAACCGTACAAGATACGCGTCCTCACGGGGGCGTCGAGCGGAACGACCATCGACGAACCCCTTGCGGACGCCGACGCCATTTCCTGGCGCGCGCCCTACCAGAGCGGCCCCAAACTGCGCAACCAGATCAATACGCAGCAGGTGGAGTACGTGGATATGCACCTGTCGCACCTGCCGCAGGCCGTTCAGTTCGGGTTTTTCGGCAATATCGACATGGCCGTGGTGGAGGCGACGGAAGTCACCAAGGACGGCCGGGTGTACCTGACCGCGTCCATCGGGGCGACGCCGACCTATCTCAAACACGCGAACCGGGTCCTCATCGAGGTGAACCATCACCACTCGATGCGGTTGAGAGAGATGCAGGACATCAACATATTGCCCCCGCCCCCCCACCGGAGCCCCATTCCCATCTTCGACCCTCTGACCAGGGTGGGGTGGCCCTATGCCGTGGTCGATCCGGAAAAAGTCGTGGGAGTGCTGCAAAACGACGAATCGGACCACGTTCCGGCGTTCACCGCATCGGACGAAGCCAGTGCGAAGATTGCGGACCATATAGTGGAATTTTTGTTGCGGGAACTGCACTCCGGCCGCATACCGGAGGGGTTCCTGCCCCTGCAGGCCGGGGTCGGCAATGTGGCCAACAGCGTCATGTTCGCGCTCGGCCGGAATCCCGATATCCCGCCGTTCACCATGTATTCGGAAGTGTTCCAGGATTCCCTGGTGCCCCTCATGGAAAACGGCAGGCTGACGGCCGCCAGCGCAACGTGCCTGACCGTCACTTCCGAACTCCTCTGCCGGATCTACGACAACATGGATTTCTTCGCGCCGCGCATCGTCCTGCGCCCGCAGGAATTGTCCAACCATCCGGGCGTCATCCGCCGCCTCGGCGTCATCTCCATGAACACCGCCCTAGAAGCCGACATCTACGGCAATGTGAATTCATCGCATGTACTGGGCACCAACATCATGAACGGCGTGGGCGGAAGCGGCGAGTTCACCCGGAACAGCTACCTGTCGATCTTCATGTGCCCGTCCATCGCGAAGGGGGGGAAGATCTCCACCATCGTGCCGATGGTTCCGCATGTGGACAACAACGAACATTCGGTGCAGGTCGTCGTCACGGAACAGGGACTTGCGGACCTGCGAGGGCTCGGCCCCATGCAGCGGGCAAGAACCGTCATCGAAAAGTGCGCCCATCCCGCCTACAGGGATTACCTGCACGATTACATAGCAAGCTCCAAGGTCGCCCATATCCGCCACAACCTGGGCAGGGCCTTCGAACTGCACGAAAACCTCGTCAAATACGGGGCTATGCTGCCGGATCTCAAGGTGTGATTTTTTTGGGGGGGTGAATGGGTGAGTGGGTGAATGGGTGAGTGGGTGAGTGGGTGAGTGGGTGAGTGGTACGGCGGCGGAAGAGAAGCGTCGGCCACCGTACGCCACCTTGCTTATGCAAGTCAACAAACCCTTTCATTCCCGTTCCCGAGGATGCCAGCGGGCCATGTGGGCTGCATGCGTCTCGAGGTAGGCTCCAGGCTTGAAGAAGCGGTCGTAGAACTCCAGGTCCAGGTGGTGCGCCTGCATGTAGGTAATGAGGAAGATCGACGGGACGGTCCCCGGAAATTTGCCGAAAACGTCGAAAATGTACTGAGCCTGCAGCGCCACGCATTCGCGGAACGTTTCATCGTGCACCTGGGCTGCCGACCGGACCATGGGCGAGTCTTTCCAGGGTCCGGGGGTGTCGGGATGAAAGGGGCCGCCCGGTCCGAATTTCCTCCTGCAAAGAGCTTCGACGGCGGCGCGCATGTCCGGGTAGTGGGGAGGGCAGAACCCTTCCATAACGCCGTCGAGTCCCGTGGGGTTGGGGTACGGCCACCGCTCGTCGGCGTCGTAACGAAAGCCCAGGCCGGGAACATCCGGATCGCCGCTTGCGCCGAGAACGGCGAAAGGGTCCAGGCCGTTGAACATCCAGCCCCCGAGCCCCATCGCCTGGAGCATGAGCGCGCCGGCGTAGCAACTCGTGGAGAGTTCCGCCGTCAGTTCCGCCATGGACCACTGTTCCACGAAGGTCAACGGCCAGGTGTTGTCTACATCCACGATTCCTTTGAACCGCTCGATCCCCGGCACCGGCCTCCTGTTGATGTCGTCCGTGACCACAAGTCCGTTTTGCAGCATATAGCAAAGATTTAGAAGAACGTGCTGGGCGAGGTCCCCCACGGGAATCACCAGCAGCGTTCCGGGATGGTTGACCACCCAGGTGTTGTGAGGTTCGGTGTAGGGGACTTCCGGCGGAATTCCGAGACGTCCGTCCTTCATTTTACGAATGTGGCGCTTCAGGGCGGATAGGAGTTCCCCGACATCGAGGGAACCGTCCGGGTTGCGGTCGGCAAAAGCAGGCGCGTCTCGAGCATCGAGCACGTAGAGACCGTCATCGTCGGTAAAAAACGTCATGCTGGTGTGAAAACACGCCGCGGACGGGAAGGTCCGCCCTCCGGCGGACCCGGCGTAATTGGACAGGTGTGGAGCGTACCTCTTCGCCCTGAAGATCATGTGATGAGTGCTCGTATTCCCGCCGCAGGCCATAACCACGAGCAGTTTTTCCAGTTCGGAAAGGGGCGTGATTTCATGCCGGGATTTGTGCGCAAACACCCCGTCCGGGATTTCCGCGCCCATGAAGAAACGGCGTGAACGCCGTCCCAGAAGGCTTTCCATGAGACCAAACGACAACATGTCTTCGAATCCCGGCGGGACCGTTGGGTTTTCCATGTGTATCTCCTCGGGCATTGGGGGGTCGGGTTGGGGGTTACGGGTTGCGGGTTGCGGGTTTCGGGTTTCGGGTTGCGGGTTACCCGCCATGAGACGCGGTTTACGACGTGTCTGCAACTCACCTGTCGTGCCTCTCAAGCGGAAGTTATTCACCGCGGTTTTTGCGATCAAGACCACGGAAGCGGGGAGACGGAGCTCTACGAATTCCCTCACAGGAATGTGGGAACGAGAAGAAGCCCCTTGTGGGCGCCTGTGGGCTTACTCGTTCCCACATTCCTGCGTGTGATCCCCTGCAATCGTCCATCCCGGTCGACAAAAAAGTTGCCGCAAGGCGCGCACATTCAGCGGAAAGGGATTATCTTTACTGCGATTGACGATCTTTGTATCGCACGGCCCGGAGACAGCGCCGCAACAGGCGATCTTTCAACGGAGACGATTCGAGAAAGCGGGGGAAAACATGCCGGACAATACTCTTTCCGCATCCGCTCGGCGGGGCCTGTGGGGCGAGGGCCTTCTGGACGTGGCGCAGATGTTCACCGGAATCGCTCTCATCGCGTTCATGTGGGCCCACATGATCCTCGTGGCCAGCGTCAACTTCGGCAGCGCCGCCATGAACGCCATCGCCCACTTCATGGAAGTCACCTACCTGGCCCAGGTGGGCAGTCCCGTCATTGCCCTCATCTTTCTCGTTCATTTCATTCTGACCGCCCGTAAGCTGCCGGTGCGCGCCCGCGAGCAGCAGAGCATCTGGCGGCACAGCCTCAGCCTCCACCATGGCGATACATGGCTCTGGATCATCCAGGCGACGACGGCCATGGCGATTCTCATTATGGGGTGCGTCCACATGTGGGTCGTGCTGACGGACCTGCCCATCACCGCCGCCAAGAGCGCGGCCCGCATCCAGAACGGATGGTGGCTGCTCTTCTACTTCATTCTGCTTCCGCTGGTGGAGCTCCACGTGGGAATCGGGTTCTACCGCATCGGCGTCAAATGGGGATGGATCACCATCGACAACCGTAATTACTTCAAAGGGCTGGAACGAAAGATCATCTGGGTGTTCCTGGTCATCGGGGTGGTTACGCTGTTCACTTTCTATTTCATCATCAAACCATGAGAGGCGCACCCGCAACCCGCAACCCGCAACCCGCAACCCGCAACCCGTAACCCGCAACCC
>CAYOVG010000317.1:0-8175 GCA_964407285.1 uncultured Syntrophobacteraceae bacterium
GAGTGGAGTGCGCAGTTCGTGGGAAGGATGGGCGATGAAGTCCGCCTTCATCCTGTCCAGTTCGGACAGGCTTTTCGCCATCCCGTTGAAGGTTTCGACCAGTTCCCGGACTTCGAGCGGAGCGCGCGACTCCGCCGCCCGGCCGAACTCGCCCCGACCCACCTGGGACATCTCTCGGGCGAGTTCCTTCAGGGGGCGGCTCACGCTACGGGCGTGAAAGAATGCAAGCACCACGGCGAGGAGCACTCCAGCCAGGGTAAGCCGACCCATGACCTCCCTGGCGGATGAGGCCTGTTCGCGGGCCGCGGTCACGGCGTCCGCCATCAGGTTCTCCCGGAAATCGATGAGTTCCTCGGCCGACCTCAGCAGTTTCGCGCCGCCTGCCGCAATTTTCTCCCTCCACCGGTCATCGTTCGATCGGCCGGCCGGGGGGGAGGTGGTCGATCGGTCCCGCTCGGATGGGTGACCGTTCGTACGGTCGGCGGCCGAATGCTCGAAAGCGGCTTTGATCCCTTCGGAGTACCCGGAGTGAAGCTCCTCGATCCGCCCGAGCAGTTCCCGTTCCGTCTGCGTATCGGCCAGGCGGCGGATCGTCCGGACGGCGTCGACGAATTCGGCGTTCGCCTGAGCGAAGGATTCGTAGAATGCGGCATCGCCGAGGACGAGGAACTTCTCGGCGTCGCGCATTTGCTTCAGAAATGTCCGGATGAGGCGCTTCTCCTCCTTGATGCAGGCGGAATGCACCGTTACGAGGGTCGTGTTGAGGCCGGCGAGGCGATCGAGGGCCGAAAGCGCGTAGAGGCTGAGGGCCAGGCACAGCGCAATGAGCGTACTCTGGATGAGGATAACGCGACGAAAAATGGACAATCGCAAGGGTGCTCCCGCTCTCTTCACTTTAGACGATGGAACGATCCTATTGGAAAACGCTACTCGAAATCGGCGTAGATTTCGCCGAAGTTGACTCCGGCGATGCTCCCCGCCGGTCTTTTGTTCCTCAGGGACCAGATCGCTTCATGCAGTTCGGGGGATGCGCTGCCGTTCCTGATCGCGACATAAGCCTCGACGAAGGCGGCGAGCCGGTCCGACGCGCCTATAAGTTCACCGTCCCGTGGAGAGAACTCGTCGAAATTGTAGAATTCGTTGATCTCCTCGCTGGATACCCTCGCAAGACGTCCGTCGATCAGGGCGAAGCTCTCGAATTCGTCCTCTGTGAACCTGCGGATTTCAGTATGCCACTCCCGAGGCAGCAATCGCAAGACTTCCTTTTCCATCATTTCGCGCTCATAGCCTTTGATAAGATCTTCCAACCCTTCCACCGAGCGTTTGACGGGGGAGATGATGTCCCGGGTGAGCACCTCCGGAAGGTCATGGAACAGGCCCGTGAAGTAGTTATTGATGCATCGGGTCTCGCAAGCTCTTATTTCAAGGGAGAAAAGGTAACCCAGCATGGCCACGAAGAGGGAATGTCCGAGAACGGAGGTCTTCGGGACCCTGTGAATGTTCGCCCAGCGCAACTGGAAGCGGAGTTGGCCGCAAAGATCCATGAAGTTCCTGTAGAGCGAGGATTCGCTGAGCGCCCGCATTCCCTCGAGATCCATGAACTCGTTTTGAATGCTCTCCAGGCGCGAGCGGATGGTTTCCATCTCATACCCATGGGGATTCACGAGTTGCAGGATGTCGAACTCCCACTTGGTGGCGTAGAAATGCGCGGCCATAAGGACCCGCCTGTTCAGGGTTTCGTCGTCCGACCGGAAGTAATCCCTGAACCTGTTGCGGAAGCTCTTCCCGACCGGCGAGATGATCGGCTCCAACTGTCCGAAGACCCAATCGTTTAGGCGGTCGTATTTGGCTTTGTCCTCTTTGATCTTGTAGAATATGACGGGCTTCAAATCCGTGAGCACGATCCGTTGGAGAAACTCGAAAAAACCGCCCTCGATGACCTGAATCCAATCGAAATCCGGCTTGCCTTCCTCGAATTTGCCCAGGAAATAGGCAATGAACATCTTGTGGGCCTGTTTGTCCAGTTCCGTCAGTTCGACGGGGCGTATCCTGTCGTTCCACCGTTGGAGGAAGGCGGCGCCGAAGATTTTCAGTATGAGAGATTTCCTGATCATTGAGTTTCCAGTCCTGTTCTTTCAATTCATTCGAGCATGCGGAGCCATGCTTCTCCAGCGATTCAAGGCCGGACAGTCCTCCTGCTCGATCTCGGGAATTCAGACCGATGCGATTCTAGCAGGAACAGGAACAAATGCAACGGGAGAACAAATCACTCGTGACTGGAATTACGCAACTGTTTCGACGGCGGCGATGTTTTGTGCGGTTACGGCTGCCGGCCGCGCCCCGTTCGCATCGACGGCATCCATACATAATGGCTATTACGCAAGCATGGAAGAATATTGTGCCGGAAATCCATTGCGTTTCGACGGTCCGGCCGCGAATGGAAAGCCCCCTACAAAGCGCTCCAATCGATTCCCTCGGCATCGGCTTCGCGCTTATGATTGCCGGAGCCTGGTCGCCCGGAATCCGGCCGCTCATCGGGTTCGAGCGTTCGCGATATTGCCCGGGCCAGGTCGTCCGACATTACCGGTTTGTTCAACAACTCCCGGATGCCCGACGCCTTCGCCTTTTCCGGGGTCACGGCTTCGCTGAAGCCGGTACAGAGGATGATCGGCAGGTCCGGCCTGATGCGCAGCATTTCTTCGGCCAGTTCCTCGCCCGTCATGGCGGGCATGGTCTGGTCCGTGATCACGAGATCGAAGCGGTCCGGATGGGTTCGAAAAGCCGCCAGCGCTTCCAGGCTGCTCGTCTTGGGCGTTACTTCATGGCCCATTTCCCGAAGCAGTTCAGAAGCGACATCGACGACTGAACTCTCGTCGTCGACGAAGAGAATACGCGCGGCGCGCCCGACGCCGGCCGGTTTGAATGCCCTGCTCCGTTGCGCCGGGGCATCGGATTCGATCGTCGGGAAGTATATGTCGAAAGTCGATCCTCTACCCCGTTCACTGTCGACGGCGATCGATCCGCCGATGGCTTTGACGATTCCATGGACCACGGCCAGCCCCATTCCCGTCCCCTTGCCCTTTTCCTTGGTGGTGAAAAACGGCTCGAAGATCCTCTCCATGGTTGCCCGGTCCATGCCGTGTCCCGTATCGGATACCGTCAACTTAAGGTAACGCCCGGGACGAAGTCCGAGGTAGCGCTCATCCTCATTCCCACTACCGCTGCCGTCGGCATTTCCATCGGCGCTGATTTCCGTCTCGACCAGGGACACGGTGATTATCCCTTTGCCGTGCTCCATTGCATGAGCCGCATTGGTGCACACATTCATCACGACCTGGTGTATCTGCGTCGGATTTGCCGGCGCCATGCTCGAACCCGCATCGATGTGCTGATGAATCTCGATGGTGGAAGGGACCGACGCCCGAATAAACCTCAGCGTCTCCTTGAGAATGGTGGCGATGCAGGTCGGCTCCCGCTCGCCTTCTCCCCTGCGGCTGAATGTCAGGATCTGCTTCACCAGTTCCCTGGCGCGGGAACTCGCATTGAGCACCTCCTGCATTCTGGAGTGCAACCGGCTGCCCTCGGGCAGTTCCCTCAGACCGAGTTCCGTGTAGCCGATGATGATCGAAAGGATATTGTTGAAGTCGTGAGCGATCCCGCCGGCCAGGGTGCCGATCGCTTCCAGTTTTTGCGTCTGGCGAAGCTGCCGCTGCAGTTTGCGCTCGCGGGTGAGATCGTGCCCGACGGCTATGTAGTGCCGGACTGCTCCCGAAGCATCCTTGATGGGCGAGATCGTTGCGTCGATCTCATAGTACGCGCCGTCCTTCTTCCTGTTGATCACCTCGCCTTCCCAGGCTTTTCCACGGTTGAGCGTCTCGCGCATGGAGGTGTAAAACGCCTCGCTGTGTTGATTGCTCCTGAGGACATTCATATTCCGGCCGACGATTTCCTCGCGGGCGTACCCGCTGCCCTGCTCAAACGCCGGATTGACGTACTGGATGATCTTGTTGCTGTCGGTGATGATGATATGCTCCGCGGACTGATCGACTGCTGCCGACAAGAGCGCCCGTTCCTCCTCGGCTTTCCGGCGCAGGGTGACGTCCCGTGCATTGAGGAGGAATATTTCCTCCCCCTTCTCCTGAATCCGGGAAGCACGAATCTCCACCCATATGGGCATTCCGTCTCTTCGAATCCAGCGCGTTTCATGTATGCTTTCCAGCACCCGGTGGAGGAGTTCCTCGCCGCATCGGCGCATACGTTCCCGCTCGTCCGGGTGGACCAGGTCCCAGTACTCCATCGAGCGGAAATCATCCCGGCCGTATCCTGTCATCTCCTCCAGGGTCCTGTTAGCGAAGAGAATTTTCCAGTCCCGGCCGGTCGAAAATATGCCGGTCGGGCTGGTTTCCACCAGGTTCCGGTATTTGCGCTCGGAGGCGTCGAGTTCCTCCCTGGCCTTTCTGCTCAGTTCCTCCTGGGCGGTCAGCAGACTCCGGAGGACCGTATTGAACGCCCGGGCGAGCTTGCGAAACTCGACATGCCTGATTTCCTCCTGCGGCAGGAAGAGGTCCGACGGCTCGCGGGAAATCCGTATGGCCCGGTCCGCCATGCTTTGGAGAGGGGCGCTGACTTTGCGCGAGACAAAGATGGCCACCCAGAAAGTCAGAAGAAACACGGACGCGCAAAGCGCCAGCAGCAGCATGACCAGGGAGAACTTCCTCTGGTGAAGAGGGGCCGAAGACGATGCGTAGAACAGATCGGGAAATCCTTTGAGCTGCATGACGGTCTCGCCGGGGAACCGGTCTATCACCGGAGACGAGAGATTGTCCGGGAAGAATTCCGATATGGATTCCGGGACCGGCCTCGCCCGGCCGGTAAACAGGTCCGCCAGTTGTCCGTTGCCCGGGACGAGCAGCGTATTTCCTTTGCCGACGTCGAAACGTTGCCGGAAGTATTCGTCCCGCGAGAGATCGTATATGGCGACGGCTGTTCCCAGGATGTCGTCCTTTCTCATGATGGGGCAGGCAAACACGGACAGGAGCATACCGTTTCCGAAGTTGCGAAGCTCGACTTCCCGAACCCCTCCTTCCCGCGGCAGTTCCTGCAAATATGGTCCCAGGACGCTTTGGATCTTCTCCGGAATATTGGGAAGGGATACGGGGGCGTCTTTTTCGATTACCGCAAAATACATTCCGTTCGAAGGTGCGTAGTGCTGCTCCATGAGTTCAGCGAGCTGGCTCTTCACGTTGAGCATCAGGCTCACCCTCACGGTATTGTTCAGGCTCAGTTCCCGAAGCCGCGATTGCAGACCGTTCAAACGGTCCTGAAGAACCATGCTCACTTCCGTCTGTTCGGCCTGCACTGCATTGGAGTGTTCGCGCGTTATCGTGTTGCTGAGAATACCGTAGAGAATCCCCACTGTAAGAGACAGGGAGACCCCCTCGAAGAGGACCAGGGTGGAACAAAGGAAGCGAGAGAAACTCTTTCCGAAAACCATATCACTTCTTCTCCCGGTCGTTTTCATGGATCACTTCGTCCGCGCTCATGAGAATGTCCGTAGGGATTTCTATCCCCAACTGCTTTGCCCGGTCGAGGTTGAACACCAGGGCGTACTTGAGGGCGTCTTCCATGGGAATGTCGCCCGGGTTCTCGCCTTGCAGGATTCTCACCACCATTTTGCCCGCCTGGTATCCCATGGAATAGAAATCGACGGCGGCCCCTCCGAAGAGCCCCATTTTGGTGAAGGCATAGTTGAGCGCGATCTCCGGCTTGCTCGAATTGCCGATCGTCCAGGCGAATATCTCGGGGGCCGTGTAGGTCTTGCCCGCGGAATCCTTCAGCAGCAGAGCCACGGGATAGATGGCCCCCACATCGGGATCATTGTTCGTCTTGAGGACCTCCTCCCGGTATTCCTCCCAGTTCTTCGCCACGACCATCTCCCAGGCGCAGGGCAGCGACTCGTGTTCGAGTTCGAGGTCGATCTGTTTGGAGATTGCCCGGCCCGTCGTGGAAAGGTCCGAAAAGCCCCTGACCTTTTTGAGTCCCGGGAAGAGCCTGGCGTGGACTCCGATGGCGTCGAAGATGTGCAGCTTTTCGTAGACGCCGGTCACGTTGTGCCCTGGTCCGGACCTGGAAGCGCAGAAGAATTTGGTCTTGTTGTAGTCTTCGGGTTGGGCGTTCATACCCGAGAAGACGATGCGCACGGGTGTATCCACGAATTTCAAGGCGACGGTGCGGAAAGCGTCGTCGTCCAGAGTGACGAGAACGTGCGGCTGGAAGGAGTGCATCTGCTCCATGGCGAGGCGCCCCTGCTCCTCCATCATTTCGGGGGTGTTGTTCTTGCGCTTGGTGTCCATATAGAAGACGCGGACCAGGGCTTTCTCGCCTTCAACGATGCCGGCGTCTCTCAGAGCGGCGATGACCCCGGCGTGCTGCGGCTGTCCGCAGACGTTCGTTTCTTCGTAGCTGTGCAGGATGAAAATCCGGTAGGGAATGTCCGGCGCGGACCCGGCCGGTTCGGCAGACAATGAGCCTGCGGCGGAAAGAAAAAACGAGACCGTCGCGAGCGCGGCAACGACCGCTGCTGCGTACCTCGGAGTGCATTTCATGCCTCGGCTCCCTTTCATTTCGGGTTGCGTGTTGCGAGTTGCGTGTTGCGCGTTTCGGGTTCGGGACCGATACCCGCGAACGATCCGTAGCCTGACCGCTTGTGGGCGTCACGAGGGCAACAAGCCATCACCGTTCCCAGCGGCGCGGTTGAATCAATGGTATTTTGTCCATACCATGGTCACAATAGTAGCTTGTGGATCGAGGATCAGCAAAGCTCTGCTACGGGATTTCAGTCGGAACTCGAGGAGCGGCAAGGCTTTCCCGGAAGCCTTTGAGTGCAGGTGCGGCAGCGTGGAGATCTACGGCGCTGAAGTTTTAGGAAGTACTCCTTCAATCCAGGTAAGTTGGATTAACCTGTTCCTGACCCATGCGATGGATTGCAGCATGCGGGTAGTAAAATAATCCAGAGCGCAAACGGCGTCAAGCAGTAGTCTGGGATATTGAGGTGGAAGACCGTTTTGAACTCAAAAGCATGCATTAAAAAACCATCACGCATAAGGCTATGATCCGATATGATGTGCTGAAGGAAAATACGCAAAAACCGGAAGCGGTGTGCAAGGCGTGATTCTTTGTGAGGGCCGGCCGGCCGGCCCTGGTGAAGGTTGTTGTTACGCCATGGCCTCGGCATTGACCGAAGTTTCCGCGATACTGGTAAGCTCACGGTCGGTCTCGACTTCTTCATCCAGCGTCTGCTGGAGCAACGCGGCATGATTGTGCATCCCAAGACGGTCGGCATGCGCCTTTGCGGTTCCGTAAGCGGATATTTCGTAGTGTTCGACCCGTTGAGCGCTGCCGATCAAGGCCGCATTCAGAACATCTTTGTCAATGTCTTCCCTGAAGAAGCTTTGATCTTTTTTGATCATCTCTTCCCCTTCTTCGATGATGCCTTGCATGCCTTTGCATGTCATACCGACGGGCTTTTCATTCAGCTCCGAAAAAATCGTCTCCAGCCTGTTCTTCTGCTCTTTGGTGACTTCCAGGTGCTTCAAGAAGGCGCGCTTGAGTTCGGCATCATCGGTCGCCTCCGCCATCTTGGGCAGGGCGTCTATGATCTGGCTCTCGGCTGAATACAGATCCTGCAGTTCATGAATATACAATTCCTTCAAATTGCTGATCGCCATAATACATCTCCTGATATTCTATTCAGTTCGGCCCGGCGTTCACCGGTCCGTCTTTTTCTAATTTTATTTTGGAATCGGTAGGGTGCGGACGATTAACCATTGTGCGACAGGGCTGTCGCGCACCGCCTGCCCCCTACTCTTAAAAAATGATCACCGATGAGCCGGAATCAAATAGGCAAATGATAGTATTTCAACCGCGGTGTCTTCTTCGCCGCAAAACATACTCCGCCGTTCATTCATCCGACTCGAATTCAAGGCGCCGGCCCGGGTGATGATGGCTCGGGCTGCTGACGAATCCTTCGCTCACACCATCTCCCACTCTGCGGCCAGGCGCTCTCAAAGGTTTGTGGCTGCAGCGTTCATGAACTCTTCCACGAAAGAGTTCATGCGGGAGGTGTTCGCTCCGGCGCTCCGATTCCCAGGTCCTCGAGGATCTTGTCCCGCACCT
>CAYOVG010000318.1:0-8137 GCA_964407285.1 uncultured Syntrophobacteraceae bacterium
AACCGCCATCGAGGACAGCGTGCGGGCGCTCGACGAAAAATCGGCGCAGGCTATCGAACTGAGGACCGTCGAACTTGCGCAGGAGATCGCCGATTTTCTGCATGGACGGGATAAGGAGATTCTCATCCTGGCTGCCGTCGAGCCCGACCCGTCAACCTACCTGGCGATCTATTCCGCGTGCCGCAGGCTGGTGACCGTGCCTTCGGGAAAACCCGGGGGGGAGGGGGCGGGCGGAGATGCAGCGGCAGCGGTGGAGCTTGTGTCCACGAATCCCGAGAACAAGGAAGCCTGGAGGCACAGGCCGCCGCTGATGTTAAAGCAGGTGTGGAAGCCGCTTTACAAAGAGATCGCGTTCCTGGGGCTCGACGGCAGGGAGACGATCAAGATCAAGGACGGAAGGATTTCCGACGAACTCATGGATGCCGGCAGGCGGGAGGAGACTTACTGCCGGGCGGAAGACTATTTCTCCCACCTGGGAAGCCTGGGCAGAGGAGAGATTTATGTTTCACGGGTAATCGGGGCCTATGTCGGCGGAAGGCTCGAAAAAACGCCCGAAGGCATAAAGGTCGCCCCCGGCAGCGCGTTCGCCGGAAAGGAAAACCCGCACGGTCAAAGGTTCGAAGGGATCATACGATGGGCGACGCCGGTCTACGACGCGGGAGGGAACAGGAGGGGCTATGTGACCATGGCCCTGGACCATGCCCATATCATGGAGTTTACCGACCACGTGGTTCCGACGGACGAGGGGTTTTGCGAGTTGCCGGATGGCGGTTCGGGCAATTACGCGTTCATCTGGGACTACCGGGACCGCTGTATCGCGCACCCCCGCCATTTTTTCATCTGCGGATACGATCCGCTGACCGGCGAGGAGGTCCCCGGCTGGGTGAGCGAGGAGACGTACGGCGAGTATCTGCAAAGCGGCATGAACTTCCCGGAGTTTGTGGAGAAGCTCCCTCCCTTCAGGAACTTCACCCAGAAGAAGCAGGGTTCGACGGAACAGATGAGGGCCGGCAAAATACCCCTGGACTGCAGGGTGCTCGATACCGCCCCGCAGTGCCGGGGATGGCATGAGGGAACGGAAGACGGAGGGTCCGGGTCTTTCCTGATCTATTGGAGCGGCCTGTGGAAGCTCACGACGTATGCCGCCATTCCGTACCATACGGGAAACTACGGCCGGTCCAGGAGGGGGTTCGGATACGTCACCATCGGCGCGAACGTGGACGAATTCCACAAGCCGGCCAATACCACCCGCGCCGAGATAGAGAAAAGCATCCTCAAGCAGAGCAGCGATATCGAATCGACAACGGTCCAGACCCGTCAACTCATCGCCGCGAATTTGGTCCACAACCGCAACATGATGACGTGTATCATGGTGCTGTCGGTGCTCGGGGTCGTCTGCGCTTCAACGATCATCAGCCTGAGGATAACGCGACCCATCAGGCGCCTGACCGACGCCGCCACGGCAATCAGCCGGGGCGACTTCAATCAGACCATTCCGATAGATTCGAATGACGAGATAGGGCGGCTGGCGCGGTCGTTCAACGAGATGACGGCGGCCGTGGCCGAGGTGGACCAGATGAAATCCGAGTTCGTTTCGATTGCGTCCCATGAACTCCGGACCCCCATCCAGGCCATGCTGCTGGGAGTATCGGGCATTCTGGAGGGCTACTCGGGTGAAATAGACGAAGAGGTCCGGGAGGACCTGCAACTGGCAAAGGAAGGGATCGAACGCCTGATGCGGCTGGTCAAGGACCTCCTCGACCTTTCCCGGATCGAGGCCCGCAAGATCGAACTGAATGTTGCGGAGTCGTCCGTTGCCGAGATCGTCGGGAGGGCGGTGGAGGAAGTGGCGGGCCTGGCGGCGGCGCACGACCACGTCATTGTGCAGGAGATGCGACGGGGGGTTCCCGATATCGAGGTGGACATGGACCGCATCATCCAGGTGATCATAAATCTTCTCAGCAATTCGATAAAGTACACGCCCGACGGGGGAAGGATCATCGTAAGGGCGGAAGCGGGCGACGGCGGATACGCGGTCGTCTCCGTGGTGGACAACGGCTACGGGATACCGGGGTGGGCGCACGAGGAGGTCTTCAAGAAGTTCTTTCAGGCCGACAGCATTATGTCGCAGAGGGCCGGCGGGTGCGGGCTGGGGCTTACCATCGCGCGGGGCATCGTGGAGGAGCATGGCGGGACGATCCATTGCGAGAGTCCCGTGCCGGATGGACGATTTCCCGGTCTTCCCCTGGGAGGCGAGCGAAAGGGGGCGGCGTTCATAGCGCGCTTGCCGGTGCGTGCGACGGCGGCGCACGGATGCGCGGCGCCCGCGGCGGTCTCCGCCGCTTCGAAGGACTCGACACGAACGGATCGAACACACAGGAGCTGATTCATGCGGATCAACAAGGTCCTCATAGTCGATGACGAAAAGCCGATTTACTCCTACCTGCAAAGGAAACTCAACAAGCTGGGATACCTCGCTTCGACGGCCGACGACGGGGAAAAGGCGCTCGACGAGGCCTTTTCGAACCCGCCGGACCTGGTGCTGCTCGACGTCAAGCTCCCGAAGCTTAGCGGGATCGAGGTCTGCAGGAGGCTCAAGGCCGACGACAGGACCAGGAACATACCGGTAATAGTTCTGTCGGCCAAGGCGCAGTCGGCGGAGATCAAGCAGGGCCTGGAAGCCGGGGCCGACAAGTATCTGTGCAAGCCGATCGGTTTTCCGGACATATTGAGGGAAATAAGGGCCTTCGAGTCGGAATGACGGCGCGGGTCGCTTAAACATGGAAAGGCATGATGGAACGGTTCTGGCTTGAAATGGATGAACAACAAAGGCGTGGTCTCCAGGAGTACATATTCGACCTCGAGGAGACGAAGGAAAGGGCGGAAGATCTCACGATAGCGCACGAGAAGCTGAAGCGCTCGCAGGACCTGCTGCTTACCGTTCTGAGTTGCACCGTGCACGGGTTGTGCCTCATCAAGGAGGATGAGTTCGTCTGGTGCAACAAAGCCTTTTCCGACATCTTCGGGTGGGAGAACGAGGAACTGGTGGGCCGGCCGCTCGACATGCTTTGCGCCGATGCCGGGGAGCGGGAGAGCATGCGTTCGGCCGTTCGTGATGTGCTGCGGCCGGGCGGCCTGGCGGCGCGCGAGTACGAGTTCAGCCATAAGAGCGGGCATCGGGCTCCGTGCCTTCTGACCGGGCGGGCCCTCGACGACAGTGACCCATCGAGGAGCTACGTTCTTTCGATTACCGACTTTGCGGAAAGGAAGCGATCGAGGGAGGCGTTGCAGCACGCGTACGAGGAGCTGGAGCGGCGCAATGCCCAGATGCTGCTCGTCAACGAGCGGTTGAACCGGGAGATACGGGTCAGGAAGGAAGCCGAGGAGCGGCTGGACAGGCACCGGGAACGCCTGGAAGAGCTTGTGAGGATGCGTACCGCGGAATTGACGGCCACCAACGAACGGCTTCGCCGGGAGATAGATGAACGCAAACGCGCCCAGGAAGAACTCGGGAAGATGAACGAAGAGCTGAGCAGGGAAGCCTTCGCGCGCCGGGAAGTCGAAGCGGCCTTGAGAAAGTCCGAAAACGAGTACCGGGCCATCTTCGAAAATACCGGCACCGCCATGGCCATCGTCGAGCGGGATGGGACGGTCTCCCTTGCGAATGCGGAGTTCGAGAGGTTGACCGGGTACAGCCGCGAGGAGATCGAGCACAAGAGGAAGTGGACCGGGTTCGTCATGGAGGAAGACCTGAAAAGGATGGCCGGGCAGCACGGCTTCCCGGAACCGGGAAGTGGTCCGGAGTCCGCCCCGCAGCGGCAGCATCGGGAATTTCGCCTCGGGAACAGGCTCGGAGGAGTGAGGGACATCTTCCTCACCATGGCCCCGATACCCGGCGCCAGGAGGAGCGTGGCGTCGCTCCTGGACGTCACGGATCAGAAGAGGATGGAAGCCGAAGTGCTGAAGGCCCAGAAACTGGAATCCCTCGGTATCCTCGCGGGCGGCATAGCTCACGATTTCAATAACATACTTACGGCGATCATCGGGAACCTCTCCCTTGCCAGGATGTACACGAGGCCGGGAGACAAGGTCTTCGCATGCCTGGAGGAAACCGAGAAAGCCTCTCTTCGGGCCAGGGACCTCACACGGCAACTCCTCACCTTCTCCAAGGGCGGCAAACCGGTCAAGAAGACGGTCTCCATCGGGGGACTGGTCAGGGAATCCGCCGTATTCGCGCTCAGGGGCTCCGGGGTGAAGCTGGATCTTTCCATTCCCGACGGGCTGTGGCCGGTGGAAGTGGATGAGGGGCAGTTCAACCAGGTGATCTACAACCTGGTGATCAATGCCGACCAGGCCATGTCGGGAGGGGGAACGATCGATATCGGGGTCGAGAATGCGGTCCTGACGGAAGCGGGCGCGAGCGGCTTGCCGGTCCCGGCCGGGAGGTACGTCAAAATGAGCGTCCGGGACCAGGGGCGCGGCATATCGGAAAAGGATATGGACCGGATCTTCGATCCGTTCTACACGACCCGGAGCGAGGGCAGCGGGCTCGGCCTGGCCACGGTCTATTCGGTGGTGAAAAGGCACGGCGGTTACGTGAAAGTGGATTCCGGGCCGGGGAGAGGGGCGAACTTTCAGGTCTTCCTGCCTGCTTCCGGGAAGTCCCCTTCAGGCGGGGAGGAATGCCGGGCGAATCCGGTCATGGGGAAGGGCAGGGTTCTCCTGATGGACGATGAGGAAGTCGTGAAGGACGTGGTGAGCGGCATGCTCGAGTACCTGGGCTACGCAACGGCCTTCGCCGCCAACGGCGCCGAAGCCGTGGAGATGTACAGGGCGTCGAAAGCGTCCGGCGAAGCGTTCGATGCGGTCATCATGGACCTCACGATACCGGGCGGAATGGGGGGCAAGGAGGCCGTTCGCCGGCTGCTGGAACTCGATGCGGACGCCAGGGTGATAGTGTCGAGCGGTTACTCCCATGATCCCGTGATGGCGGATTATGCGCGTTACGGTTTCGCCGGCGTCGTCTCCAAGCCGTTTCGAATCGAGGAACTCTCCAGGGTGCTGCGCGACGTCATTGGCGCAGGTGCCGCACCCTGAATATTCCGCGTGATGGAGCGGGACCTGGAATGATGAAGAAGGATTCTCAAATATATCGCATTTGGAATGAAGATGTGGAATAATACTTTGTGATACTTTTTCCCTTTTGTCATTCGGTGTATAGTGAGCGGGTCGTGCTCTTTCGACTACGGAGGTCATATGAAGCGTTACGTGGAATACGAAATTGATGGCGGGAAGCCGATAATCGTCGAGATAGAGGACGTGACGCCGGGACTTGTCCCCGCGGCGGACTCCGGTCAGGTGGTAGCGAAATCCAGGCAGGGTTTTGAACAGGCCATGGAAACAATCGGACCGGTTGCGGAGAAACTGGTGACCAGGCTGAGCGAGATGGCAAAGGCCCCGGATCAGATCGGTGTAGAGTTCGGACTCAAGCTCGGCTTTGCCGCGGGCGCCGTCATTGCGTCGGGAAGCACCGAGGCGAATTTCAAAGTCTCTCTCACCTGGAAGCGTGAATCCGTTTCCAGGTAGCTGCAGTTCAGATGTGATTTGCTTGTTTTCCGGAATGTGTTCATGCATAACGCATCGGATATTCCTCCACAAATAAAGCGCGGCTTCGTCCGCATTCTCAAGGCGGACCGCGAAACTGCCGCGGGTTGCGGCTTCTTGCTCTCCAAGGAATATGTCTGCACGTGCGCACACGTGATAAATGCCGCGTTGGATCGTGTATTGACAACGCTGGAACCACCTGATGCTCGGGTTTTTCTCACCTTTCCATTCCTTCCGGAAGGTCCGCCGGTTCCGGCCGGGATCAGGGCCGGCTGCTGGAGTCCCATGCGCTCCATGGAACCGCCCACGGGCCGGGAGCCGCAGGACATAGCCGTCCTGGAACTCGAGGGCGACCTTCCCCGGGACGCAAAGCCGCTTCTTGTGGCGGAGGATGTCGATCTATGGGAACACCCGTTCGGCGCCTATGGCTATCCGGCCGAGAAACCCGGCGGAGCATGGGCGACCGGCAGGCTGCTTGACTCGGATGATGCCGGACTGATCCAGATCGAAGACACCAAAAAGACCGGGTATTTTGTTCAGCCGGGCTTCAGCGGGACCGCGGTTTGGGATGGACGCCTCGGCCGGGTTGTCGGGATGGTCGCGCGGGCCGAACGGGAACCGGAAAAACGCGTGGCCTTCGCCATTTCGATTGCTGCCGTCAGACAGGTTTGTCCCCATGCGTTCACATCCGCCGTCACTCCTTTCGAGCGGCTGACGGCCGCGCCGCCGGGATGCCCGCACGGGTACCGGGCGAGTATCCAGGATTTCGTCAGGCTATATCTCGGGACGGAGCGGGACCCCAAACCTTTCGGCGGCCGGGATAGGCAAATCGGGATTCTCGACGACCGGCTCGATTCAAACGGGTCCGACCGCTTGCTGGTCGTCGCGCCCGCGGGCCGCGGGAAGTCAACTCTCCTCGTCCATTGGGCCGCCCAGGTATCCGGGAAGTGGAAGGTCATATTCGTTCCGATCAGCATAAGGAAGCGGACCAATCGTCCGGAAACGTTTTTCCAGGCGCTTGCCGCTCACCTTGCAGCGGCGACGGGTCAAAGCCTGCCTCCGGCCCCGGTCGGAGCGGCCCAGTTCTACCTCGATAAGGTTCGCGACTACCTGTACGAATACGACGGCGATCGGGCTGAACCGTTGCTGATCGTCATCGACGGTCTCGACGAGGCGGCCGGTTTCGACGCGTATGAAGCGCTCTTCCCGGCAACGCGGATGAAACATGTGAAGCTGGTGGTGTCGGCTCGCCTCGTCGCAGGCGCTCCGAATGCCCGAAGATGGCTCGAACGGCTTGGATGGGATTCTCCCGGCGGTCCGTCGTGTTGCCTGGAAATACCCGGGCTGGATAGAGAAGGGCTTCAGGACGTTCTGGTCAAAATGGGATGCCCCCTGACGGAACTGGCCGGGAACGCCGGTATCGTTTCCCGGTTGCTCACGCTCACCGGGGGCGACCCACTGCTTGTCGGTTTGTATGTGGAAGATCTTTGGGGTCGAAGAGATTCCGTAACACGTCTGACTCCGGAAGACCTGTGCAAAATCGAACCGGGCTTTGGGGGCTATTTCCGAAGGTGGTTCGACGACCAGAGGCAGATCTGGGGGACCGCTTCCCCTTTGCGCGAACGGGAGACGCTCGGCGTCCTTGCCGTCCTCGGGTGCGCGCTCGGACCGCTTCGCGCCGTCGAGATAGCTCGACTGATGCACGTCGTACACGGCCTCGACATCTGTGGAGTACCCCAAATCATCGAGCCGCTGGAAAGGTTCGTGATCGGAAATCCGGATTCCGACGGCTATGTGCTCAGCCATCCGAAGTTGAGCGATTTTCTGAGCGGCGCCGACAACGGAATCGTGGACGGCGCGCTTGCTCTCAAGACCAAACGGGGCTTTCTGGATTGGGGCGGAGCTACCCTTGATGGACTGCGGCGGGGTGAAATCAAGCCTGAAGAAACGTCTGAATACCTGCTGCTCTACTACAGCCGGCATCTGATTCGTGAGGATGCGGCGGTCACCGACTTCACGGCGCTTGTAGAGCGCGGATGGTGTCGCGCCTGGCGCGCCTATGAGGGAGGCTACAACGGTTTCGCGAGGGACGTAATCACCGTATTCGAGGTTCTCCGGAAAGGTGCGCGAGAGGCTCACGGGCAAGGTCATTACGGCGATATTCCATTCCTGGCCGGGCGGATTCATTGTGCGCTCTGCATTTCGTCGATTCGAAACATCGGATCGAATATCCCGGGGCGACTTCTCAAGCTCGCTCTTGAGCACGGCCTGCTCAGCGAACGACAGGCATTGAATCTTATCGAACTGAAACGGAAAGATCATGAACGCGCTTCGAGCCTCACAGAAGTTGCTCACTTGATCCATGTTTCCAACATGCCGGTAGCGTTGGAGATTGCCAGGGCCATCGGTAACGTAGGGGCTCGATCACATGCACTGACGGGTATGGCGGAGCACTTGCCGGAGGACCTCAAGCGGGAGGTGATGGGGGAAGCCCTGCGGGCGGCCAGGGCCATCGGTGACGAATATGCTCGAT
>CAYOVG010000319.1:0-8122 GCA_964407285.1 uncultured Syntrophobacteraceae bacterium
TCAAGGGCAATGCGGAAGTCCAGGAGCGGATCATACGCAAGCAACTCGGGTGGTCGCGGGAGGGGGAACTGGTCATCGAGTTTCTCCCGCCCGGTTCCGAAAAAACGAATTGACGGTCCGCATTCGAATATGATATCAAAAGCGGTTCACTGAAATATTCACTCCTTGCTCCGATTACCCATAAAGGGGAAGGGGCTTAAGAGCCGGAAGGAGGCAAAAAAGGAATGAGAAAGTACGAGGCATTTTACATCCTCGATCCGGATTTGACGGACGAGGCTACGAACGCAATCAACGACAAGCTCAAGAATGTGGTCGCCGACAACGGTGGAAGCGTGGTGAGCAACGTCCCCTGGGGGAAGAAGAAACTGGCGTATCCCGTGAAAAAACATACGAGAGGCCAGTACGTGCTCATGGAGTTCGGTGGAGACCCCACGCTGGTTGCGGAACTTGAACGCAATATGCGCCTGGATGAGAGGGTGATCAAGTTCATCACCGTGAAACTTCAGGAATCCTTCGATCCCGAGAAGGAAGCGGAGAGCCGGCTGCCGGCTACGTCGCGCTTCGGCGAGGAGGAAGACGCGGAGGCGGGAGTCGCCGGCTACGTTTCCGACGAAGAGGTCGAGTCCTTCGATGAGGGCATGGAGGACGAGGGAGACCAGGAGGATAGGGGAGAGGAAGAATAGCATATCTCCCGGAATGCCGCCGGCGCAACCGGCGCACGGCATGCGGGCATTCCCTTGCGGGATGTGCGGATACTCGAACCCGAAGTCCGGAATTAAAATCTATCGATACGAAGGAGAGACACGGTGGCTACGATTCGACGCAGACGGCGCACTTTTCACAGGCGTAAGATTTGTCGTTTTTGTGCGGACAGCGATTTGAGAATAGACTACAAGGACCCCAAGACCTTGCGCTATTTCGTCACGGAGCGCGGCAAGATCGTTCCGAGGCGGATCTCCGGCAATTGCGCCAAGCACCAGAGGGAGCTGACGCAGGCCGTCAAGCGGGCGCGCCAGATCGCCCTCTTGCCCTATACGACCATTCACGCCGTTTAAGGCTGTCAACCATGCTCCTTTCGGGAGCATGGTTGAAACAATCCTACTGAATGTTCATGGAAACCTACGGCGGTAGTCCTGAAAATCGGCAGAGGCGCTCAATATTCAGAGAGCTTGCATTGGGGGTCCTCGCAACGCTCGCATCGTTCCTGCCTGTGCTGGTAATTCCCATTTTGGGGGTCTTCTTCAGCATATTCAGCCCGTTGCCCACGTTGCTGTCCTACTACAGGCTCGATCGCCCTTTGGGGTTCGTTATTCCGGTCGGGGTGATGGCCGTGTCGTGGGTGGTGCTGGCGCACCTGAATGCGACTCAGGGGTTGTTTTACCTGGGTGAGATGATCCTCCTGGGGTTGGTGCTCGGCGCGGGCATGCGCAAGGGGCTTTCGCTCGAAAAGACGGTCGGCGGAGCGAGCCTGGCCGTATTCGGCGTTAGCTCGGTCATTTTTTGGTACAGTCAGGGCGGAATCGGCTCAGAGGTCTTCCAGGGACTCGAGAAGGAGTTCAAAGAGTCCATCACCGCGGTTCTCCGGCAGCATGAGTCCCTTTCCGACGGCAAGTATGCCCTCGACCAGGTGATCGACAAGTTTTCGTGGTTTCTGGTGAGGCTGCTTCCGGGGGTTACTCTGGCGTCGACCGTCATTGTGGCGTGGCTGAACCTGCTGATGGCCGTGAGGTTTTGCAGGGCGCAATCCGTTGCCTTGCCCTCGTGGCCCGAATGGACCCGTTGGGGGGCCCCCGACTACCTTGTGTGGCCGGTCATTGCGGCCGGATTCGGGTTCGTGCTGCCCTCCATGACTTCCAAGATTATCGCTTTGAACTTTTTGATAGTGTTCGGCGCCGTTTATCTTCTCCAGGGATTGGCCATCGTCGTTTTCTACTTCGATCGCTGGAAGCTGCCGAAGGTGCTGAGGGCGCTTTTCTATATCTTGCTATTATTGCAGCAGTTTGCTACCCTGGGGGTCGTTTTTCTGGGATTTTTCGACGTGTGGTTCGATTTCCGCCGCCTTTCCCAAAAATCCGCCCCGGGCTCCTGAATACGGTTACTCTTGAAAGTGAGATCAAGGAGATTGCTATGAAAGTGATCCTTACGGAAAACAATGCGTCCCTGGGCCAGATTGGGGATGTGGTGAATGTGGCTCCGGGGTACGCCCGCAACTACCTCCTTCCCCAGGGCCTTGCCATGGAGGCGACGGGGACGAATGTGCGCGAACTCGAGCATAAGAAGCGGGTGCTCGCCAGGAAGCGTGAAAAAGTCCGCCAACAGATGCTGTCCCTGGCCGAGAGACTGAACCAGGTGCGCATCGGCATGACCCGCAAGGTGGTCGAAGAGGACAAACTGTATGGATCGGTGAGCGCCGCCGACATACTGAAGGCCGTCGAGGACCAGGGATTTTCCGAAGTCGCCCGCAAGGACATAATGCTCGAGCAGCCCATCAAGCAGTTGGGTGAATTCTCGGTACCCATAAGGGTGGACAACGAAATAACGGCGAACGTGACGGTAGTGGTGGAAAAAGAAGAGTAGCGTTGTCCATGGGGCTCCTGTCTATCCATCCGGCGGCCGGCTGCCATGAGGCCGCGGCCGCTAGTGTGCGTTGATGTGGTGGTAGAAAAGGGAAAAAGGCATTACCATGGACGGTATCGCTGATGAACTGAAGAAGATCCCTCCCCAGCAGCTCGAAGCCGAGCAGTCGCTTCTGGGAGGGATTTTGATCGACAGCGAGAGCCTGTCGGCGGCGCTGGAAGTCCTGAAAGGGGATGAATTTTACCGGGAAACGCACCGGATCATCTTTCGGGTTATGCAGGACCTCTTCGAGCGCAATGAGCCCATAGACCTCATAACCGTCACCAGTCTCCTCACCGAGCGCAATCAACTGGAAACCATCGGGGGGGCCACGTACCTGGCCTCCCTGATGGAAACGGTCCCTTCGGCGGCCAATGTGCCCGCCTACGCCAGGATCGTCAACGAGAAGGCGCTCCTGCGAAATCTCATTCAGAAGTCCAATGAAATCATCTCCTGGTGCTACGGGGGCGGAAAGGGCGTTGAAGAAATCCTCGACCACGCCGAATCCTCCATCTTCGCCGTAACGGAAAACCGGATTCGCACCAGCTATTCCACGATCAAGGACATCGTAAAGAAGAGCATCAAGGCCATCGAGGACCTCCAGGAACAGCGCGAGATGGTGACGGGGGTCCCCAGCCATTTCAAGGACCTGGACAAACTCACGGCGGGGTTCCAGAAGTCGGACCTGATCATCATCGCCGGGAGACCGTCGATGGGAAAGACCGCTTTTGCGCTTAATGTGGCCTGTAATGCGGCGCTGAAAAGCGACGTTCCCATCGGGTTCTTCTCGCTCGAAATGAGCAAGGAGCAACTGGCGATGCGCCTTTTGTGCTCCGAGGCCCGCGTTGACTCCCATAAAATACGCAGCGGTTTTCTGAGCCGGCAGGAGTGCGCGAAGATGCTCACGGCGGCGGGTGTATTCATGGATGCCCCGATATGCATAGACGACACCCCCGCCATTACGACGATCGAACTTCGGGCCAAGGCCAGGAGGATGATGGCGGACGGCGGACTGGGAATGATCGTCGTCGATTACCTGCAGCTCATGCGCAGCCGCGAGGGGGTGGAGCGCAGGGAGCAGGAGATTTCCGACGTGTCGAGGTCGCTCAAGGCGGTCGCCAAGGAGTTGAACATCCCGGTCATAGCGCTTTCGCAGCTCAACCGCAAGGTGGAGGAGCGTCACAACAAACGGCCGATGTTGAGCGATCTTCGAGAGTCGGGCGCCATCGAGCAGGATGCCGACGTCATCATTTTCATCTACCGTGACGAAGTCTACAACGAGAACACCACGGAAGCGGGAATAGCCGAGATTACGATAGGGAAGCAGCGAAACGGCCCCCTGGGCGTCGTGAAACTCCAGTATATGAATTCGTATACCCGGTTCGAGAACCTGGCGCACGAGTTGTGACGCGCGGGAGAAGACGGGGGGCGTCGCCGGCCGGGTCCACCGCGGGACCGAATGCCGTATCACCGTTGGTCCGCGGCCCTTTTGATGTTGGGAGTTGCGGGTCGCGCGGGCGGGCGCCTTCCGCAAGCCGTGGCCCGCAATCCCGCAACGGGCCGGGCGCTTCAGTTGATGCGTCCATTGCCGGGTCCGATGCCGGCTCCGATGATGAACCTCTTGCTCCGGCCCCTCGGGACTGCGCCGGATTGTGATAACGAGTAGAGATCTGCAATGAATCCAAACGACATGTACTGGGACGAAAGCGTTGAGTCATTTTCTCGGGCCGAACTGGATGCTCTCCAGTTGCACCGGCTGAAGGGCGTGTTGCAGCATGCCGGCCGGGCCCCTTTCTACCGCAAGAAGTTCGACGAAGCGGGAGTGGATGTATCCTCCATGGACTCGCTGGAAGACGTCCGCAAGCTTCCCTTCACGACCAAGCAGGACCTGCGGGATCAGTACCCATACGGATTTCTGTGTGTGCCGAAGGACCGGCTCGTTCGCCTTCATGTCTCATCGGGCACGACGGGGCAGGCGACCGCCATGTTCTACACGCGGCACGATGTCGAAACCTGGGCGAACCTCATGGCCCGGTGTATGTATATGACGGGCGCGCGCCCCGGCGATGTCTTCCAGAACCTCACCGGATACGGGCTTTTCACGGGTGGGCTCGGCTTCCACTATGGGGCGGAGAGGCTCGGGATGCTGACGATCCCGTCGGGGCCGGGAAACAGCAAGCGACAGATCCAGCTCATGAAGGATTTTTCGACGAATGTGCTCCACATCATCCCGAGCTACGCGCTGGTTCTTCAAGACGTCATGGCGGATATGGGAGTGGACCCCAGGCGGGACCTCCAGCTCAAAATCGCCTTCCTCGGAGCGGAACCGCATTCGGAGGAAGTTCGCCGGCGGGTAGAAGACTTTTACGGAATTCGTGTATATAATAGTTATGGGCTGTCGGAGATGAACGGTCCGGGGGTCGCTTTCGAATGCCCGTACCAGAACGGAATGCACCTGTGGGAGGATGCGTACCTGATCGAAATAGTCGATCCGGACACCCTGGAACCCGTCCCGGACGGGACCCTCGGGGAACTGGTGATGACCAACCTCTGCAGGGAGGGAATGCCCTTCATACGGTACCGGACCAAGGACCTCACACGCATTCTTCCGGGGGACTGCCCTTGCGGACGCGTGCACAGGCGGCTGGACCGCATCCAGGGACGCTCGGACGACATGTTCATCATCAAGGGGGTGAATATATTCCCCATCCAGGTGGAACAGGTGCTCATGGGCATCCCGGAAGTGGGAAGCAACTACCGGATTATCCTGCATTCCGAAAACGATATCGATGAAATGAGCGTCCAGGTGGAAGTGACGGACAAGATCTTCATCGAGGATATGCGGCGGTTGCAGCGGATTCAGAAGAAGATTACGCACGACCTGAAGAACGAGTTGCTCGTGACTCCGAGGGTCCAACTGGTGGAGCCGAATGCGTTGCCCCGAAGCGACGGGAAGGCGGTGCGGCTGGTGGACCAGCGCGGGAAATGAAAAGAGAGGGATGCTCGATAGCCTGGATGCCTGATACGAGGGTGGGTTCTGAAATGAGCGCGTTACAGTGCTTTGCGCGGTTACGGTTGCCGCCTGCCGCGACCAGGCCGTTGAAATCCGTGCTCTCCTGCGCGGTTACGGCTGCCGGCCGCGACGCGACGACCCGCATCGCAGGAAGGATGCCGGATAAAGGTTCGTCCCATCCGGCGACGAACATCCGACACCCGATATCGAGCATCCGGCATCTGTCTCTTCCCGGGATACGGGCATCCGGAAGGACCCGGTCCGGAAAAACATTGTAGACCTCTTGAAAGGAGGCTGTAGCTATTAGAAAAGTTCATGGTAATACAACCGGTTTGAAGAGTGGCGTCGCCAACCGGATTCAGAATCTGTACCGCCGCAGAGTACCCCCCCGCCAGGTTGTTTCTCCGGAATTATCCAGGGACCTCGCCAGATTATCGTTCGAATGCGGACGCCAGATAGGGCTTTTCATCGGCCGGGACGGTGCGGTGGAGATGGTGCTGGTAGGTGGCCCGCGCTCCATGTATATTCCGGACCTGCCCAAGAGTCGTGGGGGCCGGTGGCGGTTGCGGGGGCTGAGGTTCGTCCACACGCATTTGAATGACGAGTCCCTCTCGCAGGACGACCTGCTGGACCTTGCTTTCCTGCGGCTCGATGCTATCGTGGCGGTGAGGGTCGATATCAACGGCGGTGCCCGTGATATGGAGGTCGCCCACATCGTGCCGGTGAGGGACGGTGACCGCCCCGGCTGGGAGGTGTTGCCGCCCATCCCGTGTCATGATCCCGACGAACTGGATTTTCCCGCCCTGGTCGCGTCCCTGGAGGATGAACTGGAGCGGACCCGCTCGGCCGCCATGGCGGACCGGAAGCAGGACCGCGCCATACTGGTGAGCGTGACCGATACGGATATGGAGACGGCCCGTGAGTCGATGAACGAGTTGGTGGAACTGGCTCAATCGAGCGGCATCACGGTTGCGGACACCATCATCCAGAGGTCGCGGCAGATCAATCCCAAGTACCTTATCGGGAAGGGCAAGCTGAGCGAAATCATCATTCGGGCGCTTCAGTACGGGGTGGACCTGCTCGTTTTCGACCAGGAACTGAACCCGTCGCAGATCAGGTCCATCACGGATACGACCGAGCTTCGCGTTATCGACCGGACGCAGCTCATTCTGGACATCTTCGCCCAGCGCGCGCAGAGCCGGGAGGGCAAGATCCAGGTGGAGATGGCTCAGCTCAAGTACCTGCTGCCCAGGCTCGGAATGAAGGACGATGCGCTCTCGCGGCTTACGGGGGGCATCGGGGCCAGGGGACCGGGCGAGACCAAGCTGGAGATCAACCGGCGTCGGATCAAGGACCGGATTTCCAACCTGGAGCACGACCTGAAGGCGGTTCGAAAAAACCGGGCGCAGCGCCGGTCGAGGCGCGTCCGCAAGGAATTGCCGATTATTTCCATCGTCGGCTACACCAACGCGGGCAAGTCTACACTGCTCAATACCCTGACCCACAGCCGGGTGTTCGCCGGCAACCAGCTGTTCGCGACCCTGGACCCCACCAGCAGGCGACTGCGGTTTCCCAGGGATTTTGAAGTCATCATCACGGACACGGTGGGTTTCATCCGCGACCTTCCGAAAGACCTGCTGGAGTCCTTCGCGGCGACCCTGGAGGAACTCTACGATGCGGACCTCCTGCTCCATGTGGTGGACATCGGCAATCCCCGGTTCGAAGAGCAAATGGCCGCCGTGGAACGGATTCTCGCTCAGCTCGATCTGAACGACAAACCCTCGGTGCTGGTCTTCAACAAGGCCGACAGGGTCGACGCCGAGTATGCATGGCAGCAGGTCAGGCGCTACGGTGGAGTGGCGATATCGGCTCTTTCGACATCCACCATGGAACCGCTCATCGCGACGCTGCAGGACCGGGTTGAGGCCCTGATGGCGGAAAACCGGGTCTTTTGCGATGAGGGCGGGGAGGATGACGCTTACGCCGTACGGGATGAGACCGAAGTCGAGGGCGAATGTGATGAAGACGGTTTGAACGGGGCTCCGGCTTCCGGTAGCCACGCGGAAGAGCCTGTATGCCGCCTCCCGGCGGATGCGGAATCATAGAGTATGGGGGGCGGTGAATGGGGGAGGGACGGTGAGTGGGTGAATGGGTGAATGGGTGAATGGGTGAATGGGTGAATGGGTGAATGGGTGAGTGGGTGAGTGGGTGAGTGGGTGAATTGAAGGATTTGGGGGAGTCGGTGAACCGGACGGGTGGTGAACAGGTCGATGGGTAAATAGGTGAGTGGATGAATCGGCTGGTCCATTCGCTGGATCGACGGTTTAATTGCTTCGCCATGACCCGTCGGTTGCGGTGGATTCCGCCCTGCGGTTGTGGATTGGTATTGTGAACACGCCGCTCCACCGGACGAAAAGCTCTGAATCGCTCGTTGTGGCCCCGTTTTTCGGTTGTGTCTGCCGCTTTCCTGTGTTGAGCGCGGTTCGGCCGGGC
>CAYOVG010000320.1:0-8111 GCA_964407285.1 uncultured Syntrophobacteraceae bacterium
CTGATGGTTACCGTGGTGGTTCCCGATACCATCGCCCAGGATGTGATCGGACTCATTCAAAAGGCCGCTCACACCGGCAAGATCGGCGACGGGAAGATCTTCGTGTCGAAGGTCGAGGAAGTAATGCGCATCCGTACGGGGGAAACGGGTCCGGAAGCCCTGTGACGCCCTTTTCGATACCGGGCGAACCCGAAGTACAGGGCCGTTCGCCGCGGAACTTTTGAATTTGGTTCGCCACGGGACTTTCGATTTTGGAATTATCGAGTCCGGCCGGCCTGAATTGAAGAATTCCGATCATCGATCATAGTCATTAATTGCTTTATTTCCAACACAATGCATTCATCCGCAACGGAGGATACGACAATGAAACGCTCACTGGCGATAATTCTACTGATATTTACGGTAATGATGAACTTCGTCCCGATGGTGACGAACACGGCGACGGTGTGGGCGCAGGAAGCCGAGAAGGCGGCGGAACCCGCGGCTCCCAAGGTGGACACCGGCGACACCGCGTGGCTCCTGACGTCGGCCGCCCTGGTCCTGGTGATGACCCCTGCCCTGGGGCTCTTCTACGGAGGCATGGTCCGGCGCAAGAACGTGCTCGGCACCCTCATGCACAGCTTCGTGGCGATGGGCATCATAACGGTGCAGTGGGTCCTGTTCGGCTACAGCCTGTCGTTCGGGCCGGACCTGGGCCACTTCATCGGAAACCTCGACTGGATCGGGCTGAACGGAGTGGGCCTCGAACCCAACACGGACTACGCTCCGACCGTTCCGCACCAGGCTTTCATGATTTTTCAGATGATGTTCGCGATCATTACCCCGGCCCTCATCTCGGGCGCCATCGCCGAACGCATGAAGTTCAAAACCTACCTGGTGTTCATGGTCGTCTGGGCTACGCTGGTGTACGATCCCCTGGCGCACTGGGTATGGGGCGTCGGCGGCTGGGTGAGGGAAATGGGAGCGCTCGACTTCGCGGGCGGGCTCGTCGTACACATCAGTTCGGGTGTTTCCGCCCTGGCCGCGGCCCTGCTGCTGGGCAAGAGAAGAGGCTACGGGGTGGACCTGATGGCCCCTCACAACCTCACGATGACGATCATCGGCGGTTCGCTTCTGTGGTTCGGCTGGTTCGGGTTCAACGGCGGCAGCGCGGTGTCGTCCGGGAGCCTGGCCACCTCGGCGTTCGTCGTGACCCACATCGCCACCGGCGCGGCGGCCCTGTCCTGGATGTTCGTGGAGTGGGCCCATAGAGGCAAACCGACCGCCCTGGGCGCGGTTTCGGGCGCGGTTGCCGGACTCGTGGCCATCACTCCCGGCTCGGGCTTCGTGGGGCCGATGTCGTCCATGATCATAGGCCTCGCCGCCGGGGTCATCTGCTACGGCGCGGTGAGCCTCAAACCGAAATTCGGCTACGACGATTCGCTGGACGTTGTCGGCGTCCACGCAGTGGGCGGCACCTGGGGCGCACTGGCGACGGGGCTCTTCGCATCCAAGCTGATCAACTCCGCCGGCAGCGACGGCCTCTTCTTCGGAAACGCGGCGCAGCTCGGAATCCAGGCCCTTAGCGTGCTGGCCGCATGGGTATACTCCTTCGTGCTCACCTTCATCATCCTCAAGGTGCTCGACGCCACGATGGGCTTGAGAGTCGCGGAAGACGAGGAATCCGAAGGCCTCGACCTGAGCCAGCACGGGGAAACGGGCTACACCCTCTAAACGGCGGCATGCCGCGGATGGGCGGCGCTTTCCAAACCGGCGACGCTTTGCGGCCGGGTTTCAAACTCCAAACGGATTGCACGCGCCAAATGCGTTGCACCGCGCGGGAAACATCCTGGTAAATCTCCTTCGGCAGTGTCGCACACGGCCGGATGTCCGCCGGGCGGGCCCCTCGAGGGTCCCCCGAGGCATCCGGCTTTGTCTTTTCGGCGGACTGCGGGCAGGGTGGGGGTTCGTCCCCGCCGGTCGGGAACCGCGGGGACGAAACCCTACCCTGCCGATGTCGCCGCTTGACGATACGCCTGCATCAATTCATCCATTTATGGATCGATGATTTTGGTGTAATGTCTGCAAAGCGGCTAAGCAATGCAACCACCAACCAAAAGCGAAAAAGGAGGAAACCATGAAAGAGACGCTGCAGCCGGGACTCACCTTTGAATTCAGCTTCACCGTCCCGGAAGAAAAGACGGTGCCGCACCTGTACCGCGAGAGTCCCGAGTTCCAGGAGATGCCGAGAGTGCTCGCCACGGGCTACATGGTCGGGCTCTTCGAATGGGCGTGCATAAGGGCCGTGAATCCGCATATCGACTGGCCCCGGGAGCAGACGGTGGGCACGCATGTGAACGTAAGCCATACCGCGGCGACTCCGCCCGGTCTCGTCGTGACCGTGAAGGGAAAGCTCGAGAAGGTCGAAGGCCGCAAGCTCACCTTTTCGCTCACCGCCGATGACGGGGTCGACAAGATCTCGGAGGGCTCCCACGAACGGTTCGTCATCGACGCCGCCAGGTTCAACGGCAAGCTGGCGGAAAAGGCTTCCCGCGCCGCCGGTTCCTGATCTCCGCAACCGGGTCCCGGTCCATGCTTCCCGCCGCGCATGCGGTCGCTGTTCCATTCATATCGCCCGAGCGTCGGTCATTATTCGAGCGTTAATATTATCGCTTGACTTATTGTATCAATCATGTGAAATACGCTCCTGCGTGTTATGCATTACATTACCAGGCGGCAAAAATATACATTACATTCACAACAACAACGGGTATGAAGGGAGAATTATGCGATTCACGGGACGTATGGTTTTGATCGGGATCATGGTGCTGGCGCTGGCGGTTACATTCGGTCTGGCTGGAAAGGTATCCGCACAGGATTACTCGTTTAAAGTTCACAACACCACCAAGAACGCCATAAAGAAGATCCTGGTGTCGGAAGACGGCAAGACATGGGGACATTTCGATGTGGGCAGAGGCATAGCCCCCGGCGCCACCACAACGCTTGTGTGGGACAACAGCACGAACAACGAGGAATGCAAGCAGTACATCAAGGCCGTCTATGATGACGGAAGCGAGTCCGAGCCTACCATATTCGATTTCTGCGAAAAGAAACTCGAGTTGGAGTTCTAGCTGCCGATTCGCATCCCTGCCGCATCCCCGAAGCAAATCGGGGAGCGGTCCCGACTAAGGCCGGATGAGGGTCCCTACCCTCATCCGGCCTTTTGCATTTCAATACGAAAAAAGATTTCTCGCGCGAATCCGCCTGACCGGCCCGGACAGGGCAACTGCTGCGAGAAGACTATGGCAATATTAGCAGCCACTTACATTTCACTTTTGCTAACCAATTGTATTTTCTATTGAATTCACTACAGTCTCCCTCGCCGGCAAATACACACCTTTCCCCCGTTGAGCTTTGCCGATAATAATTTTATCTACTGCATACAGGCATGGGGAATCCGGGTAGTTCCGACATGAGGATCTTTTTCAGCAAATACGCTCCGCTTTTCATACCTGTTCCGTCTCGCTTGTTATAGCGCCCGTTCCCGCATTTACATCGAGTAATTCACGTACGAGCAGGCCTTTGGCCGGGCGTTCGAGGGCTGCCGGTGGGGTTTGGTTTCCGTTGTCCCGGTACCGTACCCGTACCGGCGGCGATCGAGTCGCCAGGCCGAAAAGGAACCGGAGCCTCTTGTCCCACGAGAGGCTATGATCCTGTAATCCTTGGATTTGAAAGGACGGGAATGAGAAGTGCTGTCATTCTTTCCACGGGACGGTATTTGCCGCAAGCGGCCATTCAAAACGAAGAACTGACCCACTTTCCCGCGACTTCCCTCAATCTGATAGCTCAGAAAACCGGGGTTCGCGCCAGGAGGCACGCCGCGGCGCAGGAATGCACCTCGGACCTCGCGTTCGAGGCCGCCCGCGTCTGCCTGGAGCGGGCGCAGGTTTCGCCCGAGCGCGTGGAGGGAATCATCGTTTCCACATCGTCCCCCGACCGGATGCAGCCCGCGACGGCCACGCGCGTGCAGCATCGCCTCGGCGCTCGGGACGCCTTCGCGTTCGATATAAATTCCGTCTGCTCGGGGAGCACCTACGGCATCTGCCTGGCCGACTCCCTCATCAAGGCGGGGACCTTCGAGAACATTCTCTTCGTCGCCGCGGAAGTGTATTCCAAGATACTGAATAAAAAAGACTTTTCTACATATCCCTATTTCGGGGACGGCGCCGGGGCCATCCTGTTCGGAGCGGAACCGCGCAACGGCCGAGGGGTTTTGCATTCGCGCCTGAAGACGGACGGCAGCGGTTGTGACGTCATATGCGTCCCTGCAGGCGGCACGATGCTTCCGTTCGAGAGAATGACCGACCCGTCGATGGCCTTCTTCCGGATGAGGGGGAAGGTGGTCTTCGAATTCGCCCTGGAGCAGGGGGCGCGAATCATCGCCCAGGTGGCCGAGGAAGCCGGAGTATCCGTGCGGGATATCGACTGTTTCCTGAGCCACCAGGCAAACATCAATATTATCCATGGGATTGCCGAAAAGATCGGAGTTTCTCCCGAAAAGTTCTTCGTCAACCTGGACCGGTACGGGAACACGGCCAGCGCGTCGGTCCTGATCGCCCTCGACGAAGCCGTTTCGGGAGGAGTCGTCTCCAGCGGGGACCTGGTTCTCACCGTGGCGTTCGGCGGCGGTTTGTCCTGGGGTGCGAACTTGATTCGTATTTGAGGGTCGGTGAGTGGGTGAGTGGGTGAGTAGGTGAGTAGGTGAATGGGTGAGTGGGTGAAGGGAGTGTGGGGGTGTGGGCTGGGCCGTTCGAACGCTCGCCGGCCTTCATGCACCACCGTGAGCCTCCGGAGTCACGGAGGTTAACGGGAGTAGCGGCAACAACGACAGCAGCAAAGGCAGCAACAAAAACAATCCGAAGGAGGAGTTCCAATGGAAGAAGTGCTGGTTAAAATCAAGGAAGGGATCTACGAACTGTTTCCGTCCGCAATGGGTTTCGAGGTGATACCGGATACTCTGCTCAACCACATACCCGATTGGGATTCCATGTCCTCCGTCAATTTCAAAGTCTACCTGGAAGAAACCTTCGGCGTGATGGTGCCCGAGGACCTGCTGGAAGGCGGGTCGTCTATCGGCGAAATCATTGCCTTTATAAGAAAGCCGAATTGATGGACCCCCCGGCTGTCATGTCGGACCCTTTGGGGATCGGGGCTTCGTTGGCGAAAATCCAGGAATCCTGGATGCACAACCGCGATGAACTCATGTGCAGGCTGATGAAGCTCAATTCGGACCTTCAGAGCGCAGGCGTCCGGGAGTTCATCCCGCTTCTTTCGGGGAACGGGATGGGAGCGAACGGCAACGCCGACGACCCCCAGGCGGCGTTCCTGAACCTGGTGAAGAGCTACTCGAAGCTGGCCCACAGGGTCCACGCCGTTTACGGCAACTGGCTGAGAGAGTTCGTGAACGAGGCGCGGGACGTCGAGGAAGGAGACCGAAAACGCTCCATTTTCTGGATCAACCAGTTCATCTCCGGCACGTCTCCATCGAACTATTTCTGGACCAACCCCGTAGCGGTGCAGAAGTGTCTGCGCACGAAGGGGGAGAGCCTGGTAAACGGGCTGCGCAACTGGCTCGAAGACGCCGGCAGCAAGGACCGGCTCACCAGGATAGCCGACATGGAGGCGTTCAGGGTCGGAGAGGACCTTGCCGCCACGCCGGGCTTCGTTGTCTACCGCAACGAACTCATCGAGCTTATCCAGTACGCTCCGGTTACGGAATCCACGCGCGCCGTTCCCGTCGTTTTCGTGCAGCCTTCGATCAACAAGTACTACATACTGGATCTCAACGAGGAAAAGAGCTTGGTGCGATACCTGCTGAACAAGGGTTTTACGGTCTTCATGGTAAGCTGGAAGAACCCGACATCGGAGATGCGAGACATTACCTTTGACGATTATATGTTTCGAGGCGCTCTCAAGGCGATCGAAGCCGCCGCGGAGATCCGCGGCGCCAAGGATGTGCATGCCGTCGGATTTTGCATAGGAGGCACCGTACTGGCGGCGCTCATGGCCTGGCTCAACCGGGAGGAGCAGGAGGGCGAGGGAGCGGGAATGGCGGCGCGGCCGCTGCCCGTGGCCCACTGGACGCTCTTCGCGACCATGGTCGATTACTCGGACCCGGGCGAGGTAGGGGCGCTCATCAGTGAGCACAGCATCGGCATGATTGAACGGATGATGAAGGAGGACGGCTACCTGGATTCCAGGTACATGGCGCTCGCGTTCCGCCTTCTTCGGCCCGACAGCCTGATCTGGCGATACCACGCTCACAATTACCTGCAGGGCGAGATGCCCCCGAAATCCGACTTTCTATACTGGAACAGCGATTCGACGAGGTTGCCCGCGGCCATGGGCTCCTTCTACCTGCGGGAGTTCTACCTGCGGAACAACCTCCAGAAGGAGGACGCCGTCGAACTGGGCGGACGTCCCATCGACCTGAGGCGAATCGCGCAGCCCCTCTATGCGGTCGGGGCCGTACAGGACCACATCTGCCCGTGGAGGGGGACATTCAGGATCTGCAACCTCGTGCGGGGTCCCGTGCGCTACGCCCTCGCCGAGGAGGGCCACATCGCCGGGATCGTGAATCCCCCGTCCGCGAGGTCCAGGAAAACCTACTGGGCAGCGGATGCGGCCGGGGATTCGACGGCCGACGAGTGGCTGGCGAGCAATGAAAAGCGCCAGGGTTCCTGGTGGGTGGACTGGGTGGACTGGCTGTACGCCCGGTGCGGTCCCCTGGGGCCGCCTCCGCCGATGGGGAGCGAGAACTACCCGCCCCTGGAAAAGGCCCCCGGAACGTACGTCCTGGAGTAAGACCGTGTGTAACGCGCACAATGCGTAAAAAAGCGTGAGAGCGTGAGAACGTATGACGCGCGACATGCGGCCGCGACTGCCATATGCGACTGCGATATGCGGCTGCGGCATGCATTGAGCGTCTACCGCGAACGGGTGAAACCCGGACTTTTCCCGTGCAGTTACGGCTTCCGGCCGCAGCCTGTTGCATTTCGACAACCCGGCCGCGGCCGAGAGTCGTAACCGCACAAAGCGATTACGGTTTCCGGCCGCCTTTCGGCCGCAAAAGCGCGGAGCGGAGCGGACCTGTGGGACGAACCTGCCGGCATCGACCGGCGGGTAAGAGCGAAGCATTCCCACCGCTCGATATTGCGCACATTCCCTGGCTCCGCCAGGGATTTTGGCTTTTTCACGATGCCTGATATCCGTAATTTCCATGGGACAGGCATGCATTCACCCGCGGAATGCCGGCTTCAAGCAACTGACCCCGAGACTTCATTCCTCCAGCCAGAAGCACCCAAGGTCGAACTCTAAATTTCACACGTACTTTCAATTTTCCGCCGACGGCATCCAACAGCACCCACCGGCCGGATTCGCGCCTGAACGCCTCCAGGCTTGTAAGAACCGGATCGATCAGCCAGGCGAAACGCACCCCATATTCGGCATGGACAGCCATCTTTTTCGTCCGGACATGGAGAGCCGCGGCCGGGGAAAGGATTTCACGGACCCAATCCGGAGGGACTGAAATCCGGTTGTAAGGCTCGGCCCGAAGAAATCTCTCAGCTCTCCAGCAGGATGAATACGCCGGTCTTTAGAGCCGGTCTTTAGAGACTGAACGCGGCTTCAATGATGCCGGGGCGTAAAACCCCGGAAATACAAAAGGATTGCGATACTGGCGCTTTGGAATGGATTGTTGCTTCAATGAGGCCGGGGCGTAAAACCCCGGAAATACGCATTGATGTCGTGCAGTATTTCAGGGAGGGGATTCGCGCTTCAATGAGGTCGGGGCGTAAAACCCCGGAAATACAAAGATGTTTATGGGGTCCGGTATCGGCATCAAAAGCTTCAATGAGGCCGGGGCGTAAAACCCCGGAAATACGCGGGGATACCTTCGGGAGCACCACATCGACGCCCGCGCTTCAATGAGGCCGGGGCGTAAAACCCCGGAAATACGGGTATCGATCGGACAACGAAGCTATGACCTTGGGATCGCTTCAATGAGGCCGGGGCGTAAAACCCCGGAAATACAAGCCCTCCGCCAGGCTTGGGCGGAGAAGAAGATGAGGCTA
>CAYOVG010000321.1:0-8098 GCA_964407285.1 uncultured Syntrophobacteraceae bacterium
GACCGACACCCCCAACGCTTTCGCTGCTTCACTGATACCCACTAATCTCTCCATAGTGTGGAGTATTGCATAGCTTTAGTCGGATTGCAAGAAAACTGTTAAAACCCTCGTCTGCGAGCTGGTGGAGCACGTAGAGAACCCCCGCCTCGGCCCGAAGCACCGAGTCCTTGGCAAATCCCAACTGCGATGCGATCTTGTCGGCTGTGAGAAACCCGATCCCGAAAATATCCATGGCGAGCCGGTAGGGATTCTCCTGGACCACCTTGATGGAATCGGAACCGTACTGCTTGAAGATCTTCGTGGCGTAGCCCGAACTCACCCCATGTTCCTGCAGGAACACCATGACATGCCGGATCTCTTTCTGGTCCGCCCAGGCTTCCTTGATCTTGCCGATCCGGTTCGGACCGATTCCCTCCACCTCCATCAGCCGGTCCGCATCTTTTTCGATGACATCGAGCGTATCGACCCCAAACTTGGCGACGATCCGTCTGGCTATGACCGGACCAATCCCTTTGACCAGACCGGATCCGAGGTATTTCTCTATCCCTTTGGCTGTTGCCGGGACCACCGACTCGTAGCGCTCTATCTTGAACTGCTCGCCGAACTTGGGATGGTTCGTCCACTCCCCGTAGAGCCGTAAGACCTCGCCGGGCCTGGGGTTCATAATCGCCCCAACGATGGTCACGAGATCCCTTCGATCCGATACTGCAAGTCTTGCCACCGTATATCCGCTATTCGCGTCCGTATACGTGAGCCGCTCAAGCTGTCCGATGAGTGTTGCCTGCATTTTCCATCTCTAGTAGCGAGTGTAGACTGGATAAGTTCACCATAACACCAGAGTCCTCAATTTCGGCCCGAGTAACAGTCCGATAGTAAAACACCCAAGCATAAGCAAGCAACCCAACGCAATCCACATCCGTTGTCTGTTTTGTTCCAGTTGCTTTTTTATCCTGGCGATCTCTTTGCGATACCTCATTTCTACCGACAGCCATTCCTCACTTGGCTGTAAAGGCTGCTTGCGATCCTTGATTCCACGCACTCCAATACGATTCTGCCCTACGGAGTCGAGATTGGAACCACACCCTTCGGCCATAGGTTTTATCTTTGCTTGCCATCGATCAACACTTGCAGTAGCGGCAGTAGTTCCGAGTTTCTTTTCAAAGACCGTTAACACATATTTTGGGTATTCTGCGTGGAGCCCTACAGAGTCCATCAGATTCTCTGCATACATAACTATTTCCCGAAGATCATCGCGAAAATCGCCGCTCCTTAGAACAATGCTCTGCAACCCCGCGAGTTGCCACACAACATTGTACAATTCCGCAATCTCTGTGGATCCCGGATCAAACTGCTTCCCCTTCTCCAAGACTCTCAGGGCCTCTTGAAACTCGAAGCATGGACTTTTCATGTACTCCCGGGCTTTGTCGAGGGCCTCCCGCGGCCCCTCGACAACGTGCAGCACCTCCTCGAGGTCGCGGACCGCGGCATCGATGTCGCCCAGCGATTCACGGACCAGCCCGACGTATTCGCCCGCACCCCGAATCTCGCTCCCGTCCATGGACCGCAGCTCTTCGCGCGCGCTCGAGTAATCGCCGAGGGCCGACTTGAGCTCATTCCGCTCCCTGCTCTCAACAGCACGGGAGACGAAGCCACGCACGGCCAATTCCCTCCGGAACAGTTCCAGCACCTTTCCGAGAGCCGTGTTCGGACCGCCGGGGACACTCCCCACGGCCTGCAACGCCGACGATATGTCGGCGCGCCCCCCGGCACGCGCGCCCGATTCCACGGCATCCAGCGCTTTCGATAGTTCCGTGTAGGCAGGCCGCGCCGCGCCGGCATCCAGACATGCCCGCGAGGCCAGCAGCCGGCGCCTCACGCTCAGCTCCTGCTCCAGCGACAGGACGGCGCTCCCGGAGAGAAGCTCCTCGCAATGCCCGACGCAGCCACGGGCATCGGCATCCCTCAGGCAAGCCCGGACCGCGGCCAACGGGTCCCGAAGCGTCGCCGACCTGCTCCTCGCCCAGTCGTGGATCGTCTTCCAGGAGGAGGAAGCCCACTCGTCCAGGATCTCCTCGTCCCACCCCCTCCCCTCCCCCACGACGCGCAGCACGGCCACGCTGCTCCGGCAAAGCGCCTCCAGGGGCCTGTCGGCATCCCGGCGCTCTTCCGCTTCCCCCATCAGCGGTGTGGGGGGAGTCGTCCATATCTCCGCAATCTCCGAGCAACGCTCCCGGATCTGCTCCATCCTCGCGCGCAGCGCATCCCGGCCCTCCTCGTCGTCCTCCCGCCCCCGAACGATCTCGCGCGCTCCCGCCAGAAGATCCCGCACGATCCTCTGCGCTCCGAAGCTGACCCGCTTCCACCGCGCCGACGCATCCGGATCGTAGAACGCGCTCCCGGGTCTCCTGGCCAAAGGCTCGCCGGTGAGCAACTCGTAGAGGAGTTGCCCCGCAACCCCCAGGTCGTAGCCCATCCGCCCCACCGTGCACGGTTCGGCCATGTTCCAGTCCACCACCACCAACTTGCCCGTGTCGTCCTCGTTGACCGGGCGGGTCCAGAAGAAGTCCTTGAACTTGCGGTCCCAGCACGAGAAGCCCGCACGGCTCAGCGCCGTCAGGCACTCCAGGTAGTGGCCCGTCAGCAGCAGGGCCTCGCGCTCGGGCAGCGGGACCAGACCGTCCACGGTCTGCTCGCCCGCATGCTCCATCACCAGCAGGTAGCCGGGCGTCCCCTCGAAGTACTGCTCACCGGCCGCCTCCAGGCGGGGGAAATGCCGCCCCGACCCCGTTCCGTCAAACTCCGCCGCCCGCGAGAGCACATCGCGCTCCACTTCGAAGCGCTCTTTCTCCTTCTCAAAGAACCGCTTGAGGATCAACTCCCTCCCATCCGCCACGCCCGCACGGGAACCGGGGGGCGATTCCGAATCCGCTATCCTGCGGGCCAGGTAGATGGTCGAGGTGCTGCCGACGGTCGTTCCGCCCGCAAGGCGCGCGCCGTAGCGCCGAGCGCCTATCTCGAAAGTCCGTTCTGACGATACAAGGGATGTAGTAGTCATCGTTATCCCTATGCTGCCCTTTGCATAGCGTTGCCGGTTACGCGACCCGCGTCAATGACGATTCTGGCTTTTGCGCTTGAGGGCGCGTCAAACATCACATCGAGCATGAGGTCTTCCATCACCGCCCGCAGTCCCCGCGCCCCGGTGCTGCGCTCCAGCGCCTTTCGGGCAATCGCCCGGAGAGCGTCCTCGGTGAAGCTGAGCTTTACCCCGCTGAGCTTGAGCAGCTTCCTGTATTGTTTCGTCAGTGCACTCTTAGGTTCGGTGAGCACCCGAACGAGGTCCTCCTCGTTCAGCTCCGATAGGTGAACCACCACGGGAAGCCGCCCGACCAACTCGGGGATCAAACCAAAACGCGCGAGCGCCTGCGCATCGTCATGGTCATCCAGAGCTGCATCCTCTCTGCCCGCACCAAACCCGACCGGCTTCTGGACTCTCGTCTCTTGGACCATGCCGACAAAGGCGCCGCTGGAAATGAACAGAATATTGGAGGTATCCACCAGCAAGGCTCGATAGCCCTTGCCTTTCCCTTTGCGCTGCAGGCGCACCTTACCGCCCTCGATGAGTTTTAGAAGGGCCTGCTGGACCCCTTCCCCGGACACATCCCGTTGGTTCCCGCCTTCTTTGCAGGCCAGCTTGTCGATCTCGTCGACATAGATGATCCCCCTCTGCGTCCCTTCGAGATCAAAGCCTGAGGCCTCCAGGAGTCCGGCCACCAAGCCCTGCACGTCCTCACCCACATAGCCGGCGCCAGTAAGCTTTGTCGCATCGGCGATGAAGACGGGAACATCCAGGATGGCTGCCAGCGATTGGACCAGGAGTGTTTTGCCGGTATCCGAAGGCCCTACCAGCAAGACATTGCTTTTATGCATCTCCACCTCGGCGCGCATATCGTTAATCAGGCAGCGCTTCTGATGGTTGTACGCCGCCACAGCCAGCACCTTCTTGGCCTGTTCCTGCCCGATGACGCAGTCGTCCAAGAGAGCCTTGATCGCCTTTGGCTTGCGAACCGGCAATCGGAAGGTCTTTTGCTTCTCGGCATTGAGGATTTCGTTGCACTCATCCAGGCAATCGGTGCAGATGTGTATTCCCTTGATCACCTCGATGAGCCTTCTTCTTTTGCCGCAAAACGAACACCGATCCGCCATGCATCTCCTCCCCATGATGATCTCTACTCGTCTTTACCGCCTATCGGTACTGCCTGCCTGATTACATGGAGGACCCAATCGTGTATCGAAACTCCGGCATCCCGACTCGCCTCCAGGATTGCTCGGTACAAATCGTCCGGCAGATTTCGTAAACAAATATCCCGTGCTTCTCCTCCTCCTTCGCGCTCGATCCGAGCGCGGCAGGCTTCGAATATCCAGGACCTCATGCTGAGGTGGCTCTTTTCAACCGCTTCCGCCATCCGTCCGTAGAGACTCTCCGGCACGTTGCGGATCTGAAAATTGCGCCGGCCTTTCTCCGATCGCTGCTGCCTTTGCTGCAAAGCGGTTCGCTTCTTCCTCGCGGCCTTTGTGGCAGCATACCGCTCTACTGCTGCGAGTATCCATGCATTGACTGATATGGCGGCTTGGCTCGCGGCCGCGGAAATCTCATTGTGCAGCCCATCCGGCACATTCCTTATGAGAACGTGTCTTGTTTTTTCCTCTTTCGCCAGGGTCTCGTCGATAATCTTTCCCCCCCGCTCGTCTTCCCAGGGGCGCCGGAGGTCTTCTTCGGCTTGCCGCCTGGCGCTGAGGCTCTCGTTTCGCTCCAGCTTGTACTGCCCCATGAAGCGGGCGTCGTAGCCGGCCCGGGCGAGGGTTTCCACGACCCTGCGCGCGCCTTTGAGGTCCGACAGCCGTTTCACCGCCACATAGCGATCCCCGCTCCAGACCTGGATGTAGATTATCGGCGTCCTCGACTTGCTATCTTGTGGCTGCTCCGGCAACGGCGGGTTCTCCCTTCGCACTGATATCCGGCCATTCGATGCCGACGGCATCGAATACCTCCGGGAACTGCAACCGCCTCTTGGCCCGGGTGAACGCGACATAAGCGATATTGGTATCCTCGGAGTCCTCCGAGTCCATTAAGCACTCGGCTACATCCGCTCCCACGTACACACTATGTTACCTACAGTCCTACAACTACCGTAAAATCGGTTTCTTCATATCCGATCCCACGCTTTTCGGCTGTCTTGCATCGCGGACAGATCCAATTACCGCGTGATACGGACAAAAAGGATCTTCCACACCTCAGGCAACGGCGCTGCACCTTCGTTTTTTCTCCAGCTTCTCCAGAAGCAAACGCTGATCTTCTACCCATGGCACTTCCCTCTGAAGGTGAATATATAATGATATAGTATACTATGCCATTATCCTTCTCGTCAAGGAATTCTTGTTCAGTCTCCCTCGCGAGAAGCCCCGTAGACTTGGCAGCACTATCCGGTTCAAATCACTGGTAACTGGTTGGCCCATAGTATAGAGAAACACTCCGGCACCGTTTTACGGTTTCGGGAGCAATTTCATGGATGCAATGGGGGCCTTTGGTCACTTTTTGCAGTCACTCTCTTTGAGCGCATTTTTGCACCAGTGTAAATACACTAATTCCATTCACCGAATAAGAGATACGATATTATGAAATATCAATATCTTTGACTGACTTTTTTATTGACGGATGCACTATACTGTCGTATAGTATCCTGGTGGAGGGGCACCCCATGGCGAGGAGGAAAAAAACTTGCGAAATTCGCATCAAATCGCGGATTCCGAAAATCATGGCCGACAAGGGGGTCACCTGGGCGCAGATGGAGGAGCAGGGCATTAGCCCGCGGCTCCTCAGCATGGCCATCAAAGATATCGAGAACCGAAAGCTGGCTACCCTCGTGCGAATCGCCAAAATTCTTGGTGTTCGCGTGAAGGATCTCTTCGAAGAAGAGCAACTGGCAGGGTGCTCGAAGAAAGCAAAAGGAGCTGACGATGTTCGCTAAACCCTCTCGGGAAAAGTACCGGATCAAGATAGCAATCGCAGGAGTTTCGAATGTCGGGAAGACCCTTTCCTCTCTGCTGATCGCTACCGGCCTTGGGAGCCGGATTGCTTTCATCGATGCCGAGCAGCGGGCCACGGAGTATCATGGCCGCCCCATTGCCGCCAGCTCGAAGACAAAAATCGACTTCGATATCTGCGAGATCCAGGAGCCCTACCATCCCGCCAAATTTACCCATGCCATTCGCGTAGCCGAGAATGAGGGCTACGACGTTATCATCATAGACAATCTTTCCTTCCCTTGGGCCGGCAAGGGCGGGATGCTCGACCTGCACGCAGAAATTGAAACCGCCGAGAGGAAGGAACGCAAATCCGTCGATCCTTACTCCCTTTGGCAGAAGATCAACCCGCACCACGAGGCCCTCTTTGACACGATCCGCCGCTCTCGTAGCCATATCATCGCGACGCTCCGGATGAAGGAGAAATCCGAGTACGTTCCCAAAGCTGATGGATCGGGAAAAAAGGAACTCAAATCTCTGGGACTCCAAGTCATCCAGCGAGATGACTACCTGTATAGTTTTTCGGTGGTTCTCTCCCTCGATGCTACCCACCATGCCGATAGTGGTATAAGAGACAACACGGGTATTTTTCAGCAACGGTTCATACCAAGCGTACAAACCGGTCGCTTGCTCCGCGATTGGTTGGGGCAGGGAGGCGATCCGACCACCAGCCTCGACCAGAGTCCACCTCCAGATCCGGCTCAAGCCCGATTGGCCCAGATCATAACCAGGCTGACAGCGGTTCAGATGGAAGGCTACCTGAACGCCTATTTGACGCGCCTGTGCAAAACCTTTCGCGTTCAGGACATCGAGCAAATTCCGGCAAAGGAATTCAATGCACGGTTGCAGGCCCTTCAGTTGGCTGAACTCGATGCGTCGCTCAAGCACAAGATCCGCGACGAACTCGCACGCTGGCAAATGCAGTCGCAGGACCTGGCCAAGTCCGCATAGGCAACCAGAAAACAAAAGGACCACACATGTCCGTACAGCTTCGTATACCACGCACCATCGTCTGTATCGCTTATCTCCGGGCCCCTACGGGGGCCACCTATACCATCTGGATCGAACCCCATGGAAAGGACTACCGGTGTTGCAAGGAATCGGGGCGCGGAGGGAGAGTAACGCACCGCCGCGCCTGGCCGGAGATGAAGCTGGAAAAAGCAAAGAAGACGTTCGCGAAGGTGGTGAGAGATAAAACGAACCCGGAAAGGCCCGGGAGAAAGTATCAAATCGACAGGACTTCCAGCAAAGGACTGGAAGCCCTTGATCTTACGACGCGCAAAGCTGATGTTCTGCGGATATTAAAGCTCAAGCGAAAGCCTCGTCCTCGCAAATCGATCGATTACGGCTCCAGGTTCGCGGCTAAATACGAAGACTCCCTTGATGCGCTCCTGGATGCCGCACAAACAATGGCCGACCTGGAAAGGTATGCCGGGCACAGCTCTTGTTCCGCAGGGGACAGAAGCGCGATCTACGATCTCAAGAGCCATTTTTCTTGGTTTCTCTTTGTCGTTGGACGCCTGAAGCGGGTGTTCGTCGAAGCGGGGGGAGAGATGCCGGAGGAGAACATGAGCGAGTACTGCACCCTCACCTTCGAGATAGATGGAGAAACTTACGGGTGGTCCCTCCTCAAAAAGGACGTTCCCTACCCAGTGAGAATCGAAAGCGTATACGATATGCCGAGCAAGATAGAGATGGAGCCTCTCAAGATGACACGGGTGAAGTTCCGGGAAGCCAAGGCTTTCGTGCGGTGGGTGATGACCGGGGGAAAAGTCGGTGATGAGAAACAACACTCAATAGAACAATAGGCCTCGTCGAAGGAGGTTTTCGTGGTCCCTACAAAAGAAAGAGAACGGCGGTCGAAGTTGGGTATGCGCTGGCGAAGGGGAAGCAAATCTTCGGCCTGCGCACGGATCTGCGCCGTGGTGGGGTATTAACAGTTTTGTTGCAATCTCACTAAAGCTATGCAATACTCCACACTATGGAGAGATTGGTGGGTATCAGTGAAGCAGCGGAA
>CAYOVG010000322.1:0-8081 GCA_964407285.1 uncultured Syntrophobacteraceae bacterium
GTTCTGCGGATTTTCGTAGGCACGTCTCATGGATTCCTGGTAATTGCGAAATCCTCTACCCTGGACTGATTCACCAACATCTTCCAAACCGGGGATGCGCTTTATGAGCGATCCACTTAAACCCGTCAGGCCATGAAAAAAGCCGGGACCATATTGATGGTACCCGGCTGTAAGTGCGCGGCGTGCAGCGGAGCGATTTTCACGGTTCGCTTGCCGTCTGGCTTCTACCTCCGGGTCGCCCGCAAAGTCATCTCCGTGTTGTCTCTTGGGGGGTTCCGGCGCAACAGTGTTTTCCTCGATGAATCTGCGTTGCCTTTGCGCCTTTTGTTCCATTGGCAATGAATCAAATTCCGTCTTACCTGTATTCATTAAGGAGAACAACCCACTCAGGGCGCGAACTTTTCTTTCATGTGGAAGCTTCTGGTATTCTTCGTCCTGCTCCCAACGGCGCAATGTCGGATTATCAGGCATTGTACTCAATATCTTATCTCCCCTGCTGGACAGAACGACGATAATAATCCAATGTTTCTTTCTCTAACGGCGTCAAACTTCTCGGGTTTGTTCGCTCTTTCTCCAACAAACCCCGAATGATTTCTTGTTCACGTTGTGGAGTCAAAGTTTGATCGGGTACTTTCGGTGTTGGGGTTTGATTGGGTACTGCCGGTGTTGGGGTTTGATTGGGTACTTTCGGATGAAGAAAATCCATTACACCCCTCGCAGCCTTTCCCAACATCCCTGGCGGGTATGCGTCACCGTCAACAAACCCCGGACCGTAAATTACACGAGAGGGTAGTCCAGGGTTATACGGCACCGCTTTACTTCCACCAGCATCAATAGGAGGCGTGACCGGGGACTTGCCTGGAGGCGTGACCGGGGGCTTGCCTGGAGGCGTAGACTGGTCTGCAACTCCTCCCATTTGCTCTGCGGTTTCCGGACGCAATAGGCCCCGTTGAGTATGTTCCCATGCCAATCCTCGTGCAAGAGATTTGTCTTTCCCGCCTGAAGCCTCAAAGACTCTAGGGGGCGTCCTCCCCAATTGTTCGAGGGTAACTCCGGGAACAGTAACATGAGTTTTAAGGCCGGTCTCGGGGTCAATGGTCTCCTGCAAACGTGATTGCATGGCCATTGCCTCCTTCAAATCTTGATCCCTACTCAGGAGTCCAACAGTATCACGATGCTTCCTTTCATCCATTCTGGTTTTATCAGCAAACGTCCCTTCTATCTCACGCCTAAAGGCATGATCCCTCCGAGCACGATCATCTTCATCATATCTGCTCAGTGTTCGAGCTGTGGCGCCTCTTTCTCGATCTTGTTGCTCCCACACCTTTTTCAATCTATTGGTCAATAGACTGTTGAAATCTGATAAAGAGCGGTTCATCGGTTATCCTCCTTCGCGTAAAATGTTATGGGAGCAATCCACCAACCTGGAATGGCTGATCCATGGGGGGTTTTTCCTGCAACAGTCAAATCGTATTGTCGCTGTTCGATCAAATCAGATGCAGCAAACTCAAAAAATCGCAATTGACTCCAATCGAAATTCCCGGTCCACGACACATCCTTGAGCACCGCAACCCGCTCGCCAACCTTGTACTCTTTGAAGTCAGTCGGTTTGAGATATATTTCCTCACCTTTGCAAAGCACCTTGTAAACCGAAACGACATCCACATCTTCTTCTGTGGGTTCCATGATTTCCATCACCACCCCGGAGGAATAAAATTCCGTCTCGAACCAACTCCCCGCGTACATGAACGGCTGCGTTTGCTGGAACCACCAAACCACAAACGGCATGGTCTTACACACCATCACCACCATCTCACCTGGAACAGGGAACGCATCATCCATCGGCAGGTAATACCGCGCCCACATGAGGGGAGAAATGTCATCGTATCCACTGAAAGAATTGGCTACCAACTCCAGGTTTCTGTCTGCCGGTAAATATGCGTGATCCAGTATTTTGCGCCCCAATATGGCGTTGATTTCACGAGAATCAGGGGGGAACATACTCCCGCCTATCCGAACGGCTTTCGAGTCGTCAAGCGCGAATGCTTGAATGTCTTCGGGATTGATCCATTCGCTCATACCCGTGGTTTCGTTCATGGTCTCGCTTATGAGTGCCCATGCTTCCTGAACCCCACCCATCCCAATTGGAAACGCAAGGTAGCCCGCATAGTAATCACCAATGGCTGTACTGGGCCCCTGCCGGCGCCCCCGCTGACCAATCCAATCCGGGCCATGGGATTCGTGTTTCATATTGAAGCGATAAGACCATGATTCAAAACACGCCTGTTTGATATGGTACTTGGATAAGACCCTGTAAGATGCTTCGTCTTCCCAAATGTACCTCTTCCTCTGCGATATTTGGGAAGGATCGGTCACGCATCGCAACGGTCTCAATGCCGGATACCGCCGCAAAATACCACCCATCATTTCCTGAATATCGAGAAAGTTTTCTTCGTCCAGATTCTCAGGAAGGATATTATTGAATTCCCATAAAAACCATGGATCGGCCATGACGGGGACTCTGCTTGCAATCCCCTGGTTCTCGTCGCCCAAACGAAAAGTGAAATCACCCGGCGCGAACATCCGACTTGCCAAAGGGCGTTTCAATAAAAGATTGATTCGTTCGGCCAAGCCCTGGTGTCCGTAAGTAAACGAACCCGCAGGGATGCCTATTTTTTCCAGCGAATATCGCAGGTAATCAATCATCTCATCGTCGTCATACTTCATTAAGATGTCCTACCGATAAGGTGTGCAACTGTTGTGTTGATTTCCATTTGCTCCAAATCCCGAAGCATACGTTCGATTGCCATTCTCAAATCACTGACGGCGCTTACTTCCGCTGAAATAACATCCAATCGCCCTTTATGATCAACAATACCCACTGTGTATTCCCTGTCGGCAATTCGATTGCTTTGTGTTTGCCTGTACTCTGATCGTGCCTTGTTGAGTTCAGCCTCGTCCAAACTCAAGTCATACCTGGACCTGTCCAGTTCACTCTTGCGGCTTTCCGTTTGGCGTCTAAGTTCGTACAACGTCCTGGTTGTCGCATCATGGCCGACAAGGGATTGCCTCTCTTGTTCCGCGATGGTTTTTCTAGTGTTGTATTCCTCAATGGAGTATGACTCTCGCATCGGGATCGCGTCTTTTTCAGCTCCATGTATAGCCTCTTCACCTTCGGCGCGCTGTTCGGTAAATCCGAGCTTTACTGTATCCACTTCGATTTGTGCGGCGCGGGACTCCTCTTCCTTAACGGCCACATCAACTTTTGCCATGGCCGTTGACAATCGGATAATTTCAGACTGAATATCTACCAGGCGGGCTTGTGCTTCAATGATGTTCATCTGTTGTTCTCGAATTTGCAGTTCCACTTCCAGGCTGTCCACACCCTCGATCTTATCAATTTGAAATTCGATGGTGTTTTTGCGCAACCCTTCTTCCTCTGCGGACGTTTCCAGGCGAGTTTTTTGTATCGTCGTTCGCGTTTTGTCGATTGATTCAATACGCTCCCTATCGAGATTTGTACCGCTGACCTGGAGGGCTTTGGCATCTTTCTGTATCCCCAACCCCCGAATGGCTTGGTTGGTCCGGTCCACATCCTGCCCAACCTTCCGAATGGATTGAACCGTCTCAGATTGCTGGTGTCTCACTCCATCAATCCGCAAGGATATTTCATCTACCTGTTGATCGAGTTTTGTGCCGGTGAGACGTTCTGCGGTTTCCTTTTCCAGACCAATACGAGCAACATTCAATTCACCCTCACGAACCTGCATTCGGCTTCGCCGTTGGTCCATGAGAGCCTCTTCAAGGTGTCCATCTCCACGAGCAACCTGATTGTCCATCTCTGAACGAGAAAGAATTTCCTGCTGCAAACGCAAAGGAAATTCTTCCATGTCGTCTTCAACCCCTCGTTGCTCCAGGCGAACACCTTCTTGTGTTAACCGTTCCCCAAGAATTTGCGTATCAATATGGCCGGTTTCAGCGGAAACACGTTCACGCTCGGCTTCTCGTGTTAATAATTGTGCTTCCTTTGTCTGCACCGCTGTTTGCTGAACTTGCTCTTCGATTCCAGCTTCTTCTATCTGGAGACCTTTGCGTAACAAGTCCACTTCGGTTTGTTGCAGATCAATATCAGCACGTACCATGTCCAGATCGGCCATCCGCCGATTGAGTTCTTCTTCCTGGACGCTCCGTTGCAACCCGGTATATTGCGTGGTCAATTCTCGTTTGAGAAAGTTCAATTCTGCTTTTTTAGTCTCCAGTGATTCGTAATCAGCTTCGAGCGCAGCAATCCGCACATCCATAAGACTAAATTCCCCTTCGTATTCTTTCCAGGCGGAATCATATTTTGCGGATTCAATACGCATATCGAGCTGGTGTAAATACCGCCGGGCAGCCTCATCCATGAGCGCCTTAGCCTCATCAGCTTCTATTTTCTCCATGGCCAGGTCGAACATGGCAATGATTCTAGCCAGGTCTTGGCCTGCAACGCGCATGAGTACGGAAACTCCCTGTTCGTATGCCTGTGCGTAAAGGCTAAAATATTTAATGATCAAACCACGAACGGTTTCCGGCGCCCCGATCCTGAACGGTCTCCAGATACCTCGATACCTGACCCGCCCCCTGGATATGATTTCATCATGAAGATTCACGATTACTCCTTACGATGTGGACCCCAAAAGGTGTGTCAGGTTGTTGGTGATACGAGCATTCACCTGTGCATCATGTTCCGCCTGTTTGATTCTAATCCGCTCATCGGATTTTTGGCCGATTGCTCGGGCTGTTCTTCTGTGGTATTCACCCGCCGTCAATTCATTCAAGTCAGTGCGCTTCTTCTTGTCATACAGTGTCGTTTCAAGGTCAATGTCTCGGGCCTCTTCTGTGTTCTTATGCACCAACGGGAGAACCTGCTGAGCCTTTGTGACGGTCTGCATGGCCTCGTTCATTCGCACATTCTCGTAGGCCACCTGCCCCTCTCGCTCGGCAATGTCGATGGCGATTTTGAGAAGAGCCAGTTGATTTTGTGTTCGCATCATTTCCAGCCGGGCACCGGAAATGCGATTCTCGGATTCCACACGATCACGAGCGAGCAGACCACGCTTGATTTGATACTCTATGAGTTGAGAATCAAACGGTAGTGTCCTGATTTGTTCAGCCACATAAGCCGTGAGTTTTTCCAGGCGGTCTTGAATGGCAGGCAGTAAATCCGTAGCTTCCTTTGTTGCAAGATCACCGCTTTTTTCTGCACGTTCCTGTGTCTTTCCCGCAACGGCCTCCCTGCTTTCAATGTATTCTGTGCGAGCCTCCACGAGGCTTTCCAGTAACCCGAGGTGTTCATGTCTTGCTGTCAGAAGAAGATGATCGGCGGCGATTCGTGCCCTCGCTTCCGTCAATATATTGCGTTCAGCATCCAGATTACCAACTTCGAGTGTTTGCAGCCCCTGTTGAGACAACAGCTTTGCCGCACCGGCAGTAACAAGGCGGCCTTCCTCGTCAAGTAAAAGTCCCTCAGCCGATAACCGCGAATCAAGTGCGTCAAGATAATCCTCTTGCGCCACGAGCAGTTCACCTTGTTTTTGAATCAGAACTTGTCTTGCCGTAATGTATTTGGCGTTTTCAGCGACAACGGCCAACTCTTTATCCAGGAGGTCTCGTTGTACTTCGATCAAATCAAATTGCGTATCCAGTACGATTCCCGCCTGGTCCAGTGCTTCCCCGCGAGCTTCCCGAACCGCGATTTGCGCCTCGATGACTTCCGCTTCCTTTTCAAGGACAATGGCCCTGCGGTCCAAAGTTTCGGACCTGATCGTCCGTAACTGCCTTTGTAGCTCCAAAAGCTCGCTCTTCTTAGCAATCACCAGATGGCGCAGTTCGATGGTTGTCCTTTGTTCCGCATACAATCGAACATACTGCCGGGCGATGTACAAACGAGCATTGGCAATTTCCCAATCCTTGAGCGATATTTCCCTGTCAAGTTTCGCTATGGTAATTCTGTAGGGCAATAACCTTTGCAGGAGTGCCGTCAAATCAAATTCCATGGATACCAGTTCGGCCCGTTTCGCCATATTGCGTTCCAACAAAGGAATGATTTGAAGCCGTTTTTCCAGCGTGGCATATTTGGCCGCTCCGAGCCTGTCAGCTTCATTCAGTACCAACTCTCGATACGGCAGGATTTCCCTCTGTGCATGTTCAAGTTCAATCCGGATATTCTTGAGTGCTTCTTCGACAATGACCTTTCGCAGGTCGTTTTCAATCGCAAGGTTCCGAATATGGAGCAATCCAAGTTCAGCATTGGCCTTGTCCGTACCGATTTCTTTTTCCAGGTCAGAGAAAAGCTCCGCCTGCCACAAATCAAATTCAATCCGTGCTCGTTCGGCCTCTTCGTTCTTGCCCAACTCGAAGGATTTGGTGAGAAGCTCCATGAGTTCATTCGCCACCTGCATGTTGATCTCGGAGAGCTTCATCTTGTGCATGTGTTCTATGTGCATCAAGATGTGCCAGTAATGGCCCGGCGCAGCAAGATGTCCGTTCCTTGCTATACCGGACGACAAATCTTGAATATTCCCCACCGTCTCCAACAGTACGGGAACCTTCAATTGAGCGAACCGGTTTATTTCATGGCTTCTTTGTTCTGCTTGATCCATCACGCTTTCCTCGAACGGTGCAAAATGATCGGAAACAGCTCAACGAATTCCAAAGTATCGAAGTCGGCCAAAGCGAACTGCCACTTACGGCCCACAAGGTCGCGCTGCAAGGGAAAGCGGTTTCGTACCACCCGGAACACCCGAGCTTCCCCGCCGTCCACCTGCACCTTCACGGCAGGTTGTCCCCCGGAAAAGCCGACATAGCCCACTCGAAAGCGTTTGTTTTGCGTCATGCCAAGGGATGTCGGCGGCAAGATGATTCCCGCCTGGAACTCTTCTTCATGGTCCGATCCAATGGAATAAATACCGGCCTTCGATGTTCCGTATGCCTTGCCGTCCATGACTGCATAAGAATTGAAATCGAATCCCGAATACACCGAGGGAAAGAATTCCTGCCCGTTCAGCACCCAACAGTCCCACACTTCCGTTTCGGCTTCAGCGTCTTCCTCGTCGGTCCAATCAACAGAATCAAACTCATCGTCCAGACTGAAACTAAAAACACCTTGAGGAACCAAAAAAGACACTTCAAGAAAGAATTCCTCCAGTACCGTCAACCCAAGGTGCCTGCCGGGAAAAACATCTCCCATGAACCCCAATGGGACCAGGCAGGCCGCCTTGTGATCAATCCGAAGAGAAGACACACCACCGGTATCAACGGAATCCAGACAGATGGGCTTTTTTACGGACGTGAGGACACTTTCGTCAGGAAGACCGATCTGAGTATGGACCAGCGGGTTAAACGTCCCCACGTCAACGAGAGAGGTATTGGTGCCCACACTCTCCTCGATGGTCACATTGACAACAAGACTCATGCGTCCTCCCAGCTCAACGAAGATGATATTTCCACTTCATGGTTTTGGTTCAGGCCACCCTCGACGGTGATGTTCGTTTGATCGTTCAGAAGCACCGTTGCAAGCCACCGATGCAGCATTTCATCCGCAGCCCCGAAGCCGTCTTGAATTTGAACATCGAAGGTGTTCACCATCCGTTCGGCAAGTCGAACCTGTTCCGGCACAAGACAGGGAAGCCCCATTGCTCCCTTGAGTATTTCCTGAGCCATGAGCACGTCTTGGACAACGAGGTTCAAATAGACGCCCGCAAAGTCTTCGATGCTCACCGCTTCTTCTATGAGGTGCGTCCAACCTCGAACGTGGTTGGATTCGTCCCAGGTGAAAAGTGTTTCACCAACAACTTCGTTCCCCTCCCATGCGCCGGACAACCCTGCGTGAAACCGAATATGCTCGTCTATCAACCGTCCAAGAATGGTGTGTGCATAAACATCAATGGCAAAAACATCTTCAACCCCATGCCCCCAGCACCACTTCTGTTTGTCGTAGGTAAACAACCGCTCGTCTGCCAGGCTGTTGAAATAGTATTCCTGCAATACATTGTGGCGCATATTAAAAAAATCGTTGGATTGGAGCTTTAGCGCCTTGTGAA
>CAYOVG010000323.1:0-8078 GCA_964407285.1 uncultured Syntrophobacteraceae bacterium
TTTGCTTTACCCCTTCTATTCCTAGAGGTTAGCCAAATTCGGACTGGAACATCCGCTACAAAGAGCAACGTCGCCGGGACCCTTCGACGGACGACAGTAAAGGGGCGGGCCTCGGGTTTCTGGATTTGTGATGACGGGACCGGCTTCGAGGGTGTTGAAGGAGGGGCCGGCGTGACGGCGAAAGCCTCCTGGAAGGGGCCTGCGGAGGTGGTGCAAAGCCTGCGGGGCATCGGGGGGAGCATCGCCCCGGGGCCGAACGTCCCCTATGGGACGACGGTCGTACTGAGGGCGCCGGTAGCCTTCCAGTTCGTGGAGGGGGTGGCCTTCGACGTTCAAGGACATTCCATCGTCCTGGAAATGGAGCACATCCGGGAAGTGATACAGCCCGCCGCGGGCGACCTGAGCGTGCGCGACGGCGCCGGCATGCTCGCATTGCGTGATGCGATGGCGCCTTTTCTCGATGCGGCTTCGATCTTTCAAGGCGATGAGGCGGTCTCTTCCCGGAAATCGAATGATATACCCCGCGTTGCAGTAATTGTCGGAAACGGCCACGGCAACATCGCCCTGGGCGTGGATGACCTGCGAGGCCGCTTTCGAGGCCCGGTCCTTCCTCTTCCCTCCATCTGGGGACGAGCTTCCTGCCTGGCAGGGTGCGTGCTTCTTGCCGACGGCCATGTAGGCCTCATGCCCAGCCTAGAGGTAATCTCTCTAACGTATTGATTAACTTACAAAATACGGTATTTCCCCCATATGTAATCTCTTTATCGATGCATATAAGAATATGTGAAACAGCGTTGTTTCGCTGATGAACCATACGCAAATAGCCGGCGGCATTGCGGGTTCATCGACTTCCATCAAATCGAAACCAGAAGAACAACAGATTACAGAAAGGGATAAGAATATGAAGACATTTAGAACTGCCCTGGCAGCTGTTATGGTGTTCAGTCTCACTCTGTCCACTCCGGTGTTCGCGCAGAAAGCAATGGATCAGTCCCAGAAGATGAGCGCCGGTCAGACAGCCGGGTCCCATGCCTTCAAAGCCAGCGAGTTGATCGACAAGAACGTCAAGAGCAACACTGGTGAGAATCTCGGGAAAGTTCAGGATGTCGTCCTGGGACCTGATGGACGCGCCAACTTCTTCATCCTTTCGGGAGCCGAGGACAAGTTGATCCCCGTCCCCTTCAGGGCTTTGAATCTGAGCCAGGTGAGCGGAACCGACAAGGCTAAGGACCTGACCGCAAATATCGACAAGAACAAGCTGAGCAACGCTCCCAGCTTCGATAAGGGCAACTGGCCGAACCTTTCCAGCTCCGACTGGCAGAATAGAATCTACGGCTACTACGGCTTCAGCGCTCCCACCGGCGATATGATGCAGATGCAGGATCGCGGGACCATGCAGCAGCCCATGGGTACCCAGGGCGGCGCTCAGCGTAGTCCTCAGACCGGTACCGAAAGCCGTTAGCAGTATCGATTCGGATGTCTTCCGGCTGTCACCATGAAGCCCGTAATTCGATCGATATAGCAGGAAGATAATCAATCAGACTCTTCCTTGCTGCTCAAGAATTCCCGGCGCCCTCCGTATCGTTCGACCGACTGAGGGCTCCGGGATTCACCTTCGACTGCTGAATTCCGGCTGGAATGATTCCTGTTCGATCATAATTCCGGGACTTCTACAAACGGCTTTATAATCACTATGAATCGAATATCTATCATTTAGATCGGGAGATTGATGTATGAACTGGGATATCGTCAAGGGTAACTGGAAGCAAGTGAAGGGGCAACTCAAGGAAAAATGGGGCAAGCTGACCGACGACGACCTGGACAGAATCGAAGGAAAGCGTGACCAGATGATCGGATTGCTGCAAGAGCGCTACGGGATCACGCGTGATGAAGCGGAGAAGCAGTTGCGCAGTTTTGAAGATGCGGCGTAGAGCTAGCGACTTGTTTTGATCCGTTTTATCGTACTTCGCCGGATTCCCGTCAGTGGATGGACCCTCTCTTCCGCTCCCCTGGAGAGAGGGTTTACTGTTTCTTCCGGGAACGCTCGATTGCTGAAAAGTCCCGCATCTCATAAATACCTTGACTTATCAAATAGTTGTCCCTAGTTTAAGTTTCAAATAGAGTAAGTCAGCCCTACTTCGTGTCCGATGCTTAACAATCAGTGACCGTAATGTGGTTACCCAACTCGCATACTATCGCCTTTCCGGAAGGGATGACCGTGCTCATTCCTTATGTCCGGACTTTCAAAGTGGACCGAAGTGGACGGAATCCGGGATGTAACGCGCCGGGGGCGGAATTGAAAATTCGGGAATGTGGCCCTTCATCGCCGACGCCCGGTAAAACAATGCTTACAGTATACAAAGGGAAGCTGATATGCTCGAGCAGTATGAGCAGCAAGCATATGGAGTATCCGGCGCGTCACGACGCGGCCAGTCAAAGCAGAGGATGTGATTCATGAGACCCAGAAACGATCAACCGGGGCGAAAGACGTTTGTTTGGACACAAATTTTGTGGCTGACCATGCTGGCCTTTTTGGTCCTTTACTTCTTCAAGACTTATGCGGTGTATGGCGCACCTGACAATACGAAAATCCCCTATACGGAATTCAGGAAGAACGTGACCCAGGGTAATGTGGCTGATGTAACGATCAAAGGCAGCAGAATTCGAGGCACGTTCAAGCAGCCGGTGGATACCCGAGCGGCGGACGGCAAGTTGACGCAGGACTTCGAAACGATAATGCCTCCCATCCAGGACCCGGAGTTGCTGAACATCCTGGATAACAACGGGGTGGTTGTGAATGCCAAACCCGATGAAGGCTCCTGGTTCGGCGTTTTGATGATCTATCTTCTCCCGTGGCTCCTCATCCTTGGAGTTTTCCTCTACAGCAGCTCCAGGTTGTCGAACCGGGTCGGCGGAGGGAGCAACCTCTTCGGATTCGGCAAGTCCAAGGCAAGACTCTACCATAAGTCGAGCAGCGACGTGACGTTCAAGGATGTCGCGGGGTTGGCCAATGCAAAAAAGGAATTCTTCGAGATCATCGACTTTCTGAGGAACCCGTCGAAGTACAAAGCCATCGGAGCGAAATTGCCGAAGGGGATCCTGCTGGCGGGACCTCCGGGAACCGGAAAGACCCTCATGGCCAAGGCCACGGCGGGCGAGGCGGGTGTACCTTTCTACAGCATAAGCGCGTCCGAATTCGTGGAAATGTTCGTCGGCGTGGGGGCGTCCCGAGTCAGGGACATGTTCGAAAACGCCAAGAAGGATGCGCCCACGATCATCTTCATCGATGAGCTGGATTCCATCGGGAGAGTGCGCGGGACCGGACTCGGCGGCGGCCACGACGAGCGCGAACAGACCCTCAACCAGATCCTTGCCGAAATGGACGGGTTCGATTCGCACGTCTCCGTGATCGTCATGGCGGCCACCAACCGCCCGGACGTGCTCGACCCCGCACTGATACGGCCGGGCCGCTTCGACAGGCAGATCACGCTCGATCTTCCGCAGAAGAACGCGAGGAAGGAAATTCTTCAGATCCATACTCGCGATGTTCCCCTGGGCGACGATGTGGACCTCGAGATGATTGCGAAGAGGACCGTCGGCTTTTCCGGCGCGGAGCTTATGAACCTCGTCAATGAGGCGGCGCTGCTGGCGGCTCGCAAGGGAAAGAGCAGAGTGGAGCTGGCGGACTTCGACCAGGGAGTGGACAAGGTACTGATGGGGCTCGAACGCGAGGACCTCATTGGTGAGGAAGAGAAGAGGGCCATTGCCTACCATGAAGCGGGCCACGCCCTGATGGCCAAGCTGCTTCCGGGAGCGGACCCCCTCAAGAAGGTCACCATCATTCCCAGAGGCCGCTCCCTGGGCGCCACCGAGCAGTTGCCCGAGGAAGACCGCCACAACCTGGGGCGCGCATATTTGCGGAACAGGATCGCCATTATGCTGGGCGGCAGAGTAGCGGAAATGCTCGTCTTCGACGACATCACCACGGGCGCGGGGGACGACCTGAAGAAGGCTTCCGAACTGGTCCGGCGGATGGTTTGCCAGTGGGGTATGAGCGACGAGATAGGTCCCGTTACCTATCCCCGTGGAGAACACCACCCGTTCCTGGGTCGTGAGATTACGGAATCGAGGGATTTCAGCGAAAACACCGCCAGGCTCATCGACGAGGAAGTCAGGAAGCTGATGCGGGAAATGGAAGCCAAGGCCTTTGAGCTTCTGAGTTTTCACCGGAACAAGCTGGATGCCCTTGCCGGTGCTCTCCTGGAACACGAGTCCCTGCTCAATGACGAAGTGGATAAGGTGCTCGGATTCGAGCCGAATGGTACGGAGCCTCCTCACCTCGGTCGCGAGAGAGTGATCGGTCCCAAGGAAAAACCGAAGCTGGCGGGAGGAAATGCCGTGAACTCCAAGCTCAGCACCCAGGCCATTGTCGTCAAGTAGCACGAGAGCAGCCGCGGATGGCGAACCGGCCATACCGGCCACCAATAAAGCATCGACCACGATAAACGCGAAAAGGCGCGAAAAAGGGATCGTACCCCTTTCGCGCCTTTTCGCGTTTATCGTGGTCGAAATCTTTTACGGTCGCCGGCGGTACTTCATTGAATCCCGTGCGTTCCTGTTGTATAGAGTATAGCGCTCTTCTGTCGTTTTCCGGCCCTTTCCCGGTTTGTTCCCGGTGTTTCCGGCTACCGGGCGGGTGAGTGGGAAGAACCCCGTGCAGGTCCTCGTATGAAAGGATGCCCTATACATGCCGTACAAAAACAAGTCTTTGTCTTTGCTATTGATTTTTCTCTTGTGCGCGTGTCCTGCCGCCGCCGCGGGGGAACGGTCGCTGCCGGACGGTTTTGTCTACGTCGAGGACGTCATTCCGGGCGTCAAAGTCGAACTTCGCTATATCTCGCCCCATAACTTCATCGGCGACCGTATCGACGGATATGTGGAACCGAAGTGTATTCTGACGAAAGAAGCCGCGAAAGCCCTGGGCAAAGTCCAGGAGGAGTTGAAGCCTTTCGGCCTCGGCCTGAAGATATACGATGCGTACCGCCCGCAACGGGCGGTGGATCATTTTGTCCGATGGGCGAAGGACCTGGAAGATGTACGGATGAAGCAGGAATTCTATCCCGATGTGGACAAGGCGAATCTTTTCAAGGAAGAGTACATAGCCGACCGGTCAAGTCACACCCGCGGCAGCACCGTCGATCTGACCATCGTTGCGCTCGACCCGCAAACGCTGATGCCTACGGATGCTGAACTGGACATGGGAAGCGGTTTCGATTTCTTCGGACCCCAGTCCTGGCCGGACAGCTCCGCTGTGGGTCCCGCTCATCGGGCGCACCGGATGCTCCTGCAAAAGGTTATGGAAAAGCACGGCTTCAAGCCGTATCCGAAGGAATGGTGGCATTTTACGCTGAAGAACGAGCCTTACCCGGAGACCTACTTCAACTTCCCCGTGGAATAATGGAATCGACCACGAAAAACACGAAAGAACACGAAAAAGGTTTGATCCGTTTTCGTGCCTTTCGTGTTTTTCGTGGTCCATGCTTTTCCAGCCTTTCGTGGTCCGGAGAACTCAGGAAGCGCAGTCGCGCGAGGACCGGTCCAGGTAGGGAGAGATCTTCCTGTTGATCTTTTCCTTGCTCATCCATGGACCGGATGCGACGCCGCGGCCGATCAGCTTCATGAGGTGCTTCCGAGTCTTCGAGGATATCCTGCCCGGCCGGCGGTTGGCGAAACCCGTGCCGGGAAGCGGGATGAACGTGTGTATCCGGATCTGTGCGCGGAGCTTGATGAGCTTTTCAATGAAGACGAAGGTTTCCGCAAGGTCGTCTTCCGTCTCTCCGGGCAACCCGAAGATGATATCGACTTTGGAGCTGAATCCTCCCGCGTTGATGAATTCGACCGCGCGCAGGACGTCTTCCGTTCCATGCCCCCTGCCGATTTCCTTCAGGAGCCTGTCGCTGCCGCTCTGGGCCCCGATCGCGATCGCCTTGTTGATGGTGTACTCCTTGATGATCGAAACGGTTTCCGGATTGACGTATTCGGGCCTTACCTCGCACGGAAAACTGCCGAAGAACACTTCAATGCGGTTGTCCAACGTCCTGATCGATTCCAGCAGCCTCACTATCTCGGCGTAGTTGATCACGCGCCTCTTATCCGAACCGTACGACAGGGCGTTGGGGCTCACGAACCTGACATACTTCTGCCCCTTCCTGATGAAGGTGAGGATCGATTCCACGGACCTGTGCCGGGGCTTTCCGCCGAAAAGGGCGGATACCTGGCAGAACTTGCACCCGTAGGGGCACCCCCTGGTGATTTCTATGGGAAAGAGCGCTCCCGCCGTCGTGGAGTAGTTGTAGGCGCTGTCCAGGTCGATGAAGGGAGGGCAGGGGTTGTGGATGATGCGCGTCTGCGTCCCCGCGCCGGTTTCGGCCCTGTAGGTCAATCCCGGGACCGAGGATTCGGCTGTCCTGCCGTCGAGCATGTCCAGGAAGAGAGGGACCGAAACCTCGCCTTCGCCCCGGATGACGAAATCGAACCCCTGGGCCAGGGTTTGTTCCGGGGCCCCGGACGCGTGCGGACCTCCGGCAACGAGGCAAACACCGGGGCGCTTTTCCCGGATATGGGAAACCGCCTTGAACACCTCGGGCATCTGGCCGCTCAGGAAGGAAAACCCGACCAGGGAGCCCTCCTCGATGTCGCGTTCCATGATTTCCTGGAAATCCGACAGTGAAATCCGGGAATCCCTGCTCTGTTCCGAGTGTTCGATGATCCCGGCGACCGAAATCAGGCTGTGCTGATTGATCTTGTCGCCGACCAGTATGATGTGTTTGAACCTGCCGCCGTTCATTTCACTCCAGTCGAAGGCCGGGACGGGTTTGACCGATCGAGCGGTCTCATTCGGCGTCCCGGTTTGCGCTCTTTGCCGCATCGAGGATTGCATCGCGGCTTATGGGGCCGTCCCTCAGAAAATCCACGCCCCCGTCCTCTCCGACCCGCACGATCGTCGAGACGCTGCCGTATTCGAAGCCGTTCGCCTGCACGCAGCCCCCCAGCGCATCGCCGAACGTATCGACGATAGCCTCGCAGTCCGACAGAATTTCCTCGTCGGATATGTTGGCGCTGGTCGCGGTTATGGGCCTTCCGAGTTCGGAGCAGAACTGGAGGATGCAGGGGCTGTCCGGTATTCGGACACCTATGCTGCCGGTGTTCGCGACGAGGATGTCGGGAACGATTTCCTTCTTCCTTGCGATGACGGTGATGGGGCCGGGAGTGAAGCTCTTGAGGAGTCTTTCCGCCATTTCGCCCATCTCGGCGAGTTCCCTCGCCTGCGCCATGGTCGCCACGCACACATGGATGGGTTTGCCTGAAGCGCGTTGCTTGATGCGGTACAGGTTCCTGACCGCCGCTTCGTTGAGCGCATCCACCACGAGAATGTTGCAGGTATCGGCCGGCAAAGTGATGCAGCCTCCGCTTTTCACGTGGGCCACGAGTCGTTCGAGCCGGGCCAGGGGAATCAGGCCGGACCTGTTGAGCGGGACTATTGGGACGTTCGCCATGTTCGTGAAGTTCCTTTGTCTGCTTTCCTTCTTCATTTGTACAACACATTCAGGTCCCCGAGAGGGGCGTTGGCCATGGCGTCGAGAAAAAGGTCCGACGTGTTTCCGGCCTTCAGCTTATGGAAGGCCAGCGCCGCAACCATCGCGCCGTTGTCGGTGCAAAGGGAGAGTTCCGGGAAGATCACCCGGAGGTCGTGCACGGCGGCCGCGGCTTCCAGTTCCTTGCGAAGCAAGGCGCTTGCGGCGACTCCCCCCGCCACGGCGATCACGGAAGCCTGCTTGAACCGCGCCGCTCGTATGGTCTTGCCCACGAGCACGTCCACGACGGCTTTCTGGAAGCTCGCGCAGAGGTCGGCGTAGTTGACTTGCTCGCCTCGCTCCTTCAATTGATTGTACGTGGTGAGAACGGCGGTCTTCAGTCCGCTGAAGCTGAAATCGAAGTCGGGGCGGTCCATCATGGGCCTGGGGAATGCAAATGCGCCGTCATCGCCGTTTTGAGCCAGTCTCTGTATGACCGGCCCT
>CAYOVG010000324.1:0-8074 GCA_964407285.1 uncultured Syntrophobacteraceae bacterium
AGTACGCTTCTCCGCCTATCTCCACCGCCTGAAAGATAAACGGCAGGCAGGCCGAGGCCATGACCATGTCCGCGGTCATCTCTTCTCGCCGGAAGATCTTGAGCTTGCCGGTGCGTACGTTGGTTGCGGCCACGAAAAGCTTGATGCCCGCGGCGTGACGGACATGGGCAAAATCGACCAAGCTTTCGATGAGAGTTTTGACCGGATTGATGCCGAAGGGATTGAGTTGATACGGCGACACCAGACGTGAGAGCAGGTCATAGAAGAGATATCCCGGAGAATAGTCCAGAGTCCAGCGGCCGAGGAGACGATCCAGCAGGGTCCGCTGGAAGGGCGAGTACCGTCCGGCTTCGCTCACCCTGCGCCAGAAGAGCCTCAAAGCGTCGCGGGCGCCCTCCTTGCCTCGCTGGTCGAGTCCGTCGGCGACGACCACGGCGTTCATGGCTCCTGCGCTCGTACCGCTGATTCCTTCGATCTGTATTCGGTCGTCCTCGAGCAGGCGGTCGAGGACCCCCCAGGTGTACGCTCCATGGGCGCCGCCGCCCTGCAATGCCAGTTCGATCATTTTCGGTTTCCGCATAAACACCGCCTCCTGTATTCCGAAGCCGGGCGTGGGATACGGGGACCGTTATTCCACTCCCTTGCGCTGTCGCAACATAGCGTTAATCACTGCTTGAATAAGCGCGGCCAGGGGAATTGCAAAGAAAATTCCCCAGAATCCCCATATACCGCCGAACAGCAGCACCGCCACGGTGATTGCCACCGGATGCAGGTTCACAACCCCCGAGAAGAGAATGGGGGACAGTAAGTTACCGTCCAATATCTGGAGGACCACATAGGCGATCACGGCATAGGCGAACTGCGCGCCCCAACCCCACTGGAAATATCCGATCAATGCCACAGGTATAACCATCACCGTGGCCCCGATGAAAGGAATGAGGACGGAGAGACCGGTGAAGAGACCGATCAGCATGGCGAACTGTAAGCCGAGAGCCGTGAAGGTCAAGAAACTCACCGCCCATACGATGAGAATCTCCCAGACCTTTCCCCGGATGTAGTTGCCGATCTGTTGATCCACCTCGCGCCACACCTCGGCGATAAGCTTTCGGTCTTCCGGGAGGAAACTCGCAAACCAATCGAGAATCAGATCCCTGTCTTTCAGAAAGAAGAATACCATCAGCGGCACCAGGAACATGTAGATCACTACCATAATGATGCTGCGGGCAGACGCCACGGACAGGGATAGAACTCGCTGACCGATGAAAGCGAACTCCGAGCGTAGCGCATCCGTAATGTTCACTACCTGCCTTTCCGTTATAAAATTCGGATAGCGCTCGGGCAAGCGCATCAGTTCCCGTTGGGTCCAGGAGATCATGGAAGGAAGCATCTGAAACAATTGTACGACCTGTTGCCATAGAAGAGGAGCCAGCGCCAACAGCATGAAAAGCAGGAAAACGAGGAAGAACAGGAAAACGAGGATAACGGCTGCAAGCCGCGGCATTCCGAGTCGTTCCAGTCTGGTCACCACTGCTTCCAGCAGATAGGCAAAAACAACTCCGGCCAGTACCGGTGCAAGTATTTCTCCCCACACAACCACGATCAGGAATCCGACGGCGAGGAGGAAGATCAATGCAGCCGTCTGAGGATTCTGAAGATGGCGTTTGAACCAGTCCATGAGTTGATGCATCGAATCACCCCGGCGAATCTTGGATACGAGAGTGAACGGGCGCTGTCGCGGCGCCTGCGTATTGCTTGTTTTGAGTGAACCGGGTTCTATGGAGCTTCAGGAGCAGCCCTCCCGTTTTTCCGGAAAATGAGAAGGGAGGGCGAGCATCCATGCGAGCCGGAGAATTGCGCCCGGCATCGGGAAGCGATTAGAGCAATCTGCCGCCGAGAAGCAGAGCCGCAACGGAGAAGTATATCAAGACCCCCGTTACATCGACGAGCGTGGCGACGAAGGGCGCGGAGGATGCGGCGGGGTCGGCCCCGAGTCTTTTCAAGAGAAGGGGGAGCATGGAGCCTGAGAGCGTCCCTAAAACCACGACCCCGACCAGGGAGAGCCCGACGGTGAGCGCAATGAGTGACCAGTATTCGCCGTAGATTCCGAAAGCCTTCTGCCATACGGCGACGCGAAGCGCCCCAAACACTCCGAGTAGTATCCCCAGGGACAGGCCTGACAGCACCTCTCTTCCCATCACCTTCCACCAGTCCCGGAGGGTGACCTCCCCGACGGCCATTGCCCGGATGATAAGGGTTGCCGCCTGGGAGCCGCTGTTTCCACCGCTCGAGATGATAAGCGGGACGAACAGCGCCAGAACCACGGCCCTTGCGATCTCCTCTTCGAAATAGCCCATGGCGGTGGTTGTCAGCATCTCGCCTACGAAGAGGACGACGAGCCATTTCGCCCGCTTTCTGACGAGGGTCCAGAAGGGCGTTTCCATGTACGGCTCGTCGAGAGCTTCCTGGCCGCCGATCTTCTGGATGTCTTCCGTGGTCTCCTCTTCGGCCACGTCCCAGACATCGTCGATGGTGACGATGCCGAGGAGGACTCCCTGAGTATCCGTTACGGGAAGAGCTATGTGATCGTAGTCGCGGAAAAGGGAAACCGCGCTTTCCTGGTAATCGGTCGCCTTGAGGGCGGTGAATCGGCCGTCCATGAGATCGGAAATCCGTGCGCCCGGGTCTGCAAGAAGGACCTCCCGGATGTGCAGATCGTCCAGAAGACGCCACCCGCGATCGACTACGTAGATCACATCGAGCGTCTCGCTGTCTTTCCCGTATCTCCTGATATGATCGAGCGTTTGAGCGACCGTCCATTCGGGGCGAACCGCCACGTAGTCCGTGGTCATGAGTCGTCCGATACTCTCTTCGGGGTATCCGAGGAGTTTGACCGCCACTTCCCGCTCTTCGGGGGAGAGCATAGTGAGGAGGCGCTGGGCGATGGGGCCGGGAAGTTCTTCCAGAAGGGCGGTTCGGTCGTCCGGGGACAGGTCGTTGAGCAGTTCCACCAGGCGGTTCTTCGTTTTTGCGAGGGCGTCTATGAGTTCGTGCTGTTTTTCCGGGCCGAGATATTCGAAGGCGTCCGTGGCGAGGTCCTTCGGCAGGAGCCGGAACACCGCTACATCCTCGGGCGGGGAAAGCTCATCGATAATGCCTGCGATTTCCGGGGCGGACAGGACGGCGAGCTTCCTCCGCAATCCTTTGAAGTCCCGGCTCTCGATCAACTGCCGGATATCCGGCGCACTATCGCTTTTGAGCATCATGGCCTCAATCGTTCGTTCATATTATTGCCGCAGGTTCTATTGCCGGCGTAGTCCCGCTCTCATGGATCAGTGGGAAACCACAAGATATTGATTGAGGATAATGACCGATTCCCTCCGCTGCAATATTCGTTTCGGGAACAGCGGCCAGTATGCGAGGCGGGCTTACCTTGTATTGAAGGGTGTACCCGCGGTATTCTTATTGACTGGAAACTCGCGGCTGACTAGATTGCCCATAAGGCTTTTGTCCTTAATGCACGAACAAGGAACCTTGTCGGAAGTAATGGACTCACCATTGGTCGATAACTCGACGGTAGGGCGGGGGTTGCGGGGACGAAATTCCCGCCCTACCATTGGTTCGTCGTCTGTCTCCGAGCCGTTTGTTCCTCGGGGGAGGCATGTAGGGCGGGAACGAAACCCCGCCCCACCGTTTGAGTTGCCGCCTCGCTGTTTCCGGATATTATGTCCCCTGTTCCTGCATTAAGTTAGAGCGTTCCATTCCGAATGCCGTCGGATAAAATTACATATAGCCTGTCTCGACAGGCGGCGTTTCATATATCGCCCGCGGTATTCGATATCTTCAATCACCGGCCGGAGGTGGCAGCAGTGGACAAACTGGCGGAAAAGCATTGGCACCATATCCCTGTTGAAGAAGTGCTGGATCTCCTGGAAGTCGATAAAGAGACAGGGCTGGACGAACCCGAGGTCGAGCGCCGTCGAGAGCGTTTCGGACCTAACGTCATCACCGGGAAGAAGAGCGCCGGCCCCATCAAGCGCTTTCTTCTGCAGTTGCACCAGCCCCTGGTGTACATACTGATCGCGGCAGGCCTCATTACGGGTTTTTTGCAGGAGTGGGTGGATTCCGGCGTCATATTCGGAGTGGTGTTCGTCAACGCCGTCCTGGGGTTCGTCCAGGAATCCAAGGCGCTGAAAGCAATCGAAGCATTGGCGCGTACAATGGTTTCCGAAGCGACCGTGTTGCGGGCGGGCGAGAAGCGCCGCGTCTCTTCGGCGGACCTGGTTCCGGGCGACGTCATTATCATGCAATCGGGCGACAAGGTCCCGGCCGACATGCGTCTGAGCGACTTGCGGGACCTGCAGGTCGATGAGTCCACGCTTACCGGAGAATCGGTTCCGGTCAAGAAAAGGACGGATATACTCGAAGCCGATACGGTGCTGGCCGACCGCCACAATATGGCGTATGCATCGACGCTGGTCACGTACGGCCAGGGGACCGGAGTGGTCGTTGCAACGGGCGGCGGCACGGAAGTCGGCCGGATCTCCGAACTGATATCGAGCACGGAGAGCCTGCAAACGCCGCTCACCCGCAAGATCGCCCACTTCAGCCATATCCTCCTCTACGCGATACTCGCTCTTGCGGCGCTCACCATGCTCGCGGGCGTGGCGCGGGGCCAGTCGCTTCTGGACATGTTCATGGCGGCGGTGGCCCTTGCCGTGGGGGCCATTCCAGAAGGGCTCCCCGCGGCCTTGAGCATCACGCTCGCCATCGGGGTTGCGCGCATGGCCCGGCGCCGGGCGGTCGTTCGAAAACTTCCGGCCGTGGAGACGCTCGGGAGCACCACGATCATCTGTTCGGATAAGACGGGAACTCTTACCGAAAACCAGATGACCGTCCAGGAGATCAGAGCGGGAGGCGGGCAGTTCGAGGTATCCGGAGCGGGGTACAATCCGTCGGGGACGTTTTCCGCGGGAGGAGACCCCGTGAACCCGTCCGACAATACGGGACTGATGGAGTGCCTGAGAGCGGGACTCCTGTGCAACGACAGCATGCTCCTGGAAAAGGAAGACCGCTGGGAGGTGCAGGGGGACCCTACCGAAGGGGCGCTCATCGTCTCCGCCTTGAAGGCCGGCTTGTCCGTGGAATCGGTTTCGAGCGCATTTCCCAGGATCGATGCGATTCCTTTCGAGTCCGAGCGCCAGTACATGGCGACTTTGCATGGCGCCGGAGAAGGACAGCCCCGAATTGCGTACGTCAAGGGGGCCGTCGAGGTGCTTCTCGATAGATGCTCCAGCGCAATGAGTCCTGCCGGCAAGCTCACCGCGCTGGACGCGGATCGAGTGCAGAACGAGGTGGAGCAGATGGCGTCGAGGGGAATGCGCGTGCTGGCCTTTGCCGGAAAGGCGTTGGCTCCCGACGCCGGGGAGATCGATCATGATGATGTGACTTCGGACCTGGTATTTCTGGGGCTTCAGGGAATGATCGATCCGCCGCGGGCTGAGGCGATCGCCGCGGTCAAGGCCTGCCACTCGGCCGGTATCCGGGTCAAGATGATCACGGGAGACCATGCCGTCACCGCATCCGCTATCGCCGGGATGATAGGGCTGCACAATAATCCCTCGCCGGCGGGGTTGCACAACCCCTCGGATTCCGGGGCCCGCCGGGATGCCGTCGTAACGGGGAGGGACCTGGCGAAGCTCTCGGATAAGGAATTCGTCGGCACGGTTGAGAGGGTGTCGGTTTTTGCCCGCGTGGACCCCGAGCAGAAGCTTCGCCTGGTTGAGGCGCTTCAGTCCCGCGGACACATTGTGGCCATGACCGGTGACGGCGTAAACGATGCCCCGGCTTTGAAACGAGCCAATATCGGCATTGCGATGGGAATTACCGGAACGGAGGTGGCGAAAGAGGCTGCCGCAATGATTCTCACGGACGACAACTTCGCGACGATCGAAGCGGCCGTGGAGGAGGGGCGAGGCGTCTTCGACAACCTCACCAAATTCATCGTCTGGACCCTCCCGACCAATATTGGAGAAGGTCTGGTCATACTTGCAGCCATATTCGCCGGTGTTGCGCTTCCCATCCTTCCCGTGCAGATCCTGTGGATCAACATGACGACCGCGGTCCTCCTGGGACTGATGCTGGCTTTCGAGCCCAAGGAGCCCGGAATCATGCTGCGTGCGCCGCGCGACCCCAAAACACCCATTCTCACGCGGGAACTCATATGGCGAATCATTCTCGTGGGAACGTTGCTGCTCGTGGCGTCATTCGGCCTCTTCGAGTGGGAACTCAGGGCGGGCTCCGGTGAAGCGGTAGCCCGAACAGTCGCCGTGAACGTTTTCGTCATGGTGGAATTGTTCTATTTATTCAACTGCCGGTCCCTGACAAAATCCATGTTTCAGATCGGTCTTTTCTCGAATCTGTGGCTGTTCGCCGGTGTCGCCATAATGAGCGCTCTGCAGCTTCTCTTCACTTACTGGCCCACGATGAACTGGCTGTTTCACAGCGCCCCCATCAGCCTCGAGGCGTGGGGCCGCATAGCGGCGGCCGGTGTCGTGGTTTACCTGATAGTGGGGTTCGAGAAATGGGTACGGCAGAGATTGGCCGGCCGCAAAGCGAGCGGACGGAACGCGAATATTGCAGAGTAGACCGCAGCCGCGCAGCGGCATGTTTCCCATAGTCATTCCCGCTACCGGAGACGACCGGCAGCGATGAAACACGTTCATGGCTATGCGGGCGCGAACTCGCTCTTCGTAGTTTCGAATCATAAGGGAACATCGAGGCAGGGCGTGACTTGTATGAGCCTACGTACAAGATCCACGCTTCCCGCCTCGATCCGTTATGGGAGCGCCGCGCCGTCTTCACCTTACCGGGGTTGTGGTCTGCTCCCTTGTCCTGCTCCCTTACCGGTGCAGAATTCCTCCTTGGTGAGCTTTCCGTCATGGTCGGCATCTCGCGCCTTGAAGATTTCATCGGCGTTCTTTCTCTTGTGCTCGAATGCCGCAAATTCGTCTTTGGTGACCAGTCCGTCGTGGTCGGCGTCCATGGTATCGAAGTTCTTTTCGCATTGCATGGCGGGCTTCCCGGTTTCTCTTATTTGGGAGCGCCCTTCCGAGCAGAAAATTCCGAAAATAAACGCCGCCGCAAGTAAAACCGGAAGAAGCGATCGTTTCATTTTAAGTCCTCCTTTTCACTGTATAACAAATTAGGAATTACCGGCGCTTGCCCCGTTCCCTCTCCCGTTTCCGTTACCCCTTGGTCCCGCCCCGTTCGGGCCGGTTCCGTCGTACGTTCCCGTTCCCGACCCCTGACCGGCCGCACGCCCGTAGCCTGAACCGTCGCGCGGGGCGGAGCCGCTTCCCGTGCCGTCGCCGGGGCCGTACCCGCCTCGGCCCCAACGCCCTGAACCGGTGTTCGAGCTTCCGCTTCCGAGTCCGCAACTCCCACGGCCGCCCCCGCCTCCTCCGCCGCGTCCAGCCAACATCATGACCGGGCCTTCGGGAGATCCGGAGGCGCAAACGCGCGTCGCGCCGTTTTTGCCGGAGTTCCCGCCTGCGGACTCCTCTGCCCATAACGAAGAGCTCGACATAACGAGCAGCGCGCTGATTCCTAGAACAAGCCATCCTCTTTTCATGCGACATCCTCCTGATGAGTATCCGGTTTCCATGTCTTTTTACATTCCATACGCATGTTGCTTATAGGGCAAGGAACATGCCGGCGTTCGGACAAACGGGTCTTTGCAGTCAAAAAGACCGCAGAATAAGGGATTGCAGAGCGTTTTGCTTTCCCGCGGGCGTAATGAGCCGCCTTTATTACAGGTAAACGATGGATAAAAAGTATCCATATGGATAATCTTTATCCATTGCAGGGATACCTTGACAGTCATGCAACCAAGGGTATTTGTGAAGCGCGCCCCGGCAGCACTCCATTGCGATGACGCATTTTCACGATAAACATTCCGAGCATTTGTCTTCGTGAACGTCGTCTGTCTTCGTGAACATCGTCGCTGTAATTATCGTCCATCTGATTGAGAATTCTGGTCCGCAGGAATCCGTTGAAATTCAATAGACTTAGGAGT
>CAYOVG010000325.1:0-8047 GCA_964407285.1 uncultured Syntrophobacteraceae bacterium
CGGCCGACCGCAGCGTAAACCGACCCCAGTTCCATGCCCACGTAGCCGCCCCCTATTACCAGCAGATTCTCGGGGATGTCCGCAAGGGCCAGTGCTCCCGTGGAATCCATTATACGGCCGCCCTCCTTGAATTCCGTACCGGGGACGGCAAAGGGGCGAGAACCCGTCGCGAGAATGGCCTTGCGGAACTTGATCCTGCCGACGTCCGATTCGTACAGGCGCAGGCTGCTGGAACTCTCGAAAACGGCTCGCCCCTGCACCACCTGGACCCCTCGTGATTTGCTCAGGCTCACGAGCCCATCGACCAGCTTGTCGATCACTTTGTTCTTCCAGCCCCTCAGAGCATCGAGGTCGATTTGCGGCTTCTGAAACCTGATGCCCATGGCCTCGCTCGCGTGTTCGGTATCGTGCATGAGTTCCGTCACGAAAAGGAGGGCCTTGGAGGGAATACAACCCCTCAGGAGGCACACTCCCCCGAGCCGCGGGTCCTTGTCGATCATGGTGACATCCAGGCCCAGGTCCGCCGCCCGGAATGCCGCCGCGTAACCGCCGGGGCCCGCGCCGACCACGACGACATCGGCTTCCAGAGTAAGTTCGCCCATTACCATAGTATCAAATCTCCTGTTAACGGAGGTCTGAAGTCGAATATCGAATACCCGGAATTACGCTCCGACCTTCGCTCTCCGACTTCACCTCCGACATCCGATTTCCGTTCTTCACACCGCCATGAGCAGACTCTCGGGGCTCTCCAGGATGCTCATGACATGGCGGACGAATCGCGCCGCCTCCGCCCCGTCCACCACGCGATGGTCGAAGGCGAGGATCAGCGGCAACATGAGCCGGGGCGTGATGTCGAACCTGTTCGTGTCTCCCCGGACAATGGGTTTCAGGCGCGCCATCCCCATTCCCATGATGGCCACTTCGGGATAGTTGATGATGGGAGCGAAGCCGGTTCCACCGATAGCGCCGATGTTCGTGATGGTGAAAGAGCCGCCGTGCATTTCCTCCAGGGACGCTTTTCCGGTGCGCACCCGCTGAGCCAGTTCGTACAGCTCCATCGACAGCTCCGTGATGCTCTTTCTGTCGACATCTTTGATGACCGGCACGATGAGACCCCGGTCCGTATCCACGGCGACTCCGATATTGTAGTAGCGCTTGAGGACGATTTCCTCCGACGCCATGTCGATGGATGCGTTGAAATAGGGTGATTTCTTGAGGGCTGCAACGGCTGCTTTGAGGACGAAAACGGTCAGGGTGAGCCTTCCCCCCCGCGCTTCTATCGCAGGGGCGTGTTTCTTGCGGAAGGCTTCGAGTTCGGTAATGTCGGCTTCGTCCTGGTGGCTTACATGGGGGACTTGGGACCACGAGAGGGCCATCTGCCTGGCCACGGCTCTGCGGATGGATTTCAGAGGCTCGCGCTGCACGGGGCCCCAGCGTTCAAAATCGGGCAAGGCGGGAGCTTCCGCTGTCGCCGGCCGTGCAACCCCTGGCCGCTCGGGGGTGGGAACGCCTTCCGGAGCGGGGCCGGCTTCGGCTCCCGGCTGTGGGGCAGGGGAGGGCGGTGCGGGGGCTTTTGGCGCTTCCATCTTTTCGGCGCCTTTCGCTCCTTCGGCAAATCCGCGCACATCCTCGGCGGTCACCAACCCGGCGGGGCCGCTGGGCGGCACCTGGCGCAGGTCTACCCCCAGTTCCCTGGCGAGCCTGCGTGTGGCGGGCGACGCGGGCACGGGTCCCTTTTCCCCGGATGGAGGGGGCGACGGTTGGGCTGGCGCAGCCGCTTCGGGAGAATGCTCTGCGGGGCGGGTGGGCGCCTCCGTTTCATCCGGAATGGCGGCGCTTGCCCCCGTCTCCTCCGGAATTACCGTGGGAACGGACTTTTCGGTCCCGGCCTTCTCTCCGTCTTTCGCAGTGCTGAACACCATCATCACGGTGCCCACTTTGACCAGTTCACCCGGCTTGACGCGTATCTCCTTCACAAATCCGGTAAAGGGCGACGGTATCTCCACCGTGGCCTTGTCCGTCTCGACATTGAGGATCGGCTGCCCCTCGTTGACCTGATCTCCTACGGAGACCAGTATGTCAACTATCTCGCCTTCGTGGATACCCTCTCCCAGGTCGGGGAGTTTGAATTCCTGCATCATTTCTCCTTTCCTCCTTCCAATTCCGATGCGTTACCGATTTCCTGACGGTCGGGCGTCGCCTGCCTTCGGACCATGCAGAAAATCCACTATCCACAACCCGAAAAGCGAAAACAGCCATCAACCGGCCGGGGCGGGTTGGCCGTTCAGGACCTCCCTGGTTGCGCGCACGATACGCCGTGCATCCGGCAGATAAGCATTCTCACGGGCAAAGAGGGGAAAGATGATATCGTAGCCCGTTACTCTTCGTATGGGGGACTCCAGGAACCAGAAGGACTTCTCCACCATTCGGGCCGTTATCTCCGCTCCGGGACCGAAGCTGCGCGGGGCTTCGTGGATCAGAACGGCATGCCCGGTCTTACGAACGGATCGGGTGAAGATGGAGTCGTCCAGAGGGGAAATGGTCAGGATATCTATGACTTCGGCTTTTATTCCGTGTTTTTCCTCGAGTTCGGATGCCGCCGCAAGGGTCGGGTGCATCATGGCGCCGTAGGAAACCAGGGTCACATCTCCTCCCTCCCGCACAATTTGCGATTTTCCGATAGGCATGGTTTCCTCTTCCTCGGGAACTTCCTCCCGAAATGCCCGATACACGGCCTTGGGCTCGAAAAAGATCACCGGATCGGGATCTCGAATGGCGCTGACGAGGAGCGCCCTGGCATTCCGGGGACCGGACGGGATCACCATCTTGAGTCCCGGCAGGTGGGCGTACAGCGCTTCACGACTTTCTGAATGGTGCTCCAGGGCGCGCACTCCGCCGCCATAGGGGGCGCGAAGCACCATGGGAACATGGAGTTGGCCCTGGGTCCGGTGCCGGAGCCGTGATGCGTGTCCTTCGATCTGGTGCATGCTATAGTAGCTGAAGCCCGAAAATTGCATCTCGCACACCGGCTTGAGCCCATATACGGCCATACCGATCGAGACGCCGGCGATCATGGATTCGGCCAGGGGCGTATCTATCACTCTCTCCCCGCCGAACTGATGGAAGAGCCCTTCGGTCACGCGGAACACGCCGCCGTTGATGCCCACATCCTCACCCAACACGACCACCGAGTCGTCTTTCTCCATTTCCTGGCGTAGCGCCAGGTTGAGCGCCTGAACCATCGTCATTCTAGGCATGGCTTGATTCCTTCTCGTTTTCCGCCAGATCTCGCGCGAGTTCTTCTTTATGTTCCCCGAGGGTCGGAGGGAATTCCGCATACATATGCTCGAACATGTGGAGCGGGTCCGGAGTGACCTTTATCTGCTGCTCCGCCTTATCCACGGCGCCCTGGATTTCATCCTTCAGTTCGGCCTCCAGTGCGTCGATCTTTTCCCTGGTGAGCAACCCCTTCTCCATCAAATACGATTGAAATCTCGGTATCGGGTCGCGTTCCTTCCAGAGCGCCACTTCCTTTTCCGTCCGGTATCGTTTGGGATCGTCCGCCGTCGTGTGCATGATTACCCGGTAGGTAACGTTCTCGATGAGAGTGGCGCCGCCACCGGACCGGGCGCGTTCGACAGCTTCCCGCGACGCGCTGTACACGGCCAGGACGTCGTTGCCGTCGACCTGAATGCCCGAAATTCCATAAGCCAGCGCCTTTTGAGCAATGGTTTCGGAACGTGTCTGCATATAACGGGGGACGGAGATAGCCCAGTGGTTGTTGTTGCAGACGAAAACCACGGGGAGCTGGAAAACGCCGGAGAAGTTCAAGGCCTCGTGAAAGTCGCCCTGGGATGTGGCGCCGTCGCCGAAGTAGGCCATCACGACCTGGTCCCGTTTTCGGTATTTGATCGCATAGCCGAGGCCGGCCGCATGAAGCGTCTGGCTCCCGACGGGAATGGAAATGGGCATGTTGGCGACATCGTCGGGGACCCGTCCGCCCTCGTCGAATCCGGCGAAGTAAACGAGAAAACCTTCCATTACGGCTCCCCGCCATAGCAGTGCGGATGTTTCACGGTATGAAGGGACCATCCAGTCGTTGGGCCTCAAGACCGCGGCCGTGCCGATGTGAGCGGCTTCCTGCCCCGTGCTGGGCGCAAAAGTCCCTATCCGCCCCTGCCGCTGAAGATTCAGCAGCCGTTCGTCGAACCTCCGGCTCAAGAGCATGGTCCTGTGCATTTTGAGCAGAATATCGTCCGGGATATCCGGTTCGAGCGCTTTGTCCAACTTGCCGTGTTCGTCGAGAATAGACAGATAGTCTATCTGATGAGGGATATCTATTCGTTCTCGTGGCATAGTCTGTCCTTTGCTATTTCGTGGGACCAGCCCGGTCTAGAAAAAATAGGGATCGAGTAGACGTATAACAAGGCCGCGGGCCTGACGGATGAGAACTTCGCAAGCTTGTGCTTCCTCATTATATCAAGACACGGAAATAACACTCGACTTAGAATTTAGGCAACGGATGTTTCTTTGTCGAGTTCCCGAAGCCCATAAGAGCATATAAAAAGTATGACGGGCTACTATTTTATTGAAACCTGACCGAAGTCATGGCATTAAGCGGATTGAACGCACCTTTTGGGATATGAATTCAGCGGACTCTGAATTGCTGTAATGCCGGCCCGTTCGGCATTCCGTATTATGCGGCTGTTGATGGTCGGCCTGCGGAGACTGTCCGGCAAGGTTATTGCATCAATACCTGGCTGCGTACGCGGATGAGGGACGCCGCGTTACGGCATTCTCATCACGCGTGCGCGGGAATATCGGATAATGGCCGAGAATCCAATTCTCGGATGAATTCCTGCCCGGTTCGAAGACAAAGAGCGAGATATGACCATAATAAAGATGTTGGAGGAAAATGCGCGCGTTCGCCCCGAGAAAACCGCGATCATCCACAAAGAAACAAGGATTTCCTACGGGACGCTCCGCGAAAAGGTCGGAGCGCTGACACGCTATTTGATTGACGCCGGCATCGAGAAGGGCGACAGAGTAGGACTGCTGCTGGAGAAGAGCCCGGAAGCGATCATATCCTTCCTCGGGGTCGCCGCCGCGGGGGGAGTCGTTTTTCCCGTCGATTTTACCCAGCCTCCGGCGCACATCGGCTACATTCTCAACCTCACCGATCCTTTCGCCATGATAGTCGACGAAAAATTTACTCACCTGCTCGGCGCGTTCGGAACCCCTCTGCCCGGCGATAGAATAATCGCAATCGGAGAAGGAGACCTGGACGGCTTTCGTCATTGGGACGACCTGTTCGCGCAGTCGTCCGGAAGCAGGGGCTTTGTGCGGATGGACGACGACGATCCCGTATATCTCAACTTCACTTCGGGCACCACCGGAATGCCCAAGGCCGCCATTACCACCCATGCCCACATCTATTGGAACACCAGGGCGGCCGTGGAAGCTTTGAACCTTACTCGGGAAGACGTGCATGTGTGCATGTTTCCCGTCTTTATCCATCCGCATGAGTTGTTGGCGCGTCCGCTGTTCCTTGGGGGGACCATGGTGCTGGTCGACAGCATTTACCCCAAGTCCATCGTCAAGACGGTCGTCGACAACGATGTCACGTGCATGATGGCCATTGCCTCGATCTACGAGGCCATAGTGAGGGCGTGCGAGATCTCCCCTTTCAACCTCGGTCGCCTGAGACTGGCGGAAAGCGGCGGGATGTACACCAATACGGCGCTGGCCGGGAGGTTCGGGGAATGCTTCGGTATTCCCATCGTCCCTGTTTGGGGCAGCACCGAAACGACGGGCATCGCTCTGGCCAATCCCGTCGATTCCCCGAGACCCGGGTCCATGGGCAGGCCCTGCCCCAAGTATGAGGCTCGAGTCGTCGATGAAGAAGGAAGCGATCTGCCTCCGGGGGAAACGGGCGAGATGATTATCCGCGGCCCCGGAGTATGCGGTCCCTACTTCGGCAATCCCGAGGAAACGGCCTGGTGCATGAAAGACGGCTGGTATTTTACCGGTGACCTGGTGAGAAAGGATGAAGACGGCTTCTACTATTTCATCGACAGGAAGTCGCGGATGATGAAAGTTGCCGGGATGAAAGTCTTTCCGAGCGAGATCGAGGAGGTGCTGAAGAGCCATCCGGGGATCAGCGAAGTGGCTGTCTTGAATGCTCAAGACCGCCTGCACGGGGAGGTGCCGAGGGCCGTCATAGTCACCAAAAAAGGCGTGTCGCTCGACAAGACCGAGATCATCAAGTTCTGCGAGGAAAAACTGGCTAAACCCAAAATACCCCGCGTGGTCGAATTCAGGGATGAACTGCCGAAAACGCCGGGAGGAAAGATTCTCTGGCGTCAGCTTTGATGCATTATCGATGACAATTCACTCCAGGAAAGAGTTGCGATGGAAACAAGAGCAGTTGTGGTTCACGCCGACAGGGAGCCGATGCCGGGGGTGGTAAATCCGGGGCCTCACCAGATTTACCGAAACCCTCGAGTTTCGGTAGTGACACGTGAGCTTGGGCAGTTGCACCCCGACGAGATCCGGGTGGAGATGATCTATGCGGGAATTTGCGGAACCGATGTGCACCTTGTGGAGACGAACCCGGCCACCGGCTACATCCGGTGCTCGGCCCCGGCGCGTATCCCCGATGAAGGAAGAATTATCGGCCATGAAGGAGTGGGACGCGTCCTCGAGATCGGCTCTCACGTTCGCCACGTCAGACCCGGAGCATACGTCACCTTCGAATCCATCATCGTCTGTCATTACTGCGATGTCTGCCGCAGAGGCGATTTCAACCAGTGTCTCCGGGCACGGTTGCTTGGATTACAGAAGGACGGCCTGTTCGGGACCATCGTCGATGTCCCTTCGCTGCTTGCGCACGACATCAGCAGGGTCGCCGGAACCGACGAAGGGCTCAAAGCCGCCGCATGCATCGAACCCGCCGGAGTCGCCTACGTTGCGTGCGAGAACACGAACATAACGGGTGGAGATGCGGTCGTGGTGTTCGGCGCCGGACCGATCGGGGTGCTTTCCGCCGCCCTGGCCAGGACCGTCTTCGGGGCATCCGGAGTATATCTCGTCGAACCGGTTCCATACAGGAGGAAATTTGCCGATAAGTGGTGCGACCGGGTGTATGATGTGGAGGAGTTCTTCGAGCAACCGCCCCGTTCGGTGGATGTGGTCATCGAAGCGTCCGGCAGTGTGGACAACGTGCGCAGGATATTCCGCAAGATAAGCGCCAACGGCCGTGTCGCCCTGCTGGCCAGAAGCGGTGCGGCGCTCACCCTGGACGCCATCGACCACATGATAACGAACGCGATTTCCGTCATCGGTTCCAGGGGACACCTTTGCGGCGCGTTCTCCAAGATCCTCAGCCTCTATGAAAACGGACGGCTTCCTCTGGACACTGTTGTGACCGAAGTTGTGGACGGACTGGACGGGTTGTGCAACATTCTGAGGGCGCCGGAGAGAATAATCGATTACAACTGCAAGGTGCTCGTGCGGCTTTAGTTCCCGCCAACCTTTTGTCGATGAGGGTAACCCCTATGGCCGACGGCAACAAATGGAGAAGCTTGTGCCGGGACCCGATAGTCCGGTATGCATTCATCTTATCGGTGTTGGCGCGGATCGTCATCCTTGCTTACCTGAGTGTCTACCCTGCGGGGATCTTCTCCAAGGGAGACAGCAGGGACTATCACGAACTGGCTCATAACCTCATTGAGCACCACTCCTTTTCACGAGATGCCGCGCCCCGTGACGGCCGTCCCGAACTGCCTCTGCCGGCGTCGGCCGTCTCCGTGGACGGCAAGGGAGTTCTTGTCCCGGAACCTTACCGTACTCCCGCGTATCCCGCCTTCTTGGCCGCTGTCTATGCCCTCGGCGGCAACCCTCTCGCGGCCGTCGCGGTGCAAAGCGTAATGGGGCTGTTGATCGTCTGGCTGACCGTGCTGCTCGCCTCGAGGTTGTTTGATGCGCCCAACCTGCGTATGGTTTGCGTGGTGGCGGCATTGAATCCTTTGAGTCTGATCTACGATCA
>CAYOVG010000326.1:0-7974 GCA_964407285.1 uncultured Syntrophobacteraceae bacterium
ACATCTTTTCTTTCCAGTTGCGCGCGGACTATGCCCAGTTGCTTCTTGACGTCCGGGATCGGATTGTACTTCAGGTGCTCCGGCAGTATGGGGAGGGAAGCGATATTCCACCTCTCCCACTTCACGTCGTAGTCCCGCGGTTCGGCAAGGACCAGCAGATGGCCGATAGCCCACGTAATCACGTAGTCCTTTCCCTCGATGAACCCGTTGCCTTTGCCCGATATACCGAGGGCCCCGGCAAAATCCCTGGCGACCGAGGGCTTTTCCGTCAAAATAAGGGTCCGCATGCCGGCGCCGCCCGCCATTATTCCAGTCCGTTCGCCCTGCTCATCCGTCAACCGCTTCTGGAGACGAGTTCGGCGATGAAATTGCCCACCGAAACCTTGCTCCTGATCCTGACGGGAACGCTCTTACCGTCCGCCGTGACCCATATCTGGAGCCTGGCGTCCTTACTCTTCTCGAACACCCCTCCGATATTCTTCAGGTCCGGTTCCACCAGGAAGGTATCGTATTTCACGCCTCCGACCTCGATCGTCTCCCTGGATACTACACGGGCCTTCCCCTCCTTGAGTTTCTTTCCGTCGGACACATTGGCGGTCATCTCATCCCCTACCTTCAAGTCATTGAAACGAAACGCATAAAAGACCGACAGCGGATCGAAGGTGTTGGAGGGGACCTCGATGGGCTCCCTCTTCTTTCCATAATTGGAGTACTCGGCCCGCGAATTGGCCCAGTCGAAGGTCACCGTGATGTCGCGTTTGCGTTTACCCTCATGCTGCTTCTGTTTATAGAGGATGGAATGCGTCATGTCCGCATCCGCATACGCGTCGACCCGGTCCCGCACTTTGTAGAAGGTGTCGATAAAGGAGTTCGACTCGGCCGTCATCACGAAATGGTAGGACTTCACTCCATTCACCGTTTCCATGGGAAGGACTTTCAGAGAGGCATAGCCGGCAGGGACAACCTCCCAGCGCAATTCATAGGTCAGGGTCTCTCCCGGCTGGAAAGGAGCCGCTCCGCCGGCGCCGGTGCGGGCGGCCTGCGCGCTTCCCGGCGGCAAGCCGCAAAACGGAAGTCCAAAGACGACAACCTGGAGCACCAGCAATGTTAAAACGACGACGCGAAAACGGGCCGCTCCGGGAATCGCGGTGACCATGGTCGTAACATGGCCGATGTTCCGGCGTTCCCCGGAAGGTGGATTTCGATGGATCATATTTTTTCTCTGTAATCTCGGCAAAGGGTTTTCAAAAGGACTTCCATACCTTGGGGCCTTGGGTCGTAGGCCGGCTTTACTTCATGGATTATCGTAACATCCCGAAAACGTTATAATCAAGTTAATCCCCAAGGGATAGTCTGGAGTACTTCTGAAAAGCCTTCCTGGCTTCCAGCAGGAAGTGATCGGTCGAGATCATCGCGATGGCCACAGGCTCCTCCTGTCCCTCCAGCCTCTTGAGTTCGACAAGACTCAAAGTCTCCAGCAGGTCGAGCTTCTCCTTTACCTTGGAAACATCGGTGAAAAGAGCCCTGGCGATAGCATGGGCGGTCTCCGTATACCGGAGCTGGGCCTGGTCGTGGAGAGCCATCAGGTTCAACACTTCGCAGATGGACATGAAGATGTCGGGTATTCTCGATGCCTTCTCCGTCGTCTTCTTGAGACGCCATACGAGAGTGGTCAGCACCGCGCCGATGAACCTGGGACAGCTCTTCAAGTACTGATTGAAGGTGTTTTTCGTGATCTCCACCACCTCCGAGCGCGTCAGCGCCCGCGCGGACGCAGACCTCTTCCTTCCCTCGTCGATGAGCGCCATCTCACCGAACACGGAAACCGGCTTCAGCACATCCAGAACGACCTTCTTTCTATCGACCCTGGTCCAGATCTCGACGCTACCCCTCATCAGGATATAGGCGACATCCCCTCGCGCGCCTTCGTCGAAGATAACCTCATCCTCGTAAAACTCCCTCGTAATGAAATCGCTCATAAGCACTCCGCCTTTGCTGCCATACCTTCCGGTGTTGTCTTGCAGCAACTCCCCTCCCGTTTCAGCCGTCGTGCTCTAGCGCCCCGGAATGAACTCCACGATGCAGTCGATGAACCCCTGCGGGTTCTCCACATGGGTGGAGTGGCCGGCGTTATCGACGACCTCAAAAGACGCGCCGGGAATCGCCCGGGCCAGCACGGCGCATTCGTCGGGAGGAAACAGCAAGTCGTCCCTAGCCGCCACGACCAGGGTTTCAGCCTTGATCCCGGAAAGCTCCCGCGAGCAGTCAAAAGCCGCCAGAGCCTCGACCTGTCTCCTGAACGCCGTTTTGTCGATCGGATAGGGATACGCTATTTCGAAATCTATGAAGTCCCGCACCGTTTTCTCATCCTCGAAGAAACGCGACGAGAACACCCAGTAGAAAATGTTTCTGAACCACATCTCCGGGTCCATCCCCGATTCGAGCCAGGCGGCCCAGTCAAGGAGCAGCGAAATATTGCGTTTGGAACCGCTCGCCGCCGTGCCGACCAGCACCAGCTTATCCACGACCTCGGGATACCGTAGCGCTATGTCCATGGCGATGCTCCCTCCCATGGAATGCCCGAGCAGATTTACGGACGGGAGGCCCAGATGGCGGATAAGAGCAACGCAGTCATCCGCCATCCGCGCGATGGTGATTTCGGTTTCCAGGGGCTTCGTTCTGGCCGTTCCCCTGTTGTCGAGCACGATGACGCGATAGCGCTCGCCGAGGCGGCCCGCTACCGAATCCCAACTGTTTGCATCGGAGGCCAGGCCGGCCACCAGCAGTAGTGGAGGACCATCGCCATGTACTTCATGGTAAAGCTCAACGCCGTTTATGTGTGTGGTCGCCATCCTCGTATCATCACTCGCAAATTTTATCGGTGGTCGGTTGCCGGTCCGGGCAATTCACAACGCCCTCCGGCCTCATAATACACCCGGAGTTTCCGCCATGCCACGGAAATTTGAAGTCCCCGCCGCATTGCATAACCGTTCACCGCTCGACAACCGTTCAGCCGGCCTCATGTCGGGCAGCCCCGTAAATGTTGCTACTGCTGTATCCGCAGAGAAGACTGCCGCAGCAAACGCTGCAGTTCCCGGGCATCCGGAGGAATCCGCTTCGTTTCCGCCCTGTTGTTCATCGACAGGATCTCCTGGGGAGATTCGTAATAGGTGAACCCGCCGCCCGCGGGCCCAGGGGCGATATAGTAATAGTCCTGGGTGGCGCTGTTATCGAGGTTCAAATCGCCTCCAGCCAGGAGCGCTCCCGAGACCGTCCCGTTAGTTCTCCGGTAACTCAGCACATCCGCCCTGCTTTCGGTAATCGGGCCGGATGCCCCCACCGGACCGGCAGCCACAACCGCATCTTCGCCGAGGGCAAGATTTCCCCTCATCAACTCTTCCATGCTCCCGGGGTCCTGAAACACCAGTATCAGATCGGAGGAAGCGCCCCCTGCCCGCAACCCCAACCCGCCGGCGCTCCCTCCGGAGAGGGATAGGAAGACCGGAAGGCTCCACTCATTTCCTTTGTGGGTCGACAGGACCCCCGTTTCATCCCGGTCGCCGGTCATCAGGCCGGACCCTGTCACACCGGGAAAAACAGCGACTCCCACGGCGTTCTGCACTATATACCCGGGAATTCCCCCCAGCGCATCCCTGAGTACTCGGGTTGCCGATTGGACCGTGTCCCTTATATCGTTGGACTGTGCGGCGGCCGCTACGCTGTCGCCGGTCCACTGCCGGGCCGTCGCGGGCGCCGGCCCGAACGCGGCCGTCGCCGATAAGGCAAACGCCATGGCGAAAAGAAGAAGTGATCTTCTCATTGTATTGACTCCATATTCATTCCACGCTCCGCGCCGAACGCACCAAAACCACGTAAAATACCGTACGCGCAAAGCGCGAACGGAAGCCGGCGGCAAAGCGGCTTATCTTTTGTCACTATCTCTATGCTTGCTTCCATCCTTCACAAGAAGGTTTTCCTCGTCGGAACCGGTAAGCTCCTTTTCAATCTCTTCATCCAGCCGTCTGTCCACCGCCACGTCAGCCTTTTGCGCATCCTGCAGGGTGGCGGATGAAAGACGGCTCTTGCCCCTGCCGGCGGACATCGCGGGTGGAGCATTCTCCCTCAACAGCACGGTATAGGTCTCCGTAGGCATGGTGATTGCGCTTTCATCCAACGCATTCTTGACCAGGCGCACCGCTTCGCTCTTCACCTTGAACCAATCGACATGGACCTGGTCGATCCAGCCGAAGAAACGAACATTGACGCTGAATGCGCCCAGTTCCTCGACCCGCATAAAGGGCGCTGGGTCCTCCAGCACCCCTTCCATCGCTCTCAGAGTGCGGCATCCCACGTCCTGCACGAGGGAAAGGTCTTCCTCCATTCCCACCCCTACCGGGAAATCGAACCTGCGCCGGGGATTTCGCGTGAAATTGCAGATGACGCTTTTGAAGACCGTGGCGTTGGGTATCCGGACATGGTTGCCCTCGAGAGTCATCAGGATAGTCTCCCTCGTCGTCATCCGGAGTATCTTTCCCTCATGGGATGCAATCGTCACAAGATCGTTCACGGAAAAGGGACTGCGAAGGCTCAACAGCATGCCCGAGAGGTAGTTTTCCACAATATCGCGAAACGCAAAACCAATCGCGATACCGATCACTCCCGCGGTCCCTATGAGCGCCCCCACAAGCGCCGTCACATCGAGGATATCGAAGACGATGAGAAGCCCTACCATGAAGACGGCGGCGCGCAGAAACTGGCGAAGCATGTTGAGGAGCAGCGTATTGATCCCCAGGAATTTGTAGGGCCGATCCCAGCGCGTGATCAAAGCCGAAAGAAACCAGAACGATGCGCCCACGATCAGCGCCACGGCAATAACGGGCAACTGCCGGATGGTGCTGTTGACATATTGATCGATCTTCTTGACGGCAGGCGCAAGTCGCGATTCGACCTGTGTTTCCTGCGTTATCCCGTTCTGCACATAGGCGACCCCCTGGAAACGTGACGCCAGGGTCTGCGCTCTCTCCGACGCCCTTGCGCTTACAGTCTCACCGGTGAGAGTGACAACGCCGTTTCGCACCTCTACCTGGATATCCTTAAGATCCTCGATACTGGAGAAAACCGAACTTATACGCTGCTGCAGCGCTTCATCGGCAACGGGACGGTCGACCGGTATTTCCCGGGTGTCGGCGGCTTTCCCGTTCTGCTTGGGGATGGATTGGGTCGCCGGCGCCTGTGCATGGGCGCTCGACTGGTCAAGGCAAACCGGCGCGAAGAGGAAAGACAGGATTGCGGCGAGCCGCAGGAAAGGAATCCGCGCGCGCCCATGCTTCACTACCCGTGAGATGGCCGTAGTTCCGGATATGCATAAGCTGAAAAATGAGAACGGACTCACCTCCATGGTCTTAACAATCCGGATAACGGCGCCCCTGTACGGGCCGGGCGACGGCAGTCGGTCCGGTTATGCTCCGCGCGGGTGAGTTCCGGACATTTCGACGACCCGGAAGAGACTGTGCCTTGCCGGGCGAGTAGCTTTGATGGTGGGCAACGCTTCGCTTTTGCCCACCACCGTATCTACAGATTCGCGATCGGCCGGCTGTATTTCGGCCGGATTCCCGCCAATGCCGCTTCCAGGCTGCCCAGTGAGACCCCGTGTTTGCCCTGTGGATGCGGCGAGGCTCTCGCCCGCACCGTTACGAGTCTCTTAGCAGCTACGACCGATTAACGGGCGAGAACCCTGCAGCGGTAAATGCCGGGGTAGATATAACGGCAACGCCTTGGGACCTACTGCCTCACCTCCGAAGCGGAATGTAGTCGCAGGACTCTCTGCAGTTCCTCGGCGCTCGGCGGTACCCGGGTCATCTGCTTTGTTTCATCCATTGCCAGGATGTCGCGGGCGGACTCGTAGTACGCCATGCCGCCACCCGGAACGAGATTGTAGAAGTCCCGAGTGTCGTCGTTATTGAGGGACAAAACGCCTCCCGTCAGCGCTACTCCCGCGAACAGGCCGTCCGTTCTCTGATAGCTGAGCACATCACCCATGCCAGCCTGAACCTTCCCGGCTCCACCCACCGGACCCGCAACCACGACCGCATCGGCGCCGAGGGTGAGGTCTCCGCCGATCAACTCATTCATGCTGTCGGCGTTCTGAAACACCAGGACCAGGTCCGACGACGTAATGCCGGCTTGAAATCCGATGCTGCCTCCCGTCATGGAAATGGAAACGGGAAGGCTCCAGTTGTTTCCCTCGTGGTTCACCAGGACCCCGGTTCCATGGCGGCCGCCCACGACCAGGCCGGCTTTCACGATATTGGGAATGACGGCTATTCCAGCGGCATTTTCCAGAACGTTTTGAGGAATAGACGGCAGGATATCCCTGAGCACCGCAGTGGACGATTGGACGGTATTCCTCATATCTGCCGCATCTTCAGACAGTGCGGCGGCCGGGGCCCTCTCATCGACTCGCTCCTGGGCCGACGCCTGCACAGGCACGGAGACAACAAATGCAAATACGGCTACTACCATCGTGAAAAGAAGAAACAGTCTTCTCATAATCTCATCTCCATTTATTCACTTGTTTTCAGTGTGTTCTCCTCTTTCTCGAAGGTTTCGAACAAACCCGTTTCGAGAAGAGTGATCGATGACTGGGATAAACTCTCGAACACCTGCTTCCATCCCGATTTCCAGGCAGGCTATGACACCGCCACGGCTACCATGGGCTTTTTTTTGCGTGTTCCCGATACCGCGAGGGAACCCCCGGCGCAGTTACAGCTTCGGGACAGGTTGTCCATCCATCGATCCGACCGGCAACCCTCTTGTAGCCCCGCCCTTGTGGACGGCGCGCACAAGGGGATGCGGAGCGAAATCGGCTGCCTGCCGGAACGCCTAAAGCTGGTCAGGTTACGGTTCATTGACGGGTATTGGTCCCGAACCCGTCACCCGAAGCAGCCAGGCTGCCGTTCGTTCACGGGCACTGGTCCCAAACCCGTAATGCGAAGCAACCCGTAGCCCGAATACACAGCCTCCCGGAATACGGATACCGCATCTCCGGCATTACCTTGTATTATTTAAGTTAATCAGTAAGTTAGAGATAGCAAATCAAGATATGGCCGGTAGCGTCCACTCCTACACGGTATCTGTCTTGCGTCCAACTCGGACGGCATGTTCGAGCGGGCGGATGCCGGAACCATAGCGACGGGCGTACACTTGCGTAAACTCTGCGCCAAAGAGGCTTACCAGAGCGGAATAGTATACCCAGATCAGAAGGACGGCAAACGACCCGGCTGCGCCGTACACACTGCCGAGGGCCATCTGCCCGAGGTAGATCCCTATCAAAAACTTGCCGCCTATAAAGAGAAGCGCCGTTACGACCGCCCCGGTCCCCACGTCTTCCCACTCGATTCGCGCGTCGGGCAGATACCTGTAGATCATGGCGAAGAGCAGGGTAACCAATCCAAAGGAAACGGTGAGGTCGAGTATTTGCCAGAGCCACGAGACATCAGGCATCTTGCCGGTCAGGAATTCACGGGCGGCCGAAAGGGCGGCGCTGATAACGAGAGATACCAGCAGAAGAAAACCGATACCCAAAACGATGGCGAACGACCGGAGACGGTCTCTTACAAAGGCCTTTATCGTGCTGCGGTTCGGCCCCGATTTGACGTCCCACACCTGGTTCAGAGACGCCTGCAAGTCGGCGAAGACGGCCGTCGACCCAAGCAACACTCCCACTATTCCGACTGCAACCGCAACCGGACTCCCGCCGATTTCACTGAGTCCCCCAAGCACCTGGGCCACCACTCCGGCGCCCTCGCTTCCAACCAGGGAATGCATCTCACGCACTATCTGCGCTTTCACGTGTTCCTCCCGGAACACGATACTCGTAACGGCTACGGTAATCAGAAGAATGGGCGCCAGCGAAAAAATGGTATAGAAGGCCAGCGATGCCGCCATACGGAAGGGATTGTCTTACCACCATTC
>CAYOVG010000327.1:0-7921 GCA_964407285.1 uncultured Syntrophobacteraceae bacterium
CGCCGCAATGACGAAGGATGAAGTCACGCCAAAGGCGTGAAAGCAGATCGCGTTTCTCAACAGCCTGCTATGAAGAAGGAAGAAGCGCCATGATTCGGATACACAAGAGCCTGATCATCGCCATGGTTGCGATATTCCTGGGATGTGGTCACGCGTATGCCCTGGAACAGACCTTGGAGCAGTATATTTCCCGTTTCGACAATCGGGAGCGAAGCGACATGAAAATCAACAGCGCCGCGTTGCTCCAAGGCGTCCGGGAAGGCGGCGTCCAACTGATCGATATACGCTTCAAGGAAGAGTACGAGGCCTGGAAGCTCGGCATCGGAACCAGCATACCCCTGAACGAGTTGCCGGACCGAATCGAGGAACTGGACAGAACCAAGATCATCGTGACGGCCTGTCCCCAGAGGGACCGTGCTATTCTGGCCATGGTCTATCTTAGAACGAAAGGCTTTCGTTCCAAGTACCTGTTCGACGGATTGATCCGGTTGGCGGAATACATGCGTGGAAACACCGGCCGCCCCTGGGCCCGGTAATCCTGAACCCGGATCAGGAAACCGCCCTGGAAAATCCCGGACAGCCTTTGATAAACCGTATTGCGGGCAGGCCGGCGCAAAACGCGCCGTTGGCGTGGCGATGAGGCGTATATACCGTACGCCGCAATGACGAAGGATGAAGCCCGACGCCGCGGATCGCGTTTTTCAACGGCCTGCGAAGAAACACGGGAGGACCTCTATGCTTCAATCCTTTTCTATTCCCGTCAAACAAGCACTCTGGCAGATTCCCGCCATCCTCGTGCTGGCGGGATCCATCGCCATCGCCACGAACCAGTGGCGCGCAACAGGCATACCCCTTGTGGGTAATTGGTCCATCGAAGCACGCTTTTCCGATGCGGCTGGAGAAAGTCTCATCGTCACCCTCGAGGAAGCCCGGCGGTTGTTCGGGTACGGCGCGGCCCTTTTTGTGGATGCCCGCGCCCTGGGTCCATACGCCGAAGGCCACATCGCGGGAGCCGTCCATCTTCCCTGGGAAGACGCCGAACCGGCCTTCAACCGCGCCATGCCCCGGCTCCTGGAAGGTCCCCAAACGATCATCACGTACTGTGACGGCGAAACGTGCGACCTGAGCCACCAAATGGCCCTCTTCCTCCAGCAGATGGGGTTTGAAGACGTCCGCATACTCGTGAACGGCTGGAGCGTGTGGCGCGAGGCCGGCTTGCCGGTGGAAACGGGGGGAACCACGTCATGACCGAAACCACGAACCTGTTTGCACGAAGTCCGCACCCATCCTGCTGCGGGCGCGGCTTCGAGACCCGGGAAACGGAAAGTCGTTCACGCCCCATGGGCCCTCGGGGGATTGAGGCGCAAGGCCCTACGGATCGGGTGATGGTTCGCATGCTTGTGCGCGCCGAACCCTTCGTGTATCCTATCCTGCGGGTTTTGCTGGGAGGCGTATTTCTGTACGCCAGTTACGACAAGATCCTGAATCCGGCGGCCTTTTCCCTGGCGGTGTACAACTATCAGATTTTGCCGGATGCATGGGTCAACCTGACGGCCGTCACGCTTCCCTGGCTGGAGTTGCTTTTGGGATTGTGCCTCGTGGCCGGAGTCTGGCTGCCGGGGGCCATGCTGATCACCACCGGGTTGCTCGCGAGCTTCACCGCAGCGTTGATTTTCAATCTCACCCGCGGCCTGGATGTGCACTGCGGCTGTTTCTCGACGGACCCCACCGGCGACCCCGCAAATCTCTTGACCGTAGCGCGGGACCTCACCTTTCTGGCCGTTTCCATGTACCTGACGCTGCGGGTGCTTGTCTTCCGCTCACGGGCCGTCCAGTCGCTTGGCCGCGTAGGCAAACGGCGCAACCCTTTCTGATATCCCTGGAGGAACAGTATGTCGCTCGGAAACGCATGGAAACGATCGATGGTTTTGGGAATCGCCCTCCTGCTGGTCCTGGCGGGATCGTCGGCCTGGAAGCCGGTTTTCTCGTCCGCCCCCGGAGAACCCAAGGACCTTATTTCCTATGGTCTGGGGCCCGTGGAAGTAGTTCTCTTCACGGATTATTTCTGCGCTCCCTGCCGGGAAATCGAGCCGTACCTGGAGATGACGCTGCCGGCCCTGCTCCGGGCGGGGGCGCGAATCACCTTCGTGGACGTGCCGCTGAGCGCACACACCACCTTGTACACCCGGTATTTCCTGTATGCGGCCAACGCCGCCGGCGGTTTCGACGAGGTCCTGCATCTTCGCGGGGTCCTCGCGGACATCGCCGCCACGGGTACCGCGAAATCCGAGCAGGCGCTGTTGCAGCGTCTCCAGGAAAAGGAAATCCGGCTGGCGCTGTTGGACGTCCGGCCCGCATTCGACCGGATGGCGGAACGGATCCAACGGTTCGGCGTCCGCGGCACGCCCACGTGCGTGGTGACCGAACCCGGGCGGGAACCCCGTACCTTCTCCGGCGGCCGAAACATCGCTACCGGCCTGGATCAGCTGTTGCATGAATTGCATCGATCCTCACCATCGAAAGACATTCAATCCCCGGCAAAGCCCCGGTAGCAGGCCGGTGAAGACGCGATCCGCCTTACTGCGATGGCGTTTTTCACCAGCCCGCCCGCAATATGGCTTGTCAACGGGCTGATAACTCCCGTTTCGGCCGATGGTGGATGGCCGGCCGTCGAAGCGACGGCCGGGCGACGCCGAACCGCCCTGTGAAACTCGGCCCATGCGCCTTACGGATCCTCCAGGGATCCTTCTCGCCTGTTCTCTTCCCCCGGCCTTTCTGGTATGCTGCATATCAGGCTGTTGAAAAACGCGATTGGCTGCGTTGTGCGAATCCTTCGTCATTGCGGCGTACTTACTGTATGTACGCCTCATTCCCCGGGATTCGCCACGCCGCCCGCGTGGCTGACATCTCATCGTTTTTGAACAGCCTGCTCGAAACGATGTCTATCAACGGGCTGACATACGGCTTTCCCGCCGGTGCTCTCTTGGCTCCGTCGCCGGCCGACTTCGCCCCGCGGAGGCCGCCCATTCTCGCGTTGAATGAAGAAACGCCTGTTGAGCCGGTGGATAGACAGCCTGCGTTCGCGCCGGCCATGCCTCCACAGGCTATACCCGCTTGCGCGGAAGGTTCATGAACCAACCTACCGGACGCCGAGACATCCGGTCTCCCGTTCGCCCGCTCAGGAGATCCTATGGAACTGCCGGGAAGTAAAACGGAACGAAACCTCAATGCGGCATTGGCCCGGGAGGCCCAGGCGCGCAATCGATACCTCTTCTCCGGAGATCTGGCCCGGGAGGCTGGGTTACACCACATCGCGGACGTCTTTTATGAAATGGCCGCCAACGAGGGAGAGCATGCCCAAAAGGAATTCGAATTCCTGGGCGGTTTAGGGGATGTAAGGTCCGCCATCGAAAAGGCGGCCCAGGGAGAGCGCCTGGAATGCCGCAACATCTATCCGGCCTTCGCGCGGGAGGCCCGGGAAGAAGGTTTCACCCGCATCGCCGAGTTTTTCGAGCGGATGAGTCATGCGGAAGGCGTCCACGAAGAGCGGCTTCGTGCGCTCCTCAAGGACCTGGACGGGGTGGAAGCCTTCCGGGGAAAGACCGTGCTGCGATCCGCCACCACCGTGGCCCAGGTGACCCTTCCCGACATGGCCAACCCGGCGGGTTTCGTGCATGGCGGCGAACTGGTGAAAATGATTGACAACGCCGCCGGAGTGGCGGCGGCCCGTCACAGTCAGAAGAACATCGTCCTGGCCCGCGTTGCGGAGATCCAGTTCCTCCACCCCGTGCGCGTGGGAAACTTCGTGTTGATCGACGCCCGGTTGACGTTTACGGCCCGATCCACCATGGAAGTGACGGTGAATTTGGATGCCGAATCCCCCCGAAGCGGCAAGCGGCGGCGCGCGGTCACGGCCGTGCTCATCATGGTGGCCCTGGACGAGAAGGGCCGGCCCGCCGAGGTCCCGCCCCTGCTCATCAGCACGGAAGAACAACAACGTCTGTACGAACAGGGCAAAAACCGGTATGAAGCGTACAAGAAATCCAAGGAACGGGCCTGAGATTCTGCGGATCGACTTCTCGATCCCCTTCCCTTGAACGATCCGCCTCCGGGGGTTTTTGCCGGCCGGAGGGGACCCTTTTCCGGTCCGCGGCCCGTGGATAAACCGTATTGCGGGCGGGCTGTCGAAAAACGATGAGATGCAAGGCGCGCAAAGCCTGCGGAATGAGGCGCACCCATAGTACGCCGCAATGACGAAGGATGAAGCGCAACACAGCAGGTCGCGTTTTTCGACAGCCCGATAGAGGTCGCTGGTGTCATCGGCCATTCTAGTACTACTCGTCATCGTCTTCACCGCCCTGGTCCTGTTTGTCGGAGGTTGGCTGCGGGTGGATCTGGTGGGCCTGCTGGCCCTTTCCGCCCTGGCCCTGACGGGGCTCGTCACCACCCAGGAAGCCCTGGCCGGCTTCAGCAGCCCGGCGGTGGTCACGGTGTGGGCCATGTTCATTCTCTCCGCGGGACTCACGCGGACGGGCATCGCCCATCGCATCGGGCAACCCCTGCAATGGTTCGCCCGCCGCAGCGAGCCGCTGCTCACGGCGGCTCTCATGGCGGCGGCGGCTCTGCTCTCCGCGCTCATCAACACGGTCACCGTGGCGGCCATATTGCTCCCCGCAACCATGGAACTGGCCCGGCGCAGCGGGCGCTCCCCCTCCCGGCTGCTCATGCCGCTGGCCCTGGGCTGTCTCCTGGGCGGACCCTTCACGGGGATCTCCACCCCCCCAAACATTTTGGTAACGGACGCCTTGCGGAACGCAGGCCTACGCCCCTTCGCCCTGTTCGACTTCACCCCCATCACGGGGGCCGTCGTGGCCGCGGGTATCGTCTTCATGGTGCTCGCGGGCCGGTTCCTGCTTCCGGATCGCTCCAGAAGCTCCGCTGAGGGCTCGGGTCCCCTGCTTGGAGCTTCCTATCATCTGGACGAACACATCTTCACCACCCGGATCCGGCCTGGGTCGCCCCTGGACGGGCGCACCCTGGCGGAAAGCCGCCTGGGATCGGCCCTGTACCTGACGGTCATGGCCATCCAGCGATACGGACAGCTGCGACTGGCCCCCGGGCCGACGGACGTGCTGCGGGCCGGGGATACCCTCATCGTACACGGCCGTCCCGACCACCTCCAGCGACTCCACGGCAGCCATCATCTCCACGTGGAATCCCCGGAACTCGTCCGTTCCCTGGTGCGCCAGTGCCTGGAATTCGCCGAGGCGCGTGTGGGCGAAGGCTCCCCGCTCCTGGGTAACACGGTGCACCGCAGCGGATTGCGCGCCCAACGCCGGGTGCACCTGCTGGCCATCCACGGGCCGGAGGAAGGAGAGGTAAAGGACCCTCGGACCCGTCCGTTTGCGGCTGGGGACGGCTTGGTGCTGCAAGGGGGTCGGCAGGACCTCGAAGCCCTGGAGCGAGACGGCCTGGTCACGGACCTGCGGTTCGTACCCTTCGACGCCGTGGTTGAAAAAACCGCCGGCCGCGCCCAGTTGCTGCCCGTGCGGGTGCCCCCCGGTTCCGTGCTGGCCGATCACGATCTGGTGGAAAGCCGGCTGGGCAATGCGTTCGGTCTCACCGTGGTGGGGATCCTGCGCGGCGAGTCCTTCCTGTGCATGCCGGCGCCCCAGGAAAAGGTGGCGGAGGGGGACCTGCTGATTCTCGAAGGCTCTCCCCGGGACCTCGAAGTGCTCCAGGGTCTCGAGGAATTGGAGATTTCCGCCCAGAGTCCGGGTTTATTGGCGGATCTGGAATCCCAGCAGATCGGCATTACCGAAATCCTGCTTTCCCCCCGGACCGCCCTGGTGGGCCGGACCCTGGCGGACCTGCTCTTCCGGGACCGGTACGGACTGAGCGTGCTGGCCGTCTGGCGGGCCGGGCGTCCTCACAGGAGCGCCCTACAGGACATGCCGCTCCAGTTCGGAGACGCCTTGCTGGTGTATGGGCCGCGCCGCAGCCTGGAAGCCGTGGCCCGGGACCCCGATTTTCTGGTATTGGACGAAGCCGCCGCCCGCGCTCCCCGTCTGGAAAAGGCGTACATCGCCGCAGCCGTCATGCTGGGGGTGCTTCTCACGGCCATCCTGGGCCTGGTTCCCATCTCCATCGCCGCCATGACGGGCGCCGCGTTGATGGTCCTGGCCGGCTGTATCCGAATGGACGAGGCGTACCGCGCCATCGAGTGGAAGGTGGTGTTTCTCATCGCAGCCATGCTGCCGCTGGGATCGGCCATCGAGAACACGGGGGCGGCGCAGATGGCCGCCGAAGCGCTCATCGGCGCGGTGGGCCATTTGGGGCCGCGGTGGATCGTGTTCGCCCTCTTCGTGGTGACCGTGGCGGCCACCCAGGTGGTCCCCACGGCGGCCCTGGTGGTGTTGATGGCCCCCGTGGCCCTCAGCACGGCCCACGCCACCGCCGTCTCACCGCATCTGCTCATGATGACCGTGGCCATGGCGGCGTCCTCGAGTTACGCCAGCCCCCTGTCCCATCCGGCCCACCTGCTGGTCATGGGTCCCGGCGGCTATCGTTTCCTGGACTACGTCAAGGTGGGCGTACCCGTGACGATTCTGGCCCTGGCTGTGTGCGTGGGACTGCTGCCCATATTGTGGCCGCCGTGACGGCGTCAGGATAGCAGGCCGTTGAAAAACGCCGGTCAAGGTATCATATTTGTATTGCCTTATGGACGTCGTCTTGGTATTTTAACAGGTACGTCTTGTCCCATGTTCAGGGTGCGCCTGTATTTCGGTGGTCCACGCGATATGAGGTGCATTCATCCCCTCTTCCGGAGAGGATGCCGTGGGCTCATCTTCTAATGATCCGCCGATACATCAAGGCCGCTTCCTCCAAACGGAGACCGGCTCTCGATACCTCATTGAAGGATTCCCTCCCGTTCATTTTCGAACCCATACCGCCCGCAAGACCAGGCAGTTGGGCCCTACCGCCCAACAATACCTTCCTTTTCGCCTGTACAGCAGTGGAGATTCCGCCATTGGAAACCATAGCAGCCCGTTGATAAACAGTATTACGGGCAGACCGGTCAAGAACGATGAGATGCAAGGCGGGCGAATCCTGAGGATTGAGGCGTACATCCAGTACGCCGCAATGACGAAGGATGAACCCCAACGACACAAATCGCGTCTCTCAACGGCCTGATAAAGGGTTTTCCAAGAAACTATGGCCAACAGGACCTTTTCCATCACGCGTACATACAACGTTTAAGTATAATTAAAACATCATCTCCCTGTTGTATTAACGTATACGCAGACAATTCGGACGATAATGTTTTGCTTTATGTGATAGTTACGCCCTTGCCTTTCGTTCTTCTTATACAATAATAGACATTTTATTTTAGCACGTATGCACACGTTGGGATGAACGCTGCTCGTTACTATTTTCATGTACTTGTGAAAGTTTCATGTATATGTTACGGTGTTATCTATACGATATAGCTACATATTATACTGTATCTATTCCACAATCCATTTATGTAACATGGCATGTAGGGGGATTTAATGGGTATGAAACGTTCTATTATCATTGTATTAGCTACTATATGCGTTATCTTCTCTCTGGTAAATGCTTCTCAGGCGCAATACCATGGGATTTGGAAAGATACCGAAACCGGGAACACACACAACTTCTACATTCAACACTATTCCACGGGCTCAACGGTTGTTATCTATACCATCGATGCCATTCAGTTGTATTCGTTTCTCGGCGCCCTATCGGGCGCCGTTTCGAACAGGACTCCATGGATTTTCTTCATGCCAAAACCCTGAAAATCGAGTTCGCGTCCCCCAGCACGGCCACAGCCGTCATCACGGATAACACCGGCCCCGTTCCCCATTCCATTCAAGTGGACATCCAGAAAATGTATCCC
>CAYOVG010000328.1:0-7911 GCA_964407285.1 uncultured Syntrophobacteraceae bacterium
CCCCGGCATTCCTGGCTTTACAGAGATGTCCCGCAATTTCGAGCAACATTTAAGTTATATTATTATACATTCATAATGGATTAGAGTACGGTATTGGGGGAGTTCTCCTCTACAATTCTATTTAATCTTCTTCCTGAATGACGAAAGCATGCTCCGGGACGCTCCCAAGCTCCCTCACTTTCATTCCCCGGCCGATGGCAGCCCGTGAAGAGCTTCACCGCATCCGCCGTCCCCCCGGGATGTCCTTGCCGATGATCTCGAACACCTTCCGCGTCCCGGGGGACCTTCCCGGCCTGCCGGAGACCCCCTGCTCCCCGCCTCGTCAAACGGCTAATGGATCTCCTTGACAAGCCTGCCCAGGTCTTCCCGGCTGAACACATACACCTCCCGACAGAACTCGCAGGTCACCTCTGTAACCTCCTCCTGCTCGATCATCGAGTTCAGTTCTTCCTGCCCCAGGGAAACCAGGGCATTGATCACTCTCTCCCTGCTGCACGAACACTTGAACGAAAGCAACCGCTTCTCGAAAACATCGAAGGGAATACCGGAGAAAATATAATCGAGCAGTTCTTCGGGCGTCTTGCCGCCGCGCACGAGTTCCGTTATGGGCGGCATCGTTTCAATCTGCCCGGTCAACCGGTCGATCACCTCACCGTCGGACGGCGGAAGCGACTGAACCAGAAATCCGCCCGCGGCCGACACGCCTCCGCTGCCGACAGTGAGAGAGAATCAAGGCTCCAAGATTTTCTTTTAGCCACCAATCGATTCTGTTTTGTCATAAACATGTTCCCTCCAGCTCATCACGTCTGAAGGAAGACTGAAAAGGGACAAGAAACATTCCTTTGAAAAAAGTACAGGACCAACCAGAAAATTAGTTGACAAAGGTGTCAACTAATGCTTATGTGAGGCGGTAAGGGTCTAAGGGTCTGGAGGGAAAAAATGGAAAGAAATTTCAGCCACTTAGTCTATAGACTTCTAAGAGCTAGAGGGTGGAAGCAGAAGCACCTCGTTGAGCGGACCGGTCTCGACAAATCCACGCTCAGCAGGTACATCAATGGTAGTCGAGGTGCTGCAGCAACAGACGAAGCCATCAAGCAGCTTGCGTCAGCGTTTGAAGTGAGAGAAGACCTCTTCAGGATCGCCCAGGGACAGATTCCGGACCAACTATATTCGACTCTTTGTACTCAGCACCCGGAGACAACGCTTTCTATTCTGGATAAGTTGGCGATAAGTCTGGCTAAACGTGCAGACAGGAGCATAGAAGATCTCTCTCGAGATGTATTGTTCCGATACTTGGAGGCAGTAGGCCGTGAGTTTTTTTCTTATCCCATCAATATAAAAGACCTCCTCAAGAAGGTTTATGGGCTTGATGTGCTCGAAAGACCCTTCTCTGAGCTTGGAATACCCGATCCTCCGGATGGGAAACTATGTGGACTTTTTGTCCCAGAATACGCCCGCATTGGGAGGGGAATTTTCCATAATGTCGTGTTGCTTAACTCTGAATCGCTTAACAGGTCCAAAACAGGAGAAGAAATCGGCCGATTCACGCTGGCCCATGAAGCATTTCATCGAGAAATGTGGGACCTGCACCGCGTTTCCGGTTCTCCGGTTCAGCCGGAACAAGAAAGTGTTGTCTATTGCAGAATACAAGATGTAGAGGACACCGACCCACAAAAGATGGAAATTAAGGCTAACCATTTTGCCGGTGCTTTGTTGATGCCTGCCAAGGATATCTTGAAACAAGTGGCTCGGTATCCAAATCCGTTGGACATTGACATGCATGGCCACGAGATTCGATCAAGATACGGGATAACCATGTCAGCGCTGAAGGTGCGGCTTCGTGTTCTTGGTGTAAGTTTCTTTGAAAGTGGTGAGAAAGTTGTTGGCCGTCAGTTAAAGATGTTCGGGAGTTAGAATCGCCGGCAATGTACCCTTCGGAGAAGGATTGTACCGGAGCCATTGGAAAGGTGCAAGCCTCAATAGCGAAGATACTCTCTTCAAAATGAACGAGTTCCAAAGGATGGAGACTTATGAGGCCGGAGCTGATTGACTTAACAATCGAAGTGACACAGCGATGCCCGAATAGTTGTCTCTTCTGCTCCTCGCTGTCGCATCCGAATTCTGGCGTGCAAGTCTCTCTCGATGACGTTTGTAGTGTAGCGCGGCAAGCAGCATCTTTGGGGCTGAAGAGAATATCCATCTCTGGAGGAGAACCCCTCTGTCACCCGCGGTTGTTTAATATCTTAAGCGAATTGTATCAACTGGGACTGCAAGTGTCTGTGTACACTACCGGTATATTATTAAACGGCACGGACGCCTTTTCGTTTGTCCAGTGGGACCTACTCGATGCATTGAGAACCAATTTGATCTTTAGCGTCCAGTCAACACAGTCTCACATTCATGACAAGCTAACCCGACGGAAGGGTTCCTTTGGACTGACTCAGAGATCGATTTTTGCTGCAAAGCAAAGTGGCTTTCGCGTTGAAGTCCATCTGGTGCCCAACAAGATTAATCTTCAATCCATTGAGGCTTCGGTTTCTGAATTGTCTGAATGGGGAGTCGATCAAGTAAGCTTTCTGAGGCTAGTGCCACAAGGTTATGCTAAAGAGCATTCGGATAAACTATTGTTGGATCGAAGGGAGTCCAGCTTACTCCAAAGTACTTTCCAATATCTGTCTGAACAGAACTTTGGCAATACAAAACTCCGTTTTGGTGTTCCCTTTTCGGGGTTTGTCAGTAAATGCACGTCTTGCTACGCAGGAGAAAACAAGCTAATAGTGAAGTATGATGGGCTGGTTTACCCTTGTGAAGCTTTCAAGGAATCAGGTTCTAGGCGTTTCCAACTGGGTCACATTCGGAATGACTCACTAAAGGAACTCCTGCTGCGCGGCCGTAAGTCGGAACCTTTGCGCACCTTAAAGAAAAGTGCGAACCACTGCGAACCTTGCCCCGCTCAGTTCTTTTGGACGAATTCTTCACGGAGCGAATGTCTAGATATAGCTTGAGATTTGTAGTGGCCCTCTTTCTTGTTTTGTCAATCGTGAGAACGGAATTGATATGAGCACTTTCTTGCCTATTGCGTCTAAAAAGCAAGGTACTCCTGAACTTTATAATATCTTTAAAATAGAAGATCAAGAGATTCCTAATGTTCTGGCTTTCCTCAGAGAGGACACCCTAGAAGCCTTGAAGAATAAACTGTCAAGTTGTGAGTCTGCTGAAGATAGCTTTAAGAAGATGGAATCTTTAAGGGATACTTGGAGAGACCTTCTCGTTGATGCTATCTACTTTCTTAGAATTAACGATAGTAGAGAGAATCATTTCTTTGAAGAGAGAAACGAGAAAACTCAAAAGACAACAATGAGAACCAAAGGAGTTGCGGACTCTATCAGGTCTGGTGTGTATGGTATAGAAGAACTAGTTGAGTACTTTAGCCAATTCTCAGATTTTGAATCTACATTGTACGGTGCTGATAAATACTACCGTGATCATGTAGTCCATCCGATAAACGTTTGGCTGATTGGGTTGCATGTCATCCAAACGCACGGCGGACGATTTAAACTGCGAGCAATGGACGAAATGTCTATTGAGAATTGCCCTTGCGCCAAGGCAGAATGGTTTCCTGACATAGCAGTACGATCGAAGGGCTCCGCAACCGGAGACGGCCAGCCAAGTGATCAGAAGACCAATCCGGTACCCACTAAGTGCTGCCTATCTATAGGCGAACTGGCTGCAATGTGGACAGTTATAGCCCTAACACACGATCTCGGCTATCCCCTTGAGAAAGTCGAAAAGGTTAATGATAAATTAGAAAGAATGCTTTCAAAGTTCGGGAAAATTGGATTTTCTAGATTTAGATTTAACTTTGAGATACAGCATGATCATCTGGTTAGATTTTTGCTTAACCTGATCAGTTCTATAGCTAAACCTGTTAAAGATGGGGATAAAGAGAACTATCACCACTGGCGTACTCATATAAGAACAAAATACTATTCAAAGTTCTCCAAGTCTTGGGAGATGTTTGATCATGGAATTGTAAGTAGCTTGATTTTACTTAAGTCTCTCACTTTCTTTATTGAATCTGATTTTTGTAATAACTATAAAGAACCCATTAAAAGAGAAGATGCTCGACAATTTGCGATAAGAAGTGAAATCTTGCATTCGATGGCCTCACATACGACTGCCAAGATCTATCATCTTTCACCGGATAACCTTCCATTTTTACTTATATTGTGTGACGATCTCCAAGAGTGGTCTAGGCCGACTTTAGGAGACATGAAGATTGGAATCAAGGGAAATGCGGAAGAAGTAGTGCTGGAAAAATTTGAAATTACTGATAATAGATGGTCGATTCATTGCCAAATTAAGTATGAAAAATGCGACTACAACGTTCAACAAGATCATGCCATTAGGGTTTTCAAAGTGTGGCTTGAGAGATTTCGTCCCGCTTTGGACGACGAAAAGAGAAGCATTAACTTCTCTTGGAAGATGAATTTTGGAGACAATGCAGCTTGGGAATTTAAGTTAAATACATCGCAGCAAAAAATTTTCGAGATATTTGAATTTAAGCGCCCCAAGGAGAGTGATCCCCACAGCCGCGAGACATTCGATTTCCACAAGTTAGAAGAAGAAAGCAAGCGAGAAAAGAGATAGGGCTTCGAGCCTGACTTAGTCTGCGGTTCAATGCTACCAGCAGAAACTTGGAATGTACGCAAGCCATTTGATTCTCTGACCTAAGGTGGGGCGACTGTGGATTGAACTGAGATTCTGTTTTGTATCAGAGCATCTTTTATGACTTTTGGTTCACATCCTTTCTCCAAAAAGTTCTCCCCTTTCAATGCTACCACCTTAACCATGTAGTCCGGCACGTGCTCCGAATTGTCTCGCTGCCACCACTGCAATTCTATTCCGAAGGCATTTTTCATCATCTCCGTAACCAGCACTCCCGTTGCTTCAAGGGAGAATGTCCGTCCTTGAGGCTTCCTGCAAGGAAGGCTGTCCTTGACAGCGCACCTCTTGGGCCTACATACTTGGCAGTTGCCCGAGCTTAGAAAGTAGGCTCCAAGATGCGGGGCTAGCGCTCTCCCGATACGATTCGTTAGCGGCGTCATGAAAGTCTCAACAAAGACCCACCTTGAAAAAAATGGACCGTTCAGGACTTTGGGCGGGAAATGTTTGGTCAACAATTTCGCATAAAGGACCAGAAGGTCAGAACCTGAGATCTCGTGAAATTGTGGAGCAAAAGGTGGGCACCCACCGTTTCTCCCATACAGTCGGCATCCCTTCCTGCAAGCCTCCTCTGTCGCCCGAACATCCACTGGTATGTGCCCATCCGGCACAACAGCGAAGCCAAATTCCAGAGGATAAAGCTTTCCCTGCATGGTCTTGTAGACCACTGAGAAAGTGCCGTTCAGTGAGTGAGTGCGCTGCTCTGAATTTTTCATGGCAGTCTTTTATAGCACACTTGCCGTAGTAGCTAAAGAGCGCTTTTCGGAAATGATTTCTTGCCGGCAATCCGAAACAACGGTTTTGGTGGCCTGTCTGGTCTGATAGCCGATAGCGGTCGGGCCAGGTCAACCCTTTGACCGCATTGACAAAGCTCAACATGCAGTCTTCGTAAGTCCCTGAATTTGCCGGGGGGCCATCCCAATAGCAACCGCATTTTTGCCATACTCGCATCAGCACGGTCCCAGCGGTATCGGATCCGGGCGCCATGACTATGCGGTACCCGCAAATACCATTTGATCCTTCGTCGTAAATCTCCCGGGCGAGATTGTGTTGGAAGGGCTTGAAACACCATCGCCACATAACGGGGTATGGAAAATGCCGCTGTCACGGCATTGGACTCCGATGATCCGATGACTGCAAGGTTGCGGGTTGCGGGATGCAAATCGCCGCGGTCACTCGCTTTGTCGTCTCCCGGAGATCGATACCGGACTTCTTGATCCGGCTCCGGACGGTCATACGGTTCACCCCGAAAACCCGGGCCACCTGCGGCCGGTTCCCCCGGCGCTTCGTCAGCGCATCGACCAGGGCCGATTTTTCATCGGGCATGGGAACGGGCGGGAACGGGGACCCGGCCGTGAGCTTTGCGCCCCGAGGCGGGACCGGTCAACCGCGTCGGCAGGCGCTCGGCTGTAATCACGCCGCTTTCGGCGATGACGAAAGCATGCTCCGGGACGCTCCCAAGCTCCCTCACTTTCATTCCCCGGCCGATGGCAGCCCGTGAAGAGCTTCACCGCATCCGCCGTCCCCCCGGGATGTCCTTGCCGATGATCTCGAACACCTTCCGCGTCCCGGGGGACCTTCCCGGCCTGCCGGAGACCCCCTGCTCCCCGCCTCGTCAAACGGCTAATGGATCTCCTTGACAAGCCTGCCCAGGTCTTCCCGGCTGAACACATACACCTCCCGACAGAACTCGCAGGTCACCTCTGTAACCTCCTCCTGCTCGATCATCGAGTTCAGTTCTTCCTGCCCCAGGGAAACCAGGGCATTGATCACTCTCTCCCTGCTGCACGAACACTTGAACGAAAGCAACCGCTTCTCGAAAACATCGAAGGGAATACCGGAGAAAATATAATCGAGCAGTTCTTCGGGCGTCTTGCCGCCGCGCACGAGTTCCGTTATGGGCGGCATCGTTTCAATCTGCCCGGTCAACCGGTCGATCACCTCACCGTCGGACGGCGGAAGCGACTGAACCAGAAATCCGCCCGCGGCCGACACGCCTCCGCGGGTTTCGACATAGACGCCCAGCCCGACGGCCGACGGGACCTGTTCGGACTCGGTCAGGTAATACGCCAGGTCCTCGGCAATCTCGCTGGTGTAGAGCTGCACGGTTCCGCTGTAGGGCTCCTTCAGCCGGAGGTCTTTGGTTACGGTGAGCAAACCCGCCCGGCCGAGGGCCCCGGCCACGTCGAGCTTGCCTTCACGCAACGGCAGGTCGGCGCTACGCTCTCCCACCGTACCGCGGACCGTGCCGTCGCTGTCCGCCTCTACCAGGATCTTCCTCAAAGGACCGTTTCCCTCGAATTTGAGCGCCACCCGCTGTCCGGTTTTCAGAAGCGCTCCCATCAGGGCGCCTCCCGTGAGAGCCCGCCCCAGGGCGGCTATGGCGGTGGGAGAAGTCCCTTGTTTCAAGCACACTTCATTCACGAGCCGCGTGGTTACGCAAGCCAGGCCACGTACGTGGCCCTCCCTGGTAACGGCTCGAACCAGGTAATCTTCCATCAAAAACGCCTCAAACCAAAATCGAATGCCTCCGACGCCGCCGAAGGCCTGTAATAAACAAGAGCCCCTGAAAGGGGCTCGAAACCATTCCCTCGATCCGAAACCGCTTGACGGTTTCCGGGCGATTCCCAAGCTCGAACTTCGGAACCGACAATGAATTTTAATCGCTGCACGGGATTTTGAAAAGCACGCTCCGGCAAATGTCCGGGGCAGCCGCATCTGTATCGTCCAAACTGCTAACGGTTGAAATCCGGGATTTTCGTGCGGTTACGCCTCTAAGACGTGATTTGTGCTCTTTGCGCGGTTACGGTCTTCAGGGTTACGGTCTTCAGCCGCGACAACATGGATAACCAGGGGAGGGGAATGAGCCCCCCCATCCGCCGAAAAATCGTCGAGCGGCACGGGGGAAGCATCACGGCTGAAAGTGCTTTGGAGCAGGGTGCTGCTTTCATGGTGACGCTTCCGGAGAAACGGAAACCATTTTGATTTTGACAACGCGCGAAGTGCAAGCTAATGTCCTGGAAATTCACCGGGGAAATAACCGTAGGCTTTCGATTTTTCGCGTAACCGGAAGAAGAAACGGTCGGATCGGGACGATGCGCACGATCGAGGGAGGGGCGGGGGATGGGGGAAGCGCCGGATTACGACAGTCCATGGAAGGAGGCCATCGAGGGCTATTTTGAATCC
>CAYOVG010000329.1:0-7909 GCA_964407285.1 uncultured Syntrophobacteraceae bacterium
CGTCGAAGATGGCGGCGGAGGGCTCCTCCTCTTTGCCCTGTGCCACCCTGATCACGGTTCGAAGATCATGGACGATGGCCTCGAACACTCCGGCACTGAGCCATCTCCGAGCCTGCCGGCAGACGGTGTGCCAGGGGGGAAGATCATGGGCCGGCATGCGCCACGACGAGCCGCCTCGCGTCATCCACGAAAGGCCGTTGAACACATCTCTGAGGTCGTGGTCCCGTTGGGTGGCGTTTTCTCTCATCAATGTCAGGTACGGGCGGACAAATTCCCATTCCTGATCGCCTATATCGCAGGCTTATGTCCTTCTGGTTTCCATAGTACACATTGTAACATACCATACCCCAAAAGTGCATAACACCCTCTAAGGGTTCTCGCAGCTTCGCCGTTCTGGCCGAATGTGTAAAGTCCAAGAGTCTACATATTTATGTAAAGTACAGTAAATAGACCAAATGCACAATCTGGACATTCCCACAATGGAGTCCGGCCCTTGGATCGAAGAGCTAAGTTTCCTTTTAGAGCCATTATATCCAAGCGCACATGTCGTTCTTTGTGCAGAATTGGCCGCACTGTCCAGGATAACTAAGCGACAGCAATGGTTTGTGGGATATAGAAGTTCCGTCATTTCAGGTAATGGACCAGATCAGTACCGCAATGTTGCTCATAGAAATCGGTGTGGACATAAGCCGGTCTGGAGACCGGGATTGCATCGGCTCCTGGACGGGTATGCGCCCTAGAAATAGCGGGAGCGCCAGCCAGCACAAAAACGGTCGTAGCAGCAAAGGCAACCGGTGGTATGTCGAGGCCATTCTGTGTGATGTAGCCAAGCCGCTCGCAAAATCTACAGCCGTTCAAAGGAATTTATCAGAGACCTGTGATCCGTCGGGGTCACAAGCGAGCCATTATTGCCGTCGGAGATAGGGTTCTTCGATCGTCTACCCTTGAAAAGAGCATGGAGCGGTTTTCAAGTTTTCATGCACATTCTATCTTATCTCTTCGCAAAGATGAGTCAGACAGTTTTCCAGAATGACAAGAATCCTCGCAACAGGGTCTTCAGACAACATGACATGCTTTTCGATGCTCACGGTTAAGTAGGCATTTGCATCATTTTCGGGAAAAACAGTATGTTTTGGATAAAGCTTCTTAAACTTTGCGCAAACGGCATCATTCCATTCATTACTGTGCACTGCAAAGCACAAGGGCATACCTTTGCTTTCCCAATATTCCATCCAAAGACCAAACCATAGAACGTAATGTTCTTTATATAAGACGTATGCACCATAGTCATCTTCCCACCATCGCTTCTTGAAGCTTCGAGAAATGGTATAGCCTTTTTCATCTAGATTCATTGTAACTTCTTCAACTATACCCATCAGCTTTTTTAATGCCTTTGGCGCTTTAGTATCGAACATTGTATTGACCTCATCAAATGTAAGATTTATAGTAGGAATATTATACCGTGATCTAATAAGGTTACAGAAATCATTAACGTATATGCTTAATTGGTCTAAATTTTCGTTAGTGAATATACCGATTATTTCATTCCAGTCCAGAATGGAGGTGTTAGCTATATTGGAATCATTTATATGTCCAAAAGCATCTATGCGTGTTTGAAGCTCTGCCAGATGATTATATTTTGGAGGCACAATCGCCACAAAGAAACCTGATTTCCGGCCACTTTGCCGTGTCAACCAACTGAGATAGGCTTCAGGTTGATTGTTTGTTAGCCCTCTATGTGATGTCGTTTTCACCTCAATTACAATATTGACCTTCTCTCCCTGAATAAGCAGGTCCGGTATGACTCCTTCAATCGTTGTATGTACATAAACCTCTTCCCACGCTACATCGCCTGGTTTGCATTTGCCTTTCGTAAAAAGCTTCATTAGAACATCACGAACTGGTTTATACTTGAGCAGAGCATAGAGGAGGCGTGTAGTATCGTTTTCATTCCTTACTATGTGTGACAAAACGTTTGTGTCTTTCTCCATAGATCCTCCTGTATACAATTATTGGGCTGTCAAGACCGATCTTTCGGGCTGTCGTTCCCATGGTGTCGCACTGAAGGCCGCTTGACGGTTGTGTCAACTTGGCCGACAATCCACCGGCGCGCACGGCGGAAGCTCGTGCTCCCCTGCTGATATATGCCGTGAACGGGTAGAGCCTGGGCTTTTCTTGTGCGGTTACGGCTGCCGGCCGCAGTCTGTTGCGTTTCAACAGCCCGGTCGCGGCCGAAAAGGCCTAACCCCTCAGAGTGTTTGCTATACCGGAGGGTGTTACGCCGATTTGAGTCGCCCTGCACTTAGTGGGCAGTAAGAAAGCGCAACCGTGTTAAAACACATCATCATGCCGACAGCCATGAGAAAAAGCATCCGACATCCGTAAATTCAATGCCGTATTGAGATTTTTGGAACTGTACCGGATGTTTCGAACATAGCGCGAGTAACCCCTCCTCATCCATGCTGCTGCAACACGCAGTAGTATTACATATCAAGTATCTCGTGTAAATAAAGAAGAATGTATATAAAGGACATTTTAAATCAGTCTATTAAAATCAATAACGTCGTTTTAAGTTCTTGTATCTAAATGCATAGCACTTTGCTCTTTGCATCCTTGGGAAACAGGAATGATGAAGTCGGAGCCCTTTGTCTACAACTCGACATGGTGGCGGAGGACGTTGATCTTGTCATTGGGTAAGAGAGAGACGACATTGCAGACCTAGGGCTGGGGCCGTCCAATTCGCCTATGGTGTTTCGCCCGGCTCTCGGTCTCCAGGTTTCGGCTCAGTACCTGCTGTATTTCGGTTTCCAAGAAACTGCGGAAACGCTAAAGCGGTCAAAGATCATGGGGAATTCTCGGGATTTTTGGGACATCCTACCCCGGGTTCTTGAACAAATCATCTGCTTTCAGGCCGAATAATGCAGTTCCATTCGCGTGGAAAAAGGCTCGGCGAATGTTTAGCTTTTTTATCTGCTCGTCAGTTGTTGTAGAGAAGGGACTTCTGAAGTCATCGTATCGTGAAGGGCAGGAGGAGCAACCATGCACGCCGGGATTGGTATTTAGTATCATTGTGCTCCTCAAGGAGGACAATCGAGGCTATGGATTACCCGTATCGTATTGATGAGGTCTAACCAGTTCGAAGATAGTGATCTCCGGCGGGGAGAGGACGCGGATCTGCGGGCCCCAAGAGCCCGTTCCGCGGCTCGTGTAGAGCCTCGACCCCTTGCCAAGTTCATAGTACCCGTCGAGAAGCGGGAACTGAGCGGCCACAACGTAGTTGAAGGGGAAGATCTGGCCCCGATGCGCGTGCCCCGAAAGCTGCAAGTCGAACAGGCCGAGGGATTGGGCGCGCACCAGGGGGCGGTGCTTGAGAAAGAGAGTGAAAAGGCCGTTTTGCACGGAGGAGAGCAGGGCGGTTTCATCGGTGGATCTGCTGATGGTAGGGTCGTCGATTCCAACGATGTTGATGATGGGGGTGATTGCAGGGGTATCGCCGCGGAGCATTATGAAACCGGATTCCTTCATGAATTCCAGGCAGTTGTCGAGGCCCGCATACGCTTCATGGTTTCCGGTCACCGCGTATTTACCGTATCGGGGGGTTATTTCGTTGAAAAAACGGGTGAGTGGGTAAAGGCGGTCCACGGCCCCATCGACGAGGTCTCCGGTACTGACGAGAATATCCGGTTTTTCCGACCGCAGGATATCGATGATTTTACCTAGTCGCCCATCTCGGGACATGATGCCCAGGTGCATGTCGGATATCTGGGCAATCGTCAGGCGGTCCGTCCCCTTGGGGAGCCTGTCCGTTTGGATGGTTACGCGTTCGACTCTCACGGTCCAGGCTTCGAAAGCGCCGTACAGGCACAGGAGGGCCGTAAAGCCGAGCATAACGAGAGTCGGCGTCCTGGCGTAGGTCAGTGGGAGATTGACGGGGAGGACGGCATTTGCCGCCAGCACGATCATGTCGTAGGCGCTCATGAGCACGCTGAAACAAAACGCCAGGAATACGAAGCCCATCCAGTTGAAGCCGATGAACCCGATAATTCGGGCGAGCATGTCCTTCCCGACCTTCTCTGTCACGTAGCTGCCCATGGGGGCGATAATCATCAACATCAGGAACAGCAGAAGAATGAGTTGCGGTATCCATTTGTCGAGGAACAACACCCTGACACGGAAAAAGAACACCGCATTCATGAAGGTGTATACGACCAGGAAAGTGATCAGGAATAGAGACATGAGAACCGGACGCTTCTTCAGGCAAAAAAAAGCCGGGGCGAAAACCCCGGCCCTTGTGGGCATGATAAGACTATCGACCGCTGTTCACTACGACATCTTCTTAACTTTTACCGCCTGAGGTCCCTTGGCTCCTTGCTCGATCTCGAAGGTTACCTGCTCGCCCTCGCTGAGTGACTTGAACCCCGCGCCTTCGATAGCGCTATGATGAACAAATACATCCCTTCCATTGCTCGTCGCGATGAAGCCGTACCCCTTCTTGTCGTTGAACCACTTCACATGACCTTCCGCCATCTTCCAGATCCTTTCGTTTTCGTATTCTTACACTTCCATCTCTTTGGCGCGTTACTTTGGAGCTACTTTGGAAATATCCTGGCCTGGCGAAAGACCCATTTCCTGCATAACTCAAAATAGCGGACCTCTTTTTCACCCCCTTACTATAAGGATCTTGGAAAAAAATACAAGGGGAAAACAGCGGCGCGAATAGACGGATGCTCTGATAAGGGTTGACCGGTCCGTTGAGAGGAAATGGTGTGAACGCCGCCGGCGAGGCCACTGTAAGCAAAACATCAAAATATAAAGATGCCGGATGCTTAACGCCGGACTTCGCAATGAGAGCCCGTTCCATCCGTTTCCGACTCCAGGCTTCCGGAAGTACTGCTCGACCTCTGTTGCGCGCGTAAGACTCCGGACCCCGCTCAGGCGGGGGGCTCTTCAACGGCGCAACCGGCCTGGTTGATGAACTGCGCGGCCCCCATGGTTTCGGGGCTCATGGCGTTCGCCAGCACCATACCAAGGCCCGCCCCTGCAAGCATGTTCAGAAACGCCGTCTCGACCTGGACGGGAAAGCGGTTCCTCAGTCCGCTCCGCAGGTTGGAAAGCCCTACGATGGTCCTTACCGGTTCCTGGAGCACGGCGCCGGATGCGAGCATTCTGACGGTTTTGACGCATTCGCCCGCCTGGGTAACCGCTTCGGGCCAGCTCAAATTGGGGAGGACCGGATCGAAGATCAGGCTGTCATCGCTCAACCCGGCGGCGAGGGCATGTTCCCGGAGTTGCAAGGCGAGGGAGATTTTACCTTCCATGTGAACGGGAGTGAAAGACTTCTCATTCATCAGCAGGATGATGAGGGGCGTGTCGTGCTCCACTGCAAGAGGCAGGATCTCCCGGATCTTCCTCTCGTCGAGCGAAAGACCGTTGAGGATCGGCTTCCGGCGGCAGGATGCAAGCCCCCTGGCCAGTATTTTCGGGTTCGGGCTGTCGAGGATCAGCGGAAGCGAACAAGCTTTCTGAACGGTCTCGACCAGAAATGTCATACGATCCTCATTGCGTGGCGAGAGGTACCCTGGGTTTATGTCGATCATCCGGGCCCCGGCCTTCACGCAACGCCCGACAATCTCCCGGATCGGCGCCGGATCGAGTTTCCGCATGGCTTCCGACACGACGGGATTCAAAGGCTGCAGGTTGTCGGCGACAGCAATCATTTCTTCTCCTTTTCTGGGTTACAATTCCATAACCGCTGCATGAAGCGTCTTCACGGCATCCGTCAGAACGGCTTCGGGAGTGATCAGAGGCGGCATCAGGTATACCACGTTCCCGAGGGGGCGCAGCAGGATTCCCCGCTCCATCATGTTCATGCGAAGCCGTAGCGCCCGTTGCGCCCCGCTTCCGGTATCCGGAGAATCGGCGAGGTCGAATGCCCCGATCATCCCAAGGCTCCGTACGTCGGCGACACCCGGCAAGTCCGCGAAAGGCTCCAGGAGTTCGCGAAGATGGAGCCCGAGCCTTTCCGCCCGCCCCACTATATCCTCATCCCGGTACACCCGGAGGCACTCGACCGCCACGGCCGATGCGATCGGGTTTCCGGCGAACGTATGGCCATGGTGGAAGGTATGGTCTTCGGGAGTATCGGAAAACGTCGCGAAGATCTCTTCCCCGACCACTGTCGCGCTCATCGGCAGGTAGCCGCCCGACAACCCTTTCCCCAGGCAGACGATGTCCGGGTCGATCCCGGCGTGCTCGAAGGCGAACATCCTGCCGGTACGTCCGAATCCCATGGCGATTTCGTCCACTATGAGGAGCACGCCGTGCCGCCTGCACAAATCAGCCAGCCCGCGCAGGTACCCGGCAGGGTAGATCCGCATTCCCGCGGCTCCCTGGCACAGGGGTTCGACGATTGCGGCCGTAAGCTCCTTCCCGTGCTCCTCGAAGATGCGCTCCATCGAAGAAAAGCACTCGAGGCCACACTCCTCGCCGCGCTCCCGCCGCGGTTTTCCATGCGAGCACCGTCCGCAGTCCGGAACTTCGGCCCGGCGCACGGGGAAGAGCAAAGAACGGTAAGGTTCGTGGAAGGACGGCAGATATCCCACCGACATCGCTCCCAGCGTGTCCCCGTGGTAGGCTTCCCGGAAGGAGACGAATCCGCACCGGCCCGTCTCCCCGATGTTGTGCCGGTACTGGACGGCAACCCTGAGAGCGGCCTCCACGGCGGATGCCCCGTCGCCCGCGAAGAGGACTCTCCTGCGGGTGTCGGGGAACAGTTCGACCAGGCCGCTCGCAAGTTCGATGACGCCGGGGTGTGACAGGTTGCCGAGGATGCTGTGCTGCAGCACTTCCGCCTGTCGCTTGACGGCGGCGACAAGCCTCGGGTGGCTGTGCCCCAGGTTGCATGCCCACCAGGACGAGATCGCATCGAGGTATCTTCTGCCTTCGGTATCGTAGAGGTAGACCCCTTCGCCCCTCGTGATGATGGGAAAGGGATTTCCGTCCAGGGCCGAATGCCGGGTGTAAGGATGCCATATCGTCGTTTTGTCGGTTTTCCAGAGACTATCGGTTGTCATTTTCACGCTCATACGGGTTCGAATAATTCATGAAGCGCTATACGCCGGGGAGACCTTACGGCAGCCGCAGCTTTCCACATGCGTTCATCCGAAAGGCGTCGGGAGATACTCTCCCGTCCCCCAGTCCTTCCATATACGGGATACATCCCAGCACGGGCGTTTTCCCCATCCGCTCGATGGTCTTCCAGTTGTCGTCTTCGATCTCTCCCCACTCGGCGGCTTTCGTTTCGCAGAAGACGACGCCGAGGACCGTCAGGCCCGCGCGTTCCATTTCTCTCAGGGAGAGCAGGGTGTGATTGATCGTCCCCAGGCCGGGGCGGGCGGCGAGGATGACGGGCAGGCCCAGCAGCGCCATGAGGTCGAGCATGGTTTTGTCCCGCGTTATCGGGACCAGGACGCCTCCGGCGCCTTCCACGACCACGCTCTCATGGGATTCGAGAAGCTCGCGGAACGCTTCTTCGATACGCTCAAGGGAAATCTCCAGTCCGGCTTTGCGGGCGGCCAGGTGAGGCGAGCACGCCGGTTCGTGGAGAAACGGCGCCATATCGGCGTACTCTTCCGGCGCAGCTTCCAACCCCGCCATCCGGAAGCAGAAATCAAGGTCGGGGCTCGTCATCCGTCCCCCCACACGGACAGCTCCCGTCTGAACCGGTTTCATGGGAACGGCGTCGATTCCCCTGCCGCGAAGCAGCGTGAGCACGGCGGCAGCCACCGCCGTCTTTCCGACATCCGTGTCGGTGCCGGTTATGAACAACCCGCTCCGACGTTCTTCCGTTTCCCGTTCGGACATCCCGTCCATGTTCATGTCCGCTCCCCCTCAGCGCCTTCATTTTCCT
>CAYOVG010000330.1:0-7873 GCA_964407285.1 uncultured Syntrophobacteraceae bacterium
ATCTCAAACCCGGCAATGAAGTGGTCCTGGAACTCGGAGAAGGCGAAGTCGAATTGAAGGCGACGGTTCTGGGATCGGGGGCCGAACAGGGGCTGGTTCTTCGCGTTCCCACGGGCGTGGGGATTGCCGAGCACCTGCACCCGGGCAGGGAAATAGCCGTCAGATACGTGCACGCGGACACCACCTACCGCTTCAGATCGGGCATCCTGAACTATGTGTCCGGTCCCATACCGCGCATTATTCTGACCCGTCCCTCCCATGTCGATACACTGGTGATGCGCAAGGACTTGCGCTCCGATTGCCTGATTCGCTCTCTCGTCGCCGTCCGCGGCGCTCAGTTCCCCGGCGTCATCTTGAATATCTCCTCGGGAGGATGTCGGGTCGTGTTGAAACTGAGAGAAGATATTCCCCTTCCCGGCATGGGGGTCGGTGACGAGGTGCGGATGCTCATAAATCCTTCAAACGGCTGTAAGAGGCCGGTAATTTTGGGAACGGTGAGCAACCTGAACATGTCGAAGGGAAAAGCGCTGCTGGGCATCGAGTTCGCGGAGACGGGCGAGGAGGCGATGGCGGCCATCCGGCGGTGCATCGATGCCGACGACAACGACAGCCGGCTTCACTCATGAGAACGGGAATACAAGTGTCGAAATCGGCCGCGATGACGACACACGGACTCACTAACCGAAAACCACTATCACCTTGGACGGAGAGAGGCCGAATTGCCATGGGGAAATCGGCTGAAGACGGACTGATCGGCATGGTCGTGGACGCCAACGGCAACATGCAATCCATCATTGCGGGCATGCTGAAGTCGATCACACGGCAAGGAAAGAGGCTGGTGAAGGAGGTCAAGAGGGCCGCAAGCATCGAGTCGGCGTGGAACCTCACGGACGGCGAGGAAGAGATCGGCTTCGTCATTTGTGATGTCGACATGGGCGAATACCTGAAAGGCGTGGATTTCCTGAAGAGGTGTTCGCGCGACCCCCTGAGGCGATATCTGCCCTTCATCATGATGTCCGGAAACATCACTCCCGATACCGCGTCACCGCTTGCGGGGAGCATTCGTGAATGGGGGGCCGAGTGCCTGATCCTCAAACCGTTCGCTCAAGTGGTTCTCGAAGAGAAGGTGCGCTACATCCTCGATCGCTTCGGGTCGCCGGAGGAGACCGTCTACCGCAAGCTCCATGGAAGCCCGCCCGAAAAGGCGCTCGCAACGATCGGCATGATGGAGGAGAAGGGTTTCACCAGTCCGAAGCTCGATAATATCGCCGGGGAGAAGTATATGGAAAAGGGAGAGAAGGAAAAAGCCGCGGAGAGGTTCGAGCGGGCCGTTGCGGAGAGCGAAACGGCGTTTCTCGCGGCGCTGAGGAACCATGCCGAAGCGCAGGAAGAACTCGGCAATACCGGTAAGGCGCTCGAAGCAATCGAGAAATTGGACATTCTGAGTCCGTACGACTTCGAACGAAAGGTCAAGTTCAGCCGGTTGCTCGTCGAAACCGGCCAGGAGGAAAAGGGCCGCGAAGTGCTCATGCAGGCGGTCACCCTTGCGCGCAAGTGCGGCAAGGAGGAGGCGATACGGCAGAAAGTGGATGCGATTCTTTCGTTCATCGAATCCGACGAGTACTACAAGTCCATCATCAAGCAGAATATGCACGATCTGAAAAAATGCAACGAGATCGCTCTCGGTCTGCGAAAGGACGGCAAGTACGACAAGGCCGAGAAGTGCTACGACTTCATTCTGTCCCACCACCCGAACCACCCGGTGGTTCTCTACAACAAGGCGGTGCTGTTCATGGCGCAACAAAGGTACGGTGACGCGCTTCCGGTCCTCAAAGCCGTGCTCGCCCGCTCTCCCCAGTTTCCCAAAGCCGGCGAAGCACTGATATCGTGCATGGAAAAGATGGGAACACCGGTCCCGCATGCGCAGAATCCGGCCGGTGACCATACCGGCTTACGGACATAGATACGGGATCGGGAGGATTTTATGTTGAACGGCTTCCGAATGGAGCAACGCGACATGACGACCACGGCCAGGGTACTGATAGTCGATGATAACGCCGATATATGCGATGTGATAGCGGCTTACCTGGAAATAGTGGGCTGTACGGTAGATAAGGTTTACGGTCCTGACGCCGCAATCCATCTGTTCGAGTCCAGGCCGTATGACGTAGTCCTGGTCGATAAGAACATGCAGAGCATCAGCAGCGGGGACGAGGGCGGAATGGACGTGCTCAGACACGTCAGGTCCCGGGACAAGAGCGTTATCCTGATTATGATGACCGGGCATGCGACCGGCGCTTCCTTTCAGGAAGCGATGAGGCTCAAAGTGGATGACTATATCCACAAACCATTTGCAATGGACGATCTGCTGCAGCGCATACAGTACCTCCTGAATACCAGGTCCCCCGGGCCCGGCGGTATCGGAAAAACTCCGTAGACCCATCCGGCCCGTGCCGCGTGCGAGAGCGAATTCGGAAAAGACGGGAAATGAAGGGTGTAAAATCCATTGCACGGGCGGCGCGCGCTGCAAAGTAACACAGCCCATTGATAATACGAAAATATTCTCTTTCCGACGTCCGAATGCGCCACTCGACGTCAAAAGACTTTGCACCCTTCCGCTCCTCCTCGATTGCAGGCCGATCCCAGACATCCTCCTTTAATATCATCGTCTTACAATCACACTTATCGCCGGGCATGTTTCTCGCTTATTAGGAACAGGGAAAGCGGAATGCCGGGCAGCGACGACCGGTATCCGGCATATCACGCGGAGCGTACTGAATACGAGGCTCCTTGTTGAAGGAGCCGTCAACATAGTGAGAACGGGAGGACGGATCATGACGATAATGGGCCGTATTCTGGATAGGATGAGAGAAATACTGGGAAGGAGCGGCAAGCCTGTTGAAGAGGTCTCGGAGGCTTCGGTCGATCAATCCCGGCCGGTGGAGCGGAAACATCGAGCCGTGGCCGTTGGACGACCGGACGGGATCATCCGCCCGGATGCGGCCTCGGCCCGTGGGGCCGAGGCGTCCGACGAGGAACAAGCCCGCCGGGCGGAGCAGTTGAGGGCTTTTCTCATCGGACTTATCGCGACTATCGGGGAAGAGGATCCGGAGGCCGTTTGTCCTGCCGCCGCTTCAGGGTCTTTCGTTCGAAGAAAGTATGCATCGGACGCCGAAGCCGGCGGTGTGGGGAAGGCCGTCTCCACGATCGTTTCCGAAGTTTAGGGAGAGCGATACTTCGCGGCTTCGGGAGCCTGCCCCACAGGCTTCAAGCAAAGCTACGGGACTCACACCGTTTCCGGTTCCCACGCTCCCGCGCATGGGCGTTGACCGGACACCCTGCCTGTGCGGGCCGACGGACCAGTGGTAGGGCGGGGTTTCGCCCTCGCCGTCCCTGCACTGCAGTTCAAACCTCAGGTTCGCCGAGATAATTTTTGAAACCACTCTATTTCCCTCTCTGGTATTTCGCGAATATTTCCGGTATATTCAGCCATTCAATTTCGGCGCGGCAGCCAACCCATTTTTGCGACCGTTGAGAAGCGCCCGAGGAAATCAAACCGGGGGGAGCGGCCTGGACTCGACAATCCGGTTCTTGTGTCGCGCCGCACCGAGGCCGGAAAGCGAGGGTATTATTGGAGGGCGATGCGAATGAGTAAGGAAGAACTCGTCAGCCATGCCAGGTTGGCCTCCATCGAGACGCTGATCGTTGGGATGGCGCATGAGATCGGCAATTCGAACAGCACCATCGGTTTGAATCTTGCCTTGATTGCGGAAGCGTGGCAGAGTATCGGGCCGATTCTCGAACAGTACTATGAAGAGAATGGGGATTTCAACGTGGCGGGAATCAGCTACAGCGAAATGCGGGAGAGTATTTTCTCCGCGTTTGCCGGTATATCCGAAGGAGCGAAGCGTACCCAATCCATTGTCCAGGTAATGAAGGAATTCGCCGACCCGAGAAAACACGATGCACGGAGCACGATAGACATCAACTCCCTGGTCGAGAAAGCTTTGGCGCTCGTAAAGGGGCTTGTGCGCAAGTCGTCCGGGCAGGTCGAAGCGGAATACGGCGCCGGGATTCCTCAATTCGATGGTGATTTCCAGCGGATTCAACAGGCCGTGATACACGTTGTCGAGCATATCTGCGAGAAACGAAGCGGAAGCAGGCTAACGATTCGACTGCGCACCCGTTATGACCGGGAAAAGGGGAGGGTGGTCGTTGAAATTGCGGACAAAGACATGGATGGCTTTCGCGTGTCGACGTCAGGCAGCGAAGAGACTGCCGCAGGTATCGAAAGAGCTGAAGCCGGTAGTGGTGGAGGAAGCGCGTTGTCGGCAGCCGCCGCGGTCATCGGACGGATTGGCGGAACTTTTGCCGCCGCTCGTGGGCGAGACGGCGGGACGGTCTACACCGTGACTCTGCCCACGGCAGAGTAGAGTGTGCATAGGGAGCCTGCCGGTTTCGCAAGAGGTGTGGACCAGGGAAGCGCCTGGCCCCCCTGCGGGAGCCCGGGAGCCCCGGTTCTGAAACTGCTGCGGCCGGGTTTTCGAACATGGAAGCAGGAGAGCATGAAGCACTGTAAGTTTCCTTCATACCCCGTGTTGCTGGTGGACGATGACGCCGCCATGCTGCAGAGCTTTCGCCTCATGCTCAACTCCTGCGGCATAAACAACGTCGTTGAATGCCAGGACAGCCGGGAAGTAATGCCTCTCCTCGCCCGCGAGGAGATCGACATCGTGCTGCTGGACCTCTCCATGCCTTACGTGTCTGGACAGGAATTGCTGGGCGCGCTGTCCCAGAACCATCCCGATATTCCCGTGATCGTCATTACGGGGACCAATGAAGTGGAAACGGCGGTCAACTGCATGAGATCCGGAGCGCTCGATTACATGGTGAAGCCCATAGAAAAGAGCCGTCTCATTTCGGGTGTGAAAAACGCCGTCCAGATGCGCGTGCTCGAGCGAGAGAACCGGTTGCTCAAGGAGCGTGTCCTGACGTCGCGGCTTTACCACCCCGAGATATTTTCGGATATCATCACGTCCGACAAGAAGATGCACTCCCTGTTCCGGTACATCGAGGCGATCGCCGGCAGTTCCCAGCCCGTCCTGATTACGGGAGAGACCGGTACGGGCAAGGAATTGATCGCCAGGGCCATCCACAAGCTCAACCGGCGCGCCGGTCCCTTCGTGGCGGTAAACCTCGCGGGGCTCGACGACCACCTTTTCGCGGACACGCTTTTCGGGCACGCGAGGGGGGCGTTCACCGGAGCCGACAAGGCGCGCAAAGGGCTCGTGGAAAGCGCGGCAGGAGGCACCCTGTTCCTGGACGAGATCGGTGACCTCCATCTCAATTCACAGGTCAAACTGCTGCGACTGCTCCAGGAGGGGGAGTACATGCCTCTCGGGTCGGACATCGCGAAGCGCTGCGCAGCTCACATTGTGGTGGCGACGAATCTCGATCTTCAATCCATGCAAAAATCCGGTAAATTCCGAAGAGACCTGTACTACAGGCTCCGCACCCACCATCTGCATATACCACCCCTCCGGGAACGGATGGACGATCTGTCGTTGCTCGTCGCCTTTTTCTTCGAAGAAGCCGCAAGATCCACGGGAAAGAAGAAGCCCACTCCTCCGAAAGAGATCCTCACGCTGTTGAAAGCCTACCACTTCCCCGGCAACATCAGGGAACTTCGTTCCATGATCTTCGATGCCGTCGGCAGCCATGTTTCGGGCCAACTGTCCCTGGAGAGGATCAGGGCTCACATCGAGGAGGAAAGGGCCTCCATGAAGGTGAAGTTGTCCCCCTCTCCTCGCACGGACGATGAAAGCGAGCCGCTGATAACGTTTTCCGAGCGGCTCCCGACGATCAGGCAGGCAAATTACCTCCTCGTCGCCGAAGCGATGAGGCGTATGGAGGGAAATCAGTCAATGGTGGCCCGGTTCCTCGGAATTACACGCCAGACGTTGAGCAAGTATCTCAAGTCGATGGGAGAGAGGAACGATCCATGAAGTTTGCCGGCGGGTAAGCGGTGATTTTATATCGATAATTTTATCTCCGAACGTTTGAATAGGGAGGAAAGAGATGGAAAAGCAAAGGAAATATGAGTTTTCGTGGGACCTGATCGGCGACCTCGATGTCGGCCGGCCGAACCTTGGAAAGAGCACCCGCGTCGAAGTTTATCGCCTGATGCAGTTTTGTTTTCGGGATGTGATCGAGCAGCGGCATGGAACGGAGGAGGCGGACCGTATATTCTATGAAGCCGGCAAACTCGCGGGACGGTTCTTCTACCGGAACGTGATCGGCGAGGCGGGAGACCTGAACAGTTTCGTCAAGAAGCTGCAGGAGTTGCTGAAGGACCTGGCCATAGGCGTCCTGCGGGTCGAAGAGGCGGATCCGGAGAAGGGGACCTTTGTCCTGACGGTATCGGAGGACCTCGATTGCTCGGGACTTCCGGAAACGGATTACGAGATATGCACGTACGATGAGGGCTTCATAGCCGCACTGATGGAATGCTATTCGGGAAAGCAGTTCCGCGTCAAGGAAATCGACTGCTGGTGTACGGGAGACCGCACCTGCCGCTTTTCGGTCCAGGCGATCGAATGATTCCTTTTCCGGGAAAGGGATGCCGGATACCGGATGTTGGATACCGGAGATGAAGCGGGGGCACGGACAGGCGTCTTTTCCCGCACCCCGTCGAGAATGCCCTGTCCGGCCTCCGGCATCTTTCCTCTTTCATTGTGAGATGAGCTCGAGATGAACGAACCGGTCGTAAACGATCTGAAGCAACGCATTCTGAGTGCGGTCGCGGAGGAGCCCGGCAACGCGGAACGGGTGGTCACCGAACTCGAAGAGATCCTCGACGCCCTGAAGACCGGGATGGGCAAACCGCCGCCCGTGCGCCGGGAAAAGGAGAACGGCTGCCCCTTCTACGATCCGGTCTCCCGGGCGATCAAGAGCATGACCGCGGGTTCGCTGCCGGAGAACCTTCCCGAAGGTCCCGTGTGCCTGCGGGGAATCGCGGACCTCGCGCGATACCTCGAGGCCATACAGGAATTCGTGTTTCGCATCGGGCACGGCGATTTTTCCGCGACGCTCAACGTCAGGGGGCAGGTTGCCGGCAGCCTCAAAGCCTTTCACGCCAATCTTCGCCACCTGATATGGCAGACCCGGATGGTTGCGGAAGGGGATTTCAGCCAGCGCATCGACTTCATGGGCGAGCTGTCGGACGCCTTCAATACGATGGTCGATAAGCTTCGGGAAGCCCACGGCCGCCTGAGCCTCCAGAACGAAGAGCTGGAAAGGACCAATGTCGAGTTGATGCGGGCGAAGGAGGCTACGGAAGCCGCCAACAGGGCCAAGAGCACCTTTTTGTCCAATATGAGCCACGAGCTTCGAACTCCGCTCAACGCCATTCTCGGCTTTTCCCAGCTCATGCTCCGAAGTCCGGGCCTGGACAACGAACTGCGCTCGAATCTCGAAACCATCATGCGAAGCGGCGAGCACCTGCTGACCCTGATCAACCAGGTCCTGGACCTCTCTAAAATCGAAGCGGGGCATATGACCCTCAATGAAAAGGGGTTCGATTTCTCCCGGATGCTGCGCGACCTCGAGGACATGTTCCGGCTGAGGACCCGGGAAAAAGGGCTGCACCTGATTTTCGAGCGTATGCCGGACGCTCCCGGCTATATTCGGGCGGATGAGGTGCGACTGCGCCAGGTGCTGATCAATCTGCTCAACAATGCCGTGAAGTTTACCGCGGAGGGCGGCATTGCCCTCAGGGTCTCTTCCGTCCTCCTCGTTTCGGACCCGGCGGCGCTGCCGGACGGCAAGACTGCGGCTGCCGGCGCCGGGGGACCATCGATCGACATCCCTATCG
>CAYOVG010000331.1:0-7816 GCA_964407285.1 uncultured Syntrophobacteraceae bacterium
GTCCCAAGTCCGGAGAGAGTCGATTTAACCGATCCTTCCGCTCCGTTGACCATCTTGATTCCCGAAGAGATATTGGAAAGGCTCACGCTGCTTCCCGCCCTGGTGCGCCAGCCGGTGTTTCCGCGGATATTCAGGATGGGAAGTCCGGTTCCGAGTTCGTCGAGGAACGGATCGCCGAGGGTCTGCGTTACCGTCACCCGTTCCGGGCGGCTGATGTTGAATTCCTCCGGGTTGACGGGCAAGATGAGGATATTGCCCGAGGTCATGAAGGATTCCTCGGTAAATAGAATGAAGGCCACGCACCTGCCGTACTGCTGGTGCGACGGGCCGCCGAGAGTTAAGCTCATACGGGCGCTCCTGTCTGGCTGCTGCCTGATTGAACCTGGCCGTGCCGGTGAGTGACGAGGCTCTTGCCCTGCGCCACGACATCGTCATCGGGAACGGTAATGGTTCCGTTCCAGGTGCAGGGACCGTTAAAGACGAACCGGGATGCGGTCCATGTGACCGTGCCCCCCGATACGGAGGCGCTCTCCCCGTTTGCGCCGGCGATATTGATCTCCCCGGCCGGCGTTATGTGGATGGCGGCTCCGGTTGGGTGCTTCAGGATGAATCCCTTGGGCGAATCGTCGCTTTTGACGGACCACGGCTGCGACTTTGCGTCCTCGTTTTTTCCGGACAGGTCGGTGAGGCCGGAGTCCGTGTCGTAGACCTTCATGTACGATCCGTCGGGCCAGTAGTGCTCCTCCTCGCAGGGAACGCCTTTTAGCGCGTCGCCCACGATGCGGGAGTACCTGTCGGATTCGTGGCGCTCCAAGCGCATGTTCGGGTGGTGGTCGTTGGAAAAACTCGCCTGGTGGTCTTCGGGGTGTTTGAAGCCGATACAGATCGGGAAATTGGCGTCTCCGTGAATGTTTGAGATGACTGCATACATATCGTGCCGGCCGTTGCCTTCAGATCTGTAGTCGTCATCTTCAAGATTAGTATCCGGCAGGTAGGATAGTCCGGAACGCGTCGATGCGGCTTCTACTATGACGGGCACGTTTACGGCAACGCCCGAACCGTCGACGAATGCAACATCGATGGTTTTGGCGGCCGGTCGGGTCTTGACGACGCGAGCGAGCTTGTTGTAGGGTCGCCAGGAGATGAGCGTGGGGTTGTTGGGTTCAAATCCGGCCTGAATGACGGTACGTATCGGATAGGGCTCAAATTCGATCATATCTTTTATCCTACATTATGATGTGGTTTACGGAATCTATTTCGAGGATCTTCTCAAATAATTAAGTGCTTCGCGTTCTTTTCTCTTCCGCTCCCGACGCTTTCTGCGCGCTTCCAAGTATCCGGTCCCCCTGACGACTTTGCAGGTGGTACTGAAAGATCCTTGTCCGATAAGCTTTAAAGAGTGGGTTACATGGGTGACGTAGTATTCCCCGTCTCCCCATTGTAGGTACACGCCGGGCTTGATGTTCTCATTTCCCTTGAGGACGAAAGTTCCATCCTCGTAAACGGAGTTAAGATACATTGCTTCAGCCAGGTAGCTATTGAGCCTGCTGCAGAAGCTAGCGGCGACGTTCATGACCTGCGCCCGCTCGTCTTCCTTTTGACCGGCATAAAGGTTGACGTACTGGGTGGATGTGTCATAGTACTGAAAGCCGTAGCGGTAAGCTCCGCAATATTCGTCTTCGGGGTCCGATATATAAGGATTCTCCAATTTAGGAGCAAGGATCTTTCCAGCCGCGTTTGCGCGGAAATTCTGATCGATCCCTTTGGCGTTCTCAGGAGTGGTGAAATAGACATTTCTTACTTCCGTAGACTTGCGGTTGAGTTCTACACTCAAAACATCACTGGAGTTGATAGGTATCTCCTTGAGCGTTTCATAGGCGTGTTCCTGCAATTTGACCGCAGACTGAATATATTCGCAGTGCCGATTCTTCCATGGGGTTGCTCGCAGGATGAGTGCCGGACCTTTGGAGGTTTCAACCGGGAAGCATTCATTCCACGGATGGTTCATGGAACTGACCAATATGGCGCCGATAGTCTTGCCGTCCTGTTGCAGCGTGGCAGGGTTGAAATTGCCCTCCAAACCTTCCGGTATCAAGAACCACGGTACGGGAATCGTTGAATAACCACGGCGGAGCTTCTCCCATTGAGATTTTCCCAGCCCGTCCGCACTGTAGGCGTACTTCCATATGGTCGAAAGCACATCATGGAATGACCCTTGGAGGGGAATATTGTAGTCGTCGACGGGTCCCCATATCATGTGGAGTATCTCTGCATGCTTCGAGGAAAGATAGTAGACTTTGGTATCTAAGAGAAGCTTACTGATTAAGCCCGTTCCTTCGATATCATAACTTCTCTGGGGTTTGCCTTGAGCATCCACGGAAAATTTCTGGCTTACGGAATCGAGAAATCCTCTCATGACGACAGGAGGCCCTTCAGGTTTGTTCTCGACATGAGCGAACCTGATCTCAAAATAGTCCATTGGAGAGAGACGATGATACCAACTCGTTCTATTATTATCCTGTATCGGAAGAAGGGACATTTTCCAGCGTTCCCATGGAGACTCGAGGCCATGTTCGATAGTGATTCCTTTGACTCCGGAGGTAATCTTCTCGAGCTTTTCTCCCTTGTATGTCTGAACTTCAACTTCCGCTTCTATGGAACATACCTTGACGGAAGACTCAATTTTCTGGTTCGTTGCAGAATCTGTCACCATTTTCTCTTCCTACGCGTAAAAGCTTGCGGCATCAAGGCCGATGAAGGCATTGTTCCCGCTGCCGGTTTTGATCCGAGGGATTTTGGTCGAAGCTACCCTGGCGTTTCCAATGTAGATATTGATGTCGCCGTTATAGCTCTGGGGTTGGCTGACGTTGGGATTTTCCACTTCGGGTTTCGAGTTGGGCGTCCATCGCTCTTCCCTGTGCAACTCCTCGTCGGAGATTCTAACGCCCTGCCTATCTCTATATATATTAGCTCCATCCTGATCGCCGGAGCTTTTACTTTGTCTTGGCGCATTATACTTATTGTACAAATCACTGTCGTTCATATATCTTTCTTGGTATTTAAATACTTTGTATGGATATCTCTCATTTTCTGAACTTGTGGGAATACTTCTTCCGCTCTTAATATATTTATCATAGCCGTACTCCCCACGATTATATGCTCTTAATGCATCGTAGTCGTTTCCGTATTTAGCCTGAAGTTTTTTGATCTTCTTGATTCCACCACGAGCATTTTGAACTGGATCGAAAGGGTCTTTCACTCCAAGATCCGGCCATGTGTTATCCATAAGTTGGAAAAGTCCTTTGGCGCCTTTTGGAGATACTGTTCTCGGATTGAATTGTGATTCTGCCTCTGCAATGGCCAGCGCGAGGGTTATGTCTACATCTTGAGCTTTAGCTTCGTTTATTATTATCGCTTTCATCCTTTCACGCACTTCAGGCGAAACGCCTACATGCTTACCCTGGGTTTTGGCATTTTTCCCTTTTCTTCCTTTGCCTATTCCGGCGGGTTTGGCCGTTCCCGCATACACAGGCTGAATTCCTACAAGGTCCACGATACATTCCGCCGCATCCAGGGCTGCCTCGAAATCAGACTTTAAGGTCCCAACTGGATCATGAATGAGGTCCAAGAGGTCCTTGATCATGTCATCCCATTGGGCGTTAGCGGCCTCGGCCATGTTGGACGCGGCTTCCAGAGCCTTTTCAGAAAAGGAGATAATACCTGAAAAAGTGTTTTGTTCCGGTCTCCCGACCATTTTGCTTACTGGATCGGCAGAGTTGCTCCTGAGTGGCTGTTCCTGATGAAGTCCCACATCAAGCTCCCCTTTGAATTCCTCGGGGACCGGCTTTAGAATCTCTTCCCAACGGGAAGCCGATTTTCGCCATGGAAATTCCGCGGTTCCGCCACTATGCTCCACGGGCAACTTGGCGTGATTATACTCTAATGATTTCATGAGAATATTGTGATTGCCGAACGGACCTTCTTCCTGCGACGTTTCAACTTCCAATGGACCGACAATTCCGACGGTCTGCGCAAGCATGGAAAGCCCAATTCCTTCGGCCGGCGGATTTCGAGAGCCGTCCATGGCCAAGGCCGGGTAATCCGCTCCGGATCCTCCGTGCAGTTCCGATTCCGCCATTGTATTCATCGCAGTCATGAACACGGCCGCGTCTTCGGGAACGACGTTGTAACTACGGATGAATTGACGAGGGTCTTCGCCATGCACCCGGGCGGATTCACCACTAACCGCATTTGCCTTGTCCTGAAGCTCTGCATAGTCCTTTGCCGTGGCTGCCAGACCGGCACAATCATCGGCAAGTTGCCTCGCATCCTTGCCTGTCCCGATGAACGTATTCGCGCCTGACTCCACTTTGAGCTGAAGAGCTTCGAGGTTCTGCCCAACTCTATCCCAGGTGCGTATAAGATCGAGAAGGGAGTTTTGATAATCTGTCGTACTTCCTACCCATTTCGACACCATAGCGCCGGCGGCCCAACCACTGTTTGAATGAATCCCGCCCGATTCGAGATCGGAGTAATTGTTTGGGTCTTCCAATACGTCCTGGCGTTGATGCCGCACTACATCGACATGCTTGCCGGGTTCGCTCTGAAACGAATCGCTTGCGGCAGCGTATTCTAAAGGAATGCCCCCGGCGAGATCCAATACCTCAGTCATGTTGCGGACAGGATCGAGAGGTTTCTGTTCGTTGAGAGACTGCTGATATTTCTCGACCATGTGCAGGATCGTTTCCATGGTCTTTTGAACTTTGTTCGGGGCATTTTCGACCTCGTCCGACAGCTTACCGAGATTCTGAAAAGGTTTATCGACCTGCCTGCGTAGCTCATCGGCAATGCGGCTTACATTTTCGTACCCTCGCAATGCCTCACCGGTATCAGAGTTCATCTTAATCGTCGTTTGATTCTCGGCCATATCCTATTCCATTTCTATCTCTTCCCAGTTATTCGGATCTTGCAGCGCCCGGGCATTCTCGCGGAGTGTGTCGATAATGCCTTCATCCTCTTCAGCCCATCGCCTCAGAGTGTCTTCAAAGAACTTTTCATCCGCATCGCTCATTATGGTTGGTGTTCTGCCGCATGCCATTTGTTCGTAGAACTTGCAGGCGTAGTACTCCTCCATGATTTCGATGTCGGTCATGGCCAGGAAGCGCGGATCGCTGGGAGGAAGATTGTATCTGTGGCGAAACCAGAACTTATACGTCTTTGCCTTCTTCAGCGCTCTTTTCTGGATCTGCTCTTTGCTCTCCGCGAAATCGCAACACCTGTGACATGTACGCCTCGAATACGGCGGCGAGGGCCTGGAAATCGTACAACTCCTCAAGGTTCCATCCCTTCGGCGGTTTGACCGTGACGGTTTCGAGCGTGGCTACCATGTAGGCGATGTTGGACGCATATTTTGATGGGGTCGCATTTCCTTCGGCCAGTTCCGCGGCCCGGTTGTCGATCCTGACGTCATCGAGAAGCGTGGCGTATTTGAAGGTGAAAACTCCTATGCCGTTGACGTTTTCGGTAAAGTTTTTCGTTGCAGGGATAAGCATGGAATGTAACTCCTTGATATAGAGAGGTCCTAAGTTTTGTTTTTTCCCGCGCTCCCGTACGGGAGCGCGGGAACCGGGCAAACTCCGATTGACACATTTCCAAAACAGCGTTAGGAGAAATTACGTACACGGATGTTCCATGGGTTACAGATATTGCTGCAGGAAAATGAGCTATGCCCATGGGGATTAAAATGACTCTTGAATTGCCGATCAAGAGTACTAAAAAGGACAAGTGGTACGTGGCTTCGTGCCCCGCGCTCGATGTCGTTTCCCAGGGGGACTCGCAGGAGGAAGCCAAAGTCCATTTGAGTGAAGCGCTTGTCGGCTTTCTGGAATCGTGTTTCGAGCATGGCGCCCTTGATGCGGTTCTTCGGGAATGCGGCTTTTCGCCCATTCCTTCCACCAAGTCCGGTATGGCCGGGATGAGCAGGGACGATTACTTCAAGTATCTCGACGAATGCAAGTGATTGATCGATACGGACAGCAATGGCGGGGACAAAACCCCGCCATGCCGTTATCCCGTGTATACCCTTACATCTTCCCACTCACGTCGAGGGCTTTGAACGTACACTGCTCGCTTATGACTGCATTCTTGGTCACGGTTAGCATACCGCCGGCATAGGAGCATTTGAGGTACTTCCTGATGGGTTCGGTAGTGCTGGTGCTGGTGTCATACAGCTCTATGTCGAACACACGTCCCTCCAGAGCTGCCTCTCCGTTCTCGGGAATGACGTTGGCGCTGTACAGCGAACTGTTCCTGAGCGCCATTCGGTTGGCGACGATGTGGTGCGAGGCCATTTTGGGAACATACTCCTGTGCATGGATATCCCCTATGCCGCTGATAGCTTCGGGCGCGTAGTCGTCGGTGCACTTCACGTCCTGGAGTACGCCTATCTCTGTGCCGTTCATGTAGATTTTCGCGGTATTGGCCGATCTTACGATCAAGTTGGTGGTAGTGCTATTGCTATCGGACACGTTTCACTCCTATAATGTCGTCGTGGCGGTCTGCGAAGACGAACCGCTGTAGGGTTTGACTGCAACGGAGCACAGCACGTAGTTGACGGGAACCACCGGGCTGCACTGGAACCATACGCGCAGAACATCTCCGGAAAGTTCCGCGGTGATGTTCTTGTAGGCCGGGTTTTGGGAATCGCCCGTAATCACTTCGGGACCCATGGGGGCGGACCTGGACAGTTCCTTCAGGATGCTCTCCGTCACGGACACGGCCCTTCCCACCGTGAGCGAAGTGCCCTTTCTGCCGACGAGGTCCTGAAGCGCCCCGCGGACGCTTCTCGTCACATAGTCCGTGGCGAAGCCCGTGCCCATCTCGACTCGGTTGTAGTTGTCGTTGACGAGCCAGGTGGAGACGGAACGGATCACCTTGTAACCCTGCCGGGTCGGGCATACCGCAATCACTCCCCCGTCGATCAGTTCATCGGTATCGGTGGGAATGCGCCACTTCTGCTCCACGCCCCGCACGGTGATCGTCTTGTTGGTAAGGCTCTCTCCCGGGTCCTGCCCGCAAACCATGCCGCCCATGAGAGCCGCCAGCATGTACGGGGCATAGTCCGTGAGCGCGCCGTCGCCGTCGTAGTCCCGGTACCCCGGAGCGCAGAGATACGTGCGGTCCGAGTTGAGCGCATACGCCCTGGCCACCGCCGAATCGATGTCCTCGCCCAGCGCGCCGCCCACGATACAGCGCCGCTCCATCCCGCCTGCGTTGCTCATGTACTGACAGTGCGCGTCGGACATGGCGTGGATCGCGGAATTGGACGAAAGCGGCACGAGGCACTGAATGTCTTCGGTCTGCAGGATGTCGAAGCAATCCTGCCAGTCGGATACGGTCGGAGTCGAAGCCGTCCCGCCATGGAGAAAGGTCCAATCGAAGTTGTCCGCGACGACTCCCGACTGGGGAGGCCGGTAAGTGGAGATGTAAGGCTCGCCGGCGCCGTCGATCCAGTCGAGAATGGCCTGGAGATCGGCCGTGATGTTATGGTCTTCGGTGATTTCGTATACGGAGGTGGTATCGGGCTGAGTCCTCCAGGACCTGTTGACGGTGGCCGTCTTCGTGGAGCCCACGTAGCCGGTGATCCGCCGCGCCTGCCCGGAACCGGTCCCGCCCGTGATTTCGATACGATAGCCATTGTAGTAATCGTCGGAGGCGTTCTCCCAGGATTCGAGCGTGATGGAGTTTGCGCCTCCGGCCTGGGCGGTGCCGCTCACCGTGGTGGCCAGGATATTGTAGGCGATGGAGTGGGGAGCTT
>CAYOVG010000332.1:0-7783 GCA_964407285.1 uncultured Syntrophobacteraceae bacterium
CCTACATCACCCCAATACCTCTATCTACCACCTGCTCAGCGGGAATTGCTGATGACAGGCGTTTCCATTTCACTCTCGAAGGTCTTAATACCGACGCGCTAATCACTGTGGCGGAGAACGAGGATGTGCCCGAGGTTCCGGCCCCAGAAGACGTCCCTCCTGCAACTTCGCACAGCACCGATTATAATCCAAGCAACTACGTCTTCTCGGTTCCTTACTCCCCAAAAGGCAACCAAGTCATCGGACGGGAGGCCGCACTAGATAAAGTCCTGGAGGAACTAACCAGAAGCCGTCGCACTGCAATCGGTCAGAGAGTCAGTTTTCAGGGACTTGGAGGTCTTGGCAAAACACAACTTGCTATCGAATATGCCTACTACAATAAAGCGAGATACCCTAATGGAGTAATATGGCTGACAGCAGATTCGGATATCGACGCACAGTTGACTAGACTGGTGGATCAGGCCAGATGGATTTCGCCGGACTCTGAACATAAACATAAGCTGGATATCGCAGTGCAGCGGATTCGGAGCTATTCGGACTGTCTGATTATTTTTGACAATGTAGAAGATCTGGAGTCCATTAAGAGTTACCTGCCGGACCCTGCGACTCATACCGATGTACTCATAACCAGTCGGTATGAGCAACCTGGGTTCATCCCGGTTCTGCTGGATCTTCTAGACGAGGGCCAAGCTCTGGAACTATTGATCGGGGAAGCCGGTTACAAACCGCGGAGCAAGACAGAAGAGGAAGCGGCTCGTGATATCGCCAGGCGCCTCGATGGATTGCCGTTAGCTTTGGAATTGGCAGGAGCATATCTTCGTCATCGACCGGTTGGTTGGAGCCAGTACCTCGAAATGCTGGAAATGAATTTGAAATCAGCAATGCCTGGAAAGTTCCTTCAGAGTTCCACAAGTCATAACAGCGATCTGTACTCCACCTTGAAAATCGACGAAGAGGTGTTCGATGATAAGCCAAAGCTTCGTCAGATTCTGGATCTGTTGACATGGAGCGGCTCCGCTCCCATGGGGCGGTCACTCCTGTGCTATCTACTCGACATAGGCTGCCCTACCGAAATTCTTGATGCTCTCGGTCTTGGCATCTCGCTGAGGCTCTTACGCGAGACACCTGACACTGACAGCTATTCAATTCATCGACTGGTCCGTGAAGTTCGCCGTGAACAAATTCCATTGTCGAACCGCCGAGAGTGGGCTGGCGTTATCTGCGAAAGGATTGGGGATTGGTTCAAGGATCGTAGAGAGGAATTCTCTAATCTGCCTGCATATGAAAGTGAAATCGACCATCTGAGGATCTGGCGAGACCATGCACTCAAGATATCCCCTAAGTCAGCCGTTTCTCTCACTTGGTTACAGGGATATCCAGCTTTCCATCGCGGTCGCTATCAGGAAGCAAGAATGCAAGTTGAAATAGCTCTCGATCTTTTTTCAGAGACAAAGGCAGTAGATCGAGAACTAGAATCAAACCTTCTGAATGATTTCGCAAATTGCTACAGTCAGCTTGGTGATCCCACAACAGCTCTCCTGCATGGTCAAAAAGCCCTCCATATTCGGAAGGATCTGTTTGGAGTCAGACATCCTGATACTGCTACTTCGCTAAACAACATCGCCCTATTCTATAGCGAATTGGGTGATCATAAAACGGCTCTCCAGTATGCTCAAGAAGCTCTTAATGTCCGTAAAGATTTATTTGGGGAAGAACACCCGTGCACGGCTAATTCATTAAACAGCATTGCTGGCTGCTATAGTGAACTTGGTGACTCTCGCAAAGCTCTCCACTATGCTCAAAAAGCCGTCGATATCCAAAAGCAGCGTTTTGGGGAAAGGCATCCGTACACGGCCATTTCACTAAACAATATAGCTCTATACTACAGTGGATTAGGTGATTACAGGACGGCTCTCCAGTATGCTCAGAAAGCCCTCGATATTTTAAAAGACCTATTTGGCGAAAGACATCCGTACACAACCAGATCACTAAACAATATTGCCTTGTACTACAGTGAATTGAATGATTACAGGACAGCTCTCCAGTATGCTCAAAAGGCCCTCGATATCCAAAAGGAGTTGTTTGGAGAAAATCACCCTACAACAATACGCACCATTAGATCACTAGCCACTATTTATGCCCACCTCAATCAGCGGCAGATTGCCTTTAATCTGATTGAGGAGCTTCAAAACAGGATTCCCAAAGACCATCCTGAGCAGGGTTCACTTAAACAACTCAAACAGAGCTTGCTTGCCAAACCATTGCGGCCAGGTTTTCGCCAGCCACCCGCCACCAACAATAAGAAGCGGAAATCCAAAGTCAAAAGGCGATGACCTCCCAAAAGTTCTACCGTTGTACCGTACGGATCTTTGCGTTATGCGTGGCGCTGGAGCGCGGGAATTGGTCAATCGCTCAATCCGCAACTCACAAATAGAAATGCGCAAGTCACAATCCACAAATCATAACCCGTAACTCTAACCTCGCAACCCTTCTCTGTGCTCTCCGTGGTTCTCACACCACTACCCGCGAAATGGTCCAATCTCTGGAACCCGCAACGCCCAACTCTCAATCCACAACCCGTAACTCCCACATGCTCCCGCGTGGACGCCCACGTTCCATGCACCCCTGGTTCTATGCCCCCCTACCTGCAATGCCCCTTCAGCGACGACCTTCCATCTTGAATTGTTCCGAGCAATGTGCTGTTATGGGCTCTCATACAGGCTCTCACCGGATCGGGAGCAGTTCGGAACATCCGACAGTCGCGGGTACGGCGACGGATTGGCGCGGGAGAGGATTCGATTCTTTCATCTTCCTCGGGAAGGGGACCTGTCCATTCATGGATACTATTCACAGCCCGGTGCGCATGACCGGCGCACCGGTGCGTACGTGAAACCGGTGCGTGGGAAGAACAGGTGACGACCGGCGCCTTTCGTGGAAGGAGGATCAAAGGAGCGGAAGGAGACTATGGGTAAGCTGTTGAATGCATCTCGAGAGATCGAAGAAAGGGGAGCAATAGGTCGATTCATGAAGACGCATTTCGGGGTCCGGAAAGGTCGAGTGGGCTCGATTCTACGCGACATCTCACCCGGATCGACCCCGGCTCCCAGCTTTTACGCTCTAAATGCGCTCGAGCTTGTCCACGAGACTTTGAGGCGACGCCCCGAACTGCGCTTCGATGAACTCCACGACCGCCTCAAAGGCTTCGCAATGCTGCCCCATCTATCTCCTTCCCTTTTCCTCGTCCTTCCCGCCTGCCCTTCCTTTCACCTTCCGCATACCACTGCTGTGCGAGAGTGGGCATAATGTCGAATCCTTTGTCTATGTGGGAGAGCACGGAGTTGAATTCCTCCCTGCTCAGCTTGTCGGTCGCCTCGACGATGTGTCGGAACATCGCGTGCAGGAACTGCAGTCCCCTTTCCCGGTCGGCTCAGGTGTTGAGCAGTCCTTGGCCCGGTGAACCGGTGAACGAACCGTAGCCCGCCCCAATGCCTCTCCAATAAGAGGCTGCCGCGTTGTGGAGAGGAAGACGGAAAGAAGAGTACCGTGAAGATAGGAAGACCGGGTGGTCCGGGCAACGAGTTGCCCGGACCACCCGGTCCATTCTTACTCGCGGGGTTCTTTCCCAGTGTCCCCAATGTCTCCCAAATGGGCGAACGGAGCACCCTCGACGGGCAACCGGGAAGCAGAATCGCGCTGTTTTCAAACCATTGCATCTAGAACTTGATCACTGTCCCGGCCCCCAGCGGTTTCACGACTTCATCGCCATATTTGGCTTTGAAATACTTGATCGCATTGTCGCCGGTGCAATGCCCGCCGTAGAAGGCGAAGTCTTTGGCCTTCACGCTATCCGTGTAGGCAACGGCTTCCTGGAGCACCTTCTCGTCGGCGCCCTTCAGGTGCAGCCCCCCCACCACGGCAAGAATTTTGTCCTTGGGGAACTGCTTCTTGATCGCCTTCAGGATATTGATATATCCCGCATGGCCGCATCCGAACACGGCCACGACGCCCCTGGGGGTTTTGATCGCCAGTGTGGCGTCGTCCACAATGGGACACGGCCCGGTTGAGTCCTCGTTGAAGAATTTACCCTTGACCGGAGCGTAGCTCCCCGGTTCGCGGGGAACATCGGTAAAGAAGTAGAAGTCGTCATCCAGTTTGGTTACGTTGTTGACGGGCTTGAATGCGGGATCGGCGTACAGGCGGGCCAGGTAGGGCATCCCGCAGATTCTGACCGGCTCGCCTTTTTTCGTCTCGTACTGCTTATGCCAGATATACGGGTGTCCGTAGACCGACGGGTTGCCTTTAAGCCGGGGATAGAACGTCAATCCGCCCGTGTGGTCGTCGTGGCCGTGGCTGATGGTGATTCCGTCGAGGTTGTCGAGACTCAGGTTCATCCTCTGGGCGTTTTGCAGGAAGATATCCGTTGTGCCGGTGTCCGCGAGCCACCGCCTGCCGTTGGGGAGTTCCACCAGAATCGACAGGCCGTGCTCGTCCACGAACTTCTCGGAGGAAGCGGTGTCGTCGCACAACACCGACAATGTCAACTTGCCTCCCGATTCGGCGGCAAAACCGACGCCGGCTGTCCCCATCAGCAGAAGAAAAGAGACGGCCGTGATGCAAACCATCGCAGCAACCTTTTTACTCATCATACAGTTCCTTTCCTGGCTAGAGACTCTTTCACGGGTCCTTGCAAAACGGTTAAAAATCTTCGATATCCTCATCTTCCGGCGGCGGAGCCAGTTCCTTGCGCGTTCCCGAGGAACCGGCTTTCGATGCCGGCAGTCGAGTCCGGTTCGCCTTGCCGTTAGGCATCCCGCCTGATTCTATCAGAAATCCGACGGTACGGCCGGGTAGCGAAAGGCGTGAGAAATGTTCTTCCTCGGGCGCGGGCAACAACAACCCCTGGTTCCGTTCTCCCTTTCTATTCCCCTCCGCCAGGGAGACAAGACTTATGACGAAGCTCTTCATCTCTTCCGCCTGGGCGCTCATCTCCCTCGAGGCCGACGCCGATTCCTCGGCGCTTGCGGAGTTCTCCTGCGTCACTTTCTGCATGTCCAGGACCGCCTTGCTCAACTGGTCTATTCCCTGGCTCTGCTCCCGTGTGGCGGCCGCGATCTCATCGATGAGGCCGGCCACCCTGTGGGCTATCTCAACGTTTCTCTTGAATCCGTCTTGCGTGAGCTTCGTTATCTCGCTTCCGTCCCTGACGGTCTTGAGAGTATTTTCTATCAGGTTGCTGGTATTCCTGGCGGCGTCAGCCGCTCTCATGGCCAGGTTCCTCACTTCATCGGCAACCACGGCGAATCCCGCTCCGGCTTCGCCCGCGCGGGCCGCCTCCACCGCCGCGTTGAGGGCGAGAAGATTGGTCTGGAAGGCAATCTCGTCTATGGCCTTGACGATCTTCTGGGTCTCCTCGCTCGACCGGGAGATGTTCTCAATGGCCGTGACCATACTGCCCATATGCCTGTCCACGACCTGGAAAATCTGCTCGGCTTCCTGCATCACCGTCTTGCACTCGGAAGCGCTTTCGGCATTTTGCCTCGTCATGGAGGACATTTGCTCCAGGGATGCGGATGTCTCCTCGATCGTCGCGGCCTGCTCGCTGCTGCCTTCCGCCAGTTGTTGCGATGCGGACGAAATCTGGCTTGCCGCCGATGAAACCTGCTCCGCGGACGAACTGAGGCCTTCGATTATGCTGTTGATGGGACGGGTGATGGACCTCGAAATACCCCAGGCAAGCAGCAGACCGACGAGAACGCCGATGCCGAGGGCCGCGCTGATCACGAAGTTCGATTTGTCGACGACCGCCAGCGACCGGTCGCTCGCGCTGTCGGACATTCCCCAGGCGTCGTTTTCCATGGCGAGCGCCGCCGAAACCACCAACTCTCCGTTCATATACATACCCGGCAGGATTCTCTGCTGAACTTCCGTGTCGGTTTTCATCCAGGAATCGGCCGCGGCGAGATAGTCCTTCGTTGCCTGCTCCGCCCGGTCGATACGCTCCAGGTCTTTGGGGGAATTGGAAATCTTGCGCAATTTTGCATAGCTCTCGGTGAGCTTGCGGAGGTGCTCGTTGAGGACATCCCAGTGCTTCCGGTCCCTGGTGATGATGAAGCTCTTCTCGGATATACGGGCGCCGAGGGCCTCTTCGCTCATCTCCCGAACCAGGAAGACCGCCTGCGCGCACTTTTCCACCGCGCTTTGCTTCACCAGCGTGCAGTCTTCCGTTATCTGAGTGGCTTTATCCCCGGACTTGTTGAGGGCGCCGATGAGTTGCGGAATTTCGGCCCCGTTGGGATACTTCCGGTATTCCGCAATGAAAGCGTGAAAAAGATCTACATGTTCCTGGACGGCGACCCTGATGAGGCCTATCTGCTTCTTCTCCATATCGCTTCGAAGCAGCTTGTCGAGTTGTTCGCTTTGTTGGACCGCATTGTCGGCGTTGAGTTTAATGGCCTTTATGTGCTGCTCGTCCCCGTCGAGCATGAAGCTTTTCTCTCTCGCCCGAATGTCCAGTATCAAGGCGTAGATGGAGTTTATCAGGGCAAGGGAGTCCTTGGCTCCGATGTATTCCGCCTTTTTCTCCTCCATGAAGGCGTCGAGTTCCTTATCGACTGTCTCGCCCTTCGCGTCCATGACGGACTCTTGCTGCTTGTTGCCCTTGAGAGCGTTCACGGTCTGCTTGAACAGCGCGCCATGCTCATCCAACGCTTTTCGCGCCTCGCTGCTCCTGGACAGCAGCGTGGAGTCGCTGTTACGCCCGACGGCGTTTTCCAGTTCTCGCAGGATGGAATCCAACGACTTCAGTTTTTCCTCGACCATCGCCAGCTTTTCGCCCGATTGCCCGACCAGGAAATCCTTCTCCCCGGCGATGGTCTCCAGGGCGGTCTTCTGCAGACTTACGGCAAGCTTGACGACAGGCAGGCTATGCAGGTTGACCGCGTTCATGTTCGAGCCAATCTGCCTGAACAGAAGGTGTGCTATTATGCCGAGCACCAGCACTATCAGGATAACAGCTCCAAACCCGAAAAACAGTTTTCTATTTAGACTCATACCTCCTCCATTCGGCAGATCGGCCATATACTCCAAGCGACGATTTACTGCTGGTTGTACACCCCACATACGAACACCAGGTCCTCATAGCGCTCGTTGTAGGAAGTCTTCGGCTCAACCTGGTTGGTCACGGGATTGCGGAACTTGTAATCGTTCCAGCCCGTCGTCTGCTTCTTCATCATCTCCATGCGTTCCTTTATGTACGGCCTGCCGTCCACATCGGTGTGCTCTATCAGCTCACGGCCGACCATCTTAGAGTTGGCGCCATGGGCCAGGCACTTACCGTTTATATCGAATACGATCACGTACAGGTCGCGGTCCACGAACTGACCCGAACGGTTGCTGACTTCGTCGAAGGTCTTTTCACCGCCGTTCGCTTTGTAAAACTCGATGACCTTTTTCACCATGGCTATGGCTTCTTCCTTGGTGCCGGGTTGTTGAGCCCGACAGGGGACCGACATCATCATGCAGACAAAAAATCCAGCCAACAGGACAACCAGTTTCTTATTCATGTTTGCACTACCTCGCTTCCGTCTCTTGCATTCGCGACATTAGACATTATAAACGGTCGAAACGTTCCAGCCTTCTCCAATCCTACACCTGCTCCCAACCCGTCACTCGCTTTTTCCTTCCACCTCCTTTTCCACAAACGCAGTGATCGCCATAGAACATAACCAGGCAGCAATTCCCGCTGAGCAGGTGGTAGATAGAGGTATTGGGGTGATGTAGGAGA
>CAYOVG010000333.1:0-7753 GCA_964407285.1 uncultured Syntrophobacteraceae bacterium
ATACCCACCCGGTCGAAAACCCCGGCGGACGCCGGGAGCCTTTCATCCGCGGGCTCCTCACCGGTATGCGGTTTGTGCGGCTTATGCGGCTCGCGCGGTTCGGGTCCGGCGCAGGGGGCCGTGCAAGGATGCAATCGTCCGCAAACCCACCGTTCCACGGCCTGGGCCAGCGCTCTCGGATCGACGGGCTTGGTCACGTAGTCGTTCATTCCCGCCTCGATGCACATGTCCCGGTCTCCCTTCATGGCGTTGGCCGTAAGCGCGATGATCGGAATCTCGCGGTTGTGGACTTTGGATTCCGGGCTTCTGATCCGGCGCGTGGCTTCGAGACCGTCCATGACGGGCATCCGGCAGTCCATGATGACGAGATCGTAGGGCGCCAGTTCCAGGGCCTTGACCGCTTCCTCGCCGTTGGAGACGGCATCGGCCTGGTATCCGAGCTTATCGAGAATGTTCAGCGCGACTTTCTGGTTGGGAGTGTTGTCCTCCGCAAGGAGTATGCGGATTCCGCGTCGCTCATGCGCGTCGGGGGAATGGAGGGCGGCGGTGATGCGCCGGTCCGCATTCGCCGGCGGGCTTACAGCCGCGCCGAGGACGGTCATGAGACAATCCATGAGTTGAGACGGCTTGACGGGTTTGTTCAGGCAGGCCGCAAAACCGGTTTCCTTGAGACGACCGGCGTCGCTCAGTCGTCCCGCGGACGTCATGACGATGAGAATGGTGTCGCGCAGCGCGGGATCTTCCTTTATCCGCCTCCCCAGTTCCTCGCCCCCCATTTCGGGCATCCGCATGTCCAGGATGGCGACCCGAAACGGGTCCGGACCATTCTTCGCGCTCCTTAGCGCCTCGAGGGCGGAACGGCCGTCCCGCGCCTCGGCGAACCGGCAGTTCCAGGAAGACAGAAGCGAAGTCAGCAGGCGGCGGTTTGTGGCGTTGTCGTCCGCCACCAGTATCCTATGATCCGCAATGCCGGGAAGATGCGGCGCCGAACGTTCGGGAACGAGAAGCTGTTTTGCGAACTTCGCGGTGAACCAGAAGGTAGAGCCTTTTCCCTCGACGCTTTCGACCCCGATCCGGCCTCCCATGAGTTCGGCCAGCAGTTTCGAGATGGAGAGCCCCAGCCCCGTTCCTCCATACGATCTTGCAATGGAGACGTCCGCCTGGCTGAACGGTTCGAAGAGCTCTCCGAGCTTGTGGGACGGAATGCCCACGCCCGTGTCGGAGACGACGAACCGGAAAACGGCTTCCTTCTCGTCTTCGGCGTCCAGGCTCACGTGCAGGCTGACCTCCCCGCGGGAAGTGAACTTGATGGCGTTGCCCAGGAGGTTGAGCAGCACCTGGCGGAGTCTGCCGGGGTCTCCGGTCAGCAGTAACGGCGCCGCCGGGTCCGCCATGCAGACGAATTCAAGCCCCTTCTCGTCCGCGCGAAGGGCCAGCAGGTCGCAGATGTCCTCGATGACGGCCCGAAGATCGAAGTCGAGAATCTCCAGATCGAGCTTGCCCGCCTCGACCTTGGAAAAGTCCAGAATATCGTTGATGATGCCCAGGAGTATTTCAGCGCTGGTCCGGGCGGTCTGTGCAAACTCCCGCTGTTCGGCCGTGAGGCCGGTGTCGAGCAGCAGTCCGGTCATGCCGATCACCGCGTTCAAAGGCGTTCGGATCTCGTGGCTCATATTGGCCAGGAAAACCGACTTGGCCGCATTGGCCGCTTCCGCCCTTCGGGCCATCTCCCCGGCCTGCGCCAGGGCCTCCTGCAACCGGGCGTTGGCGCGCGCGAGTTCGTCCATTGCGACCCGCAGCACCTCTTCCGCCCGCTTCCGGTCGGAGATGTCCACCAGCGTCGTAAGGATCACCTTCTCATCCCTTACGGACAGGACCTGCGCCGATAGCTGCGCCACGAAGATCTCCCCGGACTTTTTCAGGAACTCCTGCTCCCATCCGCGTAGCGAGTCATTTTCCTGCAGTTCTCGAACGAAACGGGACGCATCCCCGGCGCTCGGCCAGATGGGCATTCTCCTGGCGGACCGGCCGATCGCCTCATCCCGGCTGTAGCCGGTCAGCTCCACCCAGGTATCGTTCACTTCCATGAACAGACCGTCTTCGAGACGGGTCAACACAATCGCCGCCGGATTGTTGGAAAAGGCCTTGGAAAACATCTCTTCCCGGTTCCGCACATCCTGGAGCAACCGCCTGTTGACCATGATGGTGAGGCTGATCGTCAGGCAGATATTCAACACGATGTGCATGAGGGGGGCGACGGCGTCCACCGCGCCCGTCCGGAGGACCTCCCGCGACGCGGGCGGGTGTAAAAAATGGAAGGCGATCGTAGCCAGGTTCAGGAGAACGTACCCGATCATCACGCCCCCGGCAATGTGAGTCGCCTTGCGCATGTCGCGATCGACTTTGTACAGGAGCAGCCAGGCCGTCTGGGATGCGACGATCGTCATAAGGGAGGACATTACGACAAGCTGCGCGCCCATGTCCGGTTGGAAATACGTGAAGTAGGATACGAGGCCCGCGACCGCGCAGAGAAGGAATGGATGATGCGCCCTCGGCCCCTCGACGCCGAAGAAACGTTCCAGCCCGAGAAGGAGCGTTACCGCCCCGGATGACATGACGACGCTCGAACAAACTATCGATAGGAAGTCCGGCGCGACGCCCCGCAGGAGCAGCAGAACCAGGCCGGTCACCTGCATGGCGATGGAGCAGAGCCACATGAACATGCCGTCGTAGCGTTTGCGGTTCTGGACCCAAACGGTGGCGATGCTCAGGGCGTTGACCGTGCAGATGACGAGGTTCAGCACGAGCAGGGTTTGGACGTCGAGGTGCATATGCCGCTCTCTCGGAGTCTGATCGGAAATCTCGTGATTCTTTCTCTAAATCCTTTGCAAGATGATGTTTATATGAAAATGCGCTCGAAGTACAGGGCGAAACATTTCGAACGGCTTCCTCCCATGCCGGGCGGGCGTGAGGCCGGTCTGCGGCAGGATGTCTCCGAATGGTCGGTGATTGCGGGGAAGATGATCCCGTGGTCCGGTAGTGGGAAAGGCCGGCTCCAAGCGGGGAGGCTTCCGGAACCGCGTCGGAGACGCCGGACGAATCCATTGACCGTGGCCGGTCGGGACCTTACAGTATACTAATGGCGTTTTCTGTTTCGCATGGTAAATGTCTGTATTTACGGACAGGGGGATTCCTCCGTCGAGGGAGGGAGACCGCGCCGGGGTTTCGGATACGTCCTCCCGGCAAATAAAGGAGTATGTTATGGAAGAGAAAGATTCGAGTGTTTTGAAGCCCATGGACGAAAACAGGGGTTGCAGATATCAGGGGAATGTGTACTCCCATGGTTCGGAGTTTTGCATCGACATCTACTGCTTCCGTTGCATGAACGGGGAACTGCATCCCTATTCCGGCGTGTTTCCCGGGTGATGCTCCGAACGGATGCCGTCAACTCGGGTAAAAGGTAGGGAAGAACGAAACGAGGCCGAAGCATGGATTCTCTCGGGCTGTTATGACGGTCCCGAAAACGGAAGAGGGTTGAGGAAGATGATTCCTCAACCCTCCGGACCGATACGACCGGTTATCCATGCTTACAACCGGCGCAAGGCAGGGAACATCTTTCGAATATGCGCTCCGCGGGTTCGGACCGGAGTGATCCCCCACGGACGTACAGGCCTTATCCCTGAAGGAAAAATCTGTACTCCCTTCCACAGTCCGCGCATTCGAGCAGGCAATGTTCCCCTACATCGACAGCCAGAACGGTGCGTTTTCCGCAAACGTCACATCGCCTGGCCACTGGAAATCCTGTCGTAGTTTTACTGATATTGTTCATGGCCCGGATTACCTCGCAGCACGATCACACTTAATGAAAAGATGAAAGACCCATCACCGGTCCCGCATGCCGGGCGTTCACCGTCATGCAGTTCATCGTCCGGCGCCCCATGGGCACAGAACGCCAGAAGTTACATATATTAATTATAACTACTATTTGGCGTTAACTCAAGAAGAGTTTAAGCTGGAAGACGAATGGCGATGAATGAATGGACGGGCGGGGCGCCGGCATCGATAGTCTTTTGATGCCCTCCTCATGCTCTTTCGAAGAACTGGCTCAACACCGGAATATTTCCGTCCGCAACAATGGCGTCGACGGCTTCCTGCTCCTCCCTGGTGAGACTTTTCTGAAAGCGCTTGCACTTGCAGGGATACACCAGGATCTTGGGTGTTGTGATATCTTCCATCAGGAGTTTACCCGTTATGGGTTCCCTGGAACTCCTCAGGTACCGGTCACCGGATACCTTCATCATGATTTCCGGGTCTCCGGTCAACCGGAAACATTCACCGGGTTTCAACTCTTTGAACTGCATGGATGCATCCTCTCTTAAAGACAATATGAAGCAATCAGATCAAAGGTCTTTCAGATTAGCACATATGGACATCCGGCCACAACAATTCTTTCGCTTCGGGATGGAAACCTGATATTTCGGGAATACCGGTAACGGTCCGTAGACCGACGGCCGGGCTGCGTGAAGGCTTGAAACAGCGGCGTGAAATAGTATAATCCATCCGTGCGGGTTCTGTGTATCCCCGGGCTATTCGGCCGCTCCTATAAATGCATCCCGTCCCTTACAGGAGATTGTTATGCTGCGACTGAGCGCATTCGTGCTTGTGGTGACTTCGCTTCTATGCCTCGAAGATGCGGAAGCCCGAAAGGTATACCTGTGGAAGGATGCTCGAGGGGTACCGCATATTTCCGACATACCTCCCAAAAATATGGATGACGTGAGAGACTTGAAGCAGATGGAATACCAGGATCGCCGGGAGAAAGCGGAACCTGCCGGGATTGCCGTCAATGCCCCGGATGGCGTTCTGCGGCCCGAGGGCGAAGATCCCCTGAAGCAGGTCGAGTCGATTCAGAACCCGGTAATGGACAAGGAAATCGAGGCCGAAATCAATCGGATCAAGAGCAGGCTGGACGATGCCCGGAGCAAGGAAGCCGCCAGGTGAGGCGCGCGTTGCGCGTTGCGGGTTGGGAGTTGCGGGGTTTCGGGTTGTGTTGCGGGTATGGGGAGTCGCAAGGCCGCGGGCGATTTCCACTATTCATGGATGCCCCTTCGCGAATAGCGATTTATATTAAATCCAGTGTCGGGAAGCCGTGAAGTGAACCTGCCGGACGGGGAATGTCCCGAGGGGAGACCGATTCGCAATGCCTGACCTCAACATGCAGCATGTCAGCTTCCTTGTTATTCTCGTTCTTGCGTTCTGGCTGTTCGTGACCGACTGGCTCCGCAACGATCTCGTAGCCGTCCTGATCGTCCTTGCCCTCGCCTCTACCGGCGTGCTGAGCCCAGCGGAGGCGCTCTCCGGATTCGGCAGCGAACCGGCGATCATTGTCGTCAGTATTTTCGTCATGAGCGGCGCATTCCATAAAACAGGCCTCTCGGACGCTGTCGGCGGCTGGATCGACAGGTTCGCCGGCAAGGGGTACGGCAGGATCATGGCGGTTATAATGATATCGGTGGCGCTTCTCTCCGCGTTCACGCATCACATAACCACGACGGCGGTGATGCTGCCGGTCGTTCTCACCCTGTGCCGGGAGCGAGGGATTCCGGCTTCGAAGCTGCTCATGCCGCTCTCGATTGCTGCGTCGCTCGGCACCACGATTACGATCATCGGGGCGCCCGCGTTTCTGGTCGCAAGCGACGTGCTGCGGCTTTCCGGACGGCCCCCCCTCGAGATATTCTCCATTGCTCCCGTCGGCCTGTCCATAACGCTTGCCGGCACGCTGTTCATGATGCTCTTGGGACGCTATCTGCTGCCCGTGCGTGAAGGTGGGGAAGACCTGTCCGACCTCTATCGCCTCGATCACTACTTCACGGAGGTCAAAATATCTTCCGGTTCGTCCTTTGCCGGCAAAACGATCGACGAAGTGATGGCCATGAAAAGATATCGCTTTACTCCCGTGGGATTTACGCGCGGCGACGCCGGACAGTGCCGTCCTCTCGGCCACACCAGGTTGAAGGAAGACGATGTGCTCTGGGTTCATGCAGCCCCCGAGGACCTGATCGCATTGCGGCAGGAGAGTGGAATCGAACTGCATCCGGTGGAAAGATTCGGATTCGAGAAGGCCCTCAGGGAAGCCGGGGAGGAAGCTTTATCGGAGCAGTTGGTTCAGGCGGTGGTGGCCCCGATGTCGGATATTGTGCATCGTTCGCTGCAGGATGTGGATTTTCATGGGCGCTATGGGGTGTACGTGGTGGGTCTCTGGCGCCGGGGCGGGTTTCTGTGCCAGGAATTCGCCAGTATCGAACTGCTGCCCGGTGACGTGTTGGTCCTGCACGGCGACCGTGAGTCGCTTTCCCGCGTCTCGAATGACCCCGCTTTCCTGCTGATGATTCCTTTCCATGGCGAAATGCGGCTGCGCCGGAAGGCTCGTCCGACAGGAATGATAATGCTGGCGACAATCGTGGCGGCGGCGTTGGGGCTCTGGAGCCTGGAAATCGTCATGCTGGCCGGAGCCGCGGCGATGGTGCTCTCCGGCTGCATCACGTCCCGGCAGGCTTACCGGGCCATCGACGTAAAGATCTACGTATTCATCGCGGGAGCGATCCCCCTGGGGCTGGCGATGCAAAAGACCGGCACATCCATACTGCTGGCGGAATGGCTCGGCAACGTGGTCGGCGGATGGAATCCCGTGGCCATACTTCTGGTCATCTTCGCCATCGTCGCCGTGGTTACGCAGTTCATGTCGGACGCCGCGACAACCGCTGTTTTCGGACCCGTAGCCGTTGCTCTCGCGCAGGTGGTGGGGCATGCCCCCGAACCGTATGTCGTCACGGTCGCCATGTCCGCGGTGACGGCGTTCCTTACGCCGATCGGCCATCACGGCAACCTGCTCGTGTACAGCCCCGGTAACTACCGGTTCATGGACTTCGTCAAGGTGGGCACCCCGCTCACGGTACTCATCGCCTTCATGGTGGTCCTGATATCCCTCGCCGTCTGGCCGTCGTAACGGCTTGCGTAGCGGCCCGGTGGCGGGGATTCTCGGCGCGAAGGCCGTCCCGTCCTGTATCTGCCCGCTACCCGTCGTCTCCGGTGGTTTCGTCCATTGAGCCGCGGCCGTGCTTGAGGCATTCGGTGAGGCACCGGACCGCGTTCACGGCTTCCGGTTTGAGATCCTGGAACCTGAAGCCCGTCTGATACATCTTCTTCGCCCCTTCGACCTTCCTGGTCCAGACGCTCCTCGCCCTGACGACGACTCTTTCCATGACTATCTCGATAGCCAACTGATAGCCGTCGTCTTCCACGATGGGCCGCTCGCTCACAACCCCCATGCCCCCTTCATTGATGTCCACGAGATATCCGACAAAGGATTCCCCGTCAAAAATCCGGAGATTATTGATAAGATTCCACCTTGTGGCCCGTCTCTTCTCATATGTCGTCATTTGTCCCCTCCTCCGGGCTCCGTGTTCGCGATCTCGTCAGCCGTGGACGTGAACCGCTACGCTCGGGCTGCGTGTTACGGGTTTTCGTTCTCGTAAACCGGGGGTGCATTCCGATCGTTCATGGGCACGCCTGGTGGTCCAGGCGCCTTCCACACATAATGCCTGATCGAGGCGACGGGTTGCGTCGGCGCATGATAATCCCACTCCGGGGTCGTGAAATCAAGTCAAAAGGAGGAAATGCCGTCTGCGCCACACCGTGGAAGACTGTTGCGGTCTATCCACCCCCTAAAGGGTTGTATTCGGGGTGGTCCTTC